>JBBTTY010000050.1:0-17954 GCA_038063975.1 Patescibacteria group bacterium | reverse complement strand
ATATATTTTGCATTGGATTCATTGGGCATCCTCGGAGCAATCACCACAAAATCCCCGCCGAGCCTCTCCGCCAGATTTTTCTTCCAGCCTTTTCGGAAAAAATCTTTTAAATCAACCCGTTCTCTACGCAGGCTTTCAATATATTGCTCATATGTATCAAAGACATCCCCCCCATGGATTATTATTACCTGTTTTTTCATTTTTTTATAATAACACGTGTTTAAATAAAAATAGGTACGAAGTCTTTTTGTTTGGCTGGCCGACTCGAGTTAGAACCATGCAAGGCTTTGCCCTACAAGACCGTTTAGAGTTGTTCATGGTATCAAATCGACCCGTCTTGAACGATCCCCTATCGGTCTCTTCCAGGATTCATGAACAGAAAAGTTATTTTCCCACTCTCAACCCTGTAACCCAAAGTTGCTTTATAGGCTTGCGCTGCATCATTTTCTACACCAAACACTAAATCTTTAAAGAAATCTGTACTTGCCCCAACTTGTCTTCCTGAAGGATATTGTGAGTACATGTAATTTAAGTAGTCCTTGACCAGACTACTCTTTTCATCGAATGTAAGTTCGAGGCCATCAAAATTACCCTTCAAATTTTCGACAGCTTGAGCTGAGTCCTTTTCGCCGCAACAAGATGAACCTTCTAGGACAATATATACTTTATTTGAAAGGAATTTTTGAATTTCGTTCCAGTTACTGCTGTTTACAGCCTGCTCAAACCCCAAAAGGTTCCTGCCAGTAATACTTATTGAAGTGGGATCAATTACTGTCTCCACGGTACTTCTGGCCACTACTGCCATTCCATCTTTACCGGAAAGAAGATTGAGAGTAGCACGTACGGTTTGAGGTTTCCTTGTATCATTTAAAAAAATGACATCTGTCACACTGTCAATTTTTACAGAGTTTCCACATATATCGTTTCCTGAATATGTCGCCTTTATTCCATTCGGACAAGATAAGGAGAGCGTCAAGTCTGACGAGCTACGAGCAAGGACACCCAAGACATCGGCGGAATAGGTAATCTGGACAGTATTATTGTCGATAACTTTGGTTTGAGTTGTGACCACTAGATTAGGATCGCTCTTGGGAACTTCCTCGGCTTTGTTTGTATATAAATATGCGCCCGTACCAATAGCCAATAAAAATATAATGATGAGAGGGGTTACGAATCCTCTTTGTGAGTTTTTCATAGTTTAAATCATATCAAATAAAAGCTAATTTGTTATCAGGCCACATGACCCTTCTTGAGCGATATAAACTACGCTCGACTTGGTTGCCGGACTTGGAATCGAACCAAAATTTTCGCTTTCAGAGAGCGACGTCCTACCTTTAGACGATCCGGCAATACATGTCAATATATGCCAATATATGTATTTGTTAATTGAAATTAACATATTTAGGCTCAAAAATGAAGCTTTATTAGGACATTACCAGCAGAGTGCAAAAATGGTTGGGGGTATTCATATCCTTGCAATTTTAAGAGAGGTATGCTATAATCACAGGCATAAGTATTTCTTCTCTTTAATTAGAAGAAACGTGCTCTGAATCTAGCGTCATGTTATGTGACTTCACGACTCGGGTCACACAATAATATGACACCAATCAAACATCCGGAAACAGCCTTCAAAGAAGTTATGACATTTAAAAATTTGGGTATAAACGAAAAACTGCTCGCTATATTGAAGCGCGATGGTTTTACCGTGCCTACGCCCATTCAAGAAAAAGTAATTCCCATCGGTCTCTCTGGCAAAGACATCATAGGCATCGCTCAGACGGGCACGGGAAAAACTCTGGCCTTCGGTATTCCTATGATAGAGAGACTCTCGACAAATAAAGCTGGTCGAGGACTCGTCCTCCTGCCTACTCGCGAGCTCGCTATCCAAGTGGAAGAAATTATACGCAAAGTCGGTTATACCCAAGGCATCACCACTGCCGTTCTTATAGGCGGAGATTCTATGGGAAGACAAGTTCGCGATTTGCGCAATGGCCCGAATATCGTCATCGCTACCCCGGGGCGATTGATTGATCACCTAAAACAAGGAAATATAAAACTTGACCGCGTTTCCATTCTCGTTTTGGATGAAGCCGACCACATGTTTGATATAGGCTTTGCTCCGCAGATAAGAGAAATCATAAAAAAAATTCCAAAAGAGCGCCAAACTCTCTTGTTTTCGGCGACCATGCCGAGCGAAATCGCTAAACTTGCTATGGAGCATATGCAATTACCTCTGCGCATTGAAGTGGCGCCGTCTGGAACTACTGTTGAAAAAGTGGATCAGGAGATCATCATTGTCGAACGAAAATCCAAATTCAATCTCTTGGTAAAGCTTATAGGCGAATACCCGGGTCAACCTGTTCTCGTTTTTACTCGCACAAAGCACGGTGCAAAAAATATTTCTCATGACTTGCGTAATATAGGCACAACCGCCGCCGAGATCCATTCAAATAGGACTCTCGGCCAGAGGCGGGAAGCCCTAGACGGTTTCAAAAAACATAAACATCAAGTGCTCGTAGCTACCGATATCGCCGCTCGCGGCATAGACGTCAAGGACATAAGCCTCGTCGTCAATTACGACTTGCCAGAGCAATCAGAAGATTACGTTCATCGTATCGGCCGCACCGGTCGCGCTGGTAAAACAGGCAAAGCAGTTTCTTTTGCCACGCCTGATCAAAAGCGCGATATCATAGATATAGAACGTCTCATAAAAAAGCAGATTCCTGTAAAGAGTCACGAAGGTGCGACTATATCGTCTCACACCCCTTCCTCGCCTAGACCATATTATGGTCGTGGTGGCCTGCGGAGGAATTTTAGTGCTGATTTTCGGGGCGATTCGAGACGCTTTGCTCCAGTGGGCGCTTTTAGAGTACATACCAACCAGCCTTTCAAGGGCGGAGCTCCAAAGCGTAGTTTCAATTCAAAATATCCGCGCCCTCTCAAAACCGACCCATCAAAAAGCGCCAAACTCGGCACTGGTTATAAGCGTGTTTTTAGGAAGGGGATAAGATAAAAAATAAATTGAAGAAATCAGTTTATGCGATAATAGACCCTTATGAAACATCGCATATTTACCACCTCGGAGAAGGCCTGGATTCCAATGCTTCGAGATATATCAGAAGCCAAAAAGAGCATATATTTTGAGATGTATATCCTCTGCGACGATTTGGCGGGCAACCGATTTTTTGTAGAGTTGGCGCGGGCGGCAGAGAGAGGAGTAAAGGTAATAGTCATCCTCGATATTATCGGCAGTTACGATATTTTGAGCAATGCGGTCGGCCGATTAAAAGCATCAGGTGCGGAAGTTCTTTTTTCCAGTTTTTTATTCAGGCGTTCGCATCGTAAAATTCTCATTATTGATGAGATGGTAGCTTTTATAGGCGGAGTAAATGTTGGCAAAAAATATGCGCGATGGAAAGATCTGCAAATCCGGGTTACAGGTCAAGTGGTTCTAGCAATTCTTCAATCATTTATCAAAATGTATAAACGATGCGGTGGCCATGATCAATTGTCTAATAACAAGTATCGTCCTGGGGTTTTCAAAAAAACAAAGCTCTGGTTTCTGGACCACGGCATAGGCCGAAAACGCCATCTATTTAGGAAATATTATGAAGAACGTCTCAACAATGCCCAAAAATCCATTATTTTTGTCACACCATATCTTTTTCCTCCGCGTTGGTTCATCGCTTGTATCCATCAGGCGCTCATCCGGGGCGTAGAGGTGGAAATACTTCTGCCGAAATCGACCGATTATTGGATCATAAACGGAGTCAATCGTTCATTTGCCTCGTGTCTCACCAATCTTGGCGTCAAAATCTATTTTACCCAAGGCATGAATCATGCCAAAGCCATGATTGTAGACCGGCGCGAAGGCATCATAGGCTCGCAGAATTTGGATCTAATTTCATTAAACTGGAATATAGAAGCTAGTGTATTTTTTCATGAGCCGGACATAGTGCGTGATTTATTGACTATAATTGAAGATTGGAAAAGCGGAGCCAAACCATTCAATTCAAAAATCTACAGCATTTTCTTTCTATGGTACGACATTCCTACGGCTTTTTTCCTGCGCCTATTTGGCTTTTTGCCTCTGGAATAGCGGAAAATGGAAAAAAAGTTGTTAAATTTTCTTCATCTTTTCTTTATCTCTGGTTTGTTAGGATGGTGAAGTGAAAATCAAAGACTTATTGAAAATAGAAATGCCTCGAGAAAGACTGGAAAAATACGGCGTGAAAAAACTGGCTGATTACGAGCTTTTGGCTTTGATTTTGGGCTCGGGTGTGAGAGGCGCAAATGTTTTGAATCTTTCTCAAAAAATTTTGAAAGTGATTGCCACCAAAAAGAAAGACAAAATCACATTTGACGATCTACTCAAACTGCATGGCTTGGGCAGAGCGAAAGTGGCGCAAGTGATAGCAATGATAGAATTGTCTTTTCGTTTCTCCATCGATATAAAACAAGAAATTATTACAGCCAAAGACATATGGAAATTGTCAGCCGATTTTCGCGCTGGAAAACGTGAGCACGTCATTGCTTTTTATCTCGATACAAAGCATTGCATCATAGAGAGACAAATAATTTCCATAGGCACATTGAGTACCAGCCTCGTCCATCCGCGAGAAGTGTTTGAGCCAGCCATAGTTTTGCATGCCGCTTCTGTCATCGTGGTTCATAACCACCCTTCGGGCGATGTTGAACCTTCACTCGAAGACAGGGAAGTGACAGACCGTCTCGTCGAATCCGGCCGTATTCTTGGTATTGACCTGGCTGATCATGTTATTGTTTCTAAAACTGGGTGGATGAGCTTTAAAGAGAAGACTTTGTTATAAAAGGAATACTCCATAGTTATCCACAGGTGTTGCTTGCAGGTGAACTGTGGTTCACTTATACTATTCGTATATAAGAATAATAAAAAACGCCATGAGAAACACAATAAAGACCATTCAGTATGAGTTGGATATTATAAACAAACAGATTGATATGAAGATCATCACCGGCCGATCGTATAAAAACGATGCTCTCCGGCACAAACTGCTTCTGAGTCAACTACGCAGGCTCAAGTCATATGATGGACATAATCTATTCGGTTTATTTGCAAAGTCTCTCGGTAGAATGGCTGGAGCTGTCGCTTCGTTTATTTTCTAATATGCTCCAGGACTACAAAAACAAAATCCAGAAAATAACCGATTTCTACAATCAGCACAAGAGAATGCCAGGCTACAGAGAGCTCATGACTCTCACAGGCTTCAAATCCAAAAATGCCGTTTATAAATTGATCAATAAACTCGTTCTAATGGATATTCTCTCCAAGGACGCCGAAGGCAGAATTACATTCGTCCGCACCCAAGATGAAATTCCTATACTTGGTCTTGTTGAAGCCGGCATACCAGCCATAGCCGAAGAATCAGTTCTGGACACTCTCAATATAAATACCTATTTGATGGAAGACAGACAGAGCTCGTACCTGCTCGAGGTCAAGGGCGACTCTATGATAGACGCAGGTATACACGAAGGCGACCTCGTGGTTGCGGAAAAAATCGGTTTGCGACTCGAAGCAAAACCAGGCGATATAGTCATAGCGGAAATTGATGGCGGTTGGACGATGAAATATTATAGAAAGAAAGGAAGTCAGATATATTTAGAACCAGCCAATAAAAAATATAAACCTATATATCCAGAGTACGACTTAAAAATAGCGGCTGTCGTAAAAGGAGTAGTTCGTAAATATTAGTATTTTTAAAAACTATACATACTGTTTTTTATAATGAAAAAGCTGAACATAACATTCAGCTTTAGTAATTTTTGCCGGTTGCCGGTTTTTTATCTTATTGGCGGTAAAAAATAGATTTTACCACTACTGAGAATTAGGTCAAAAGTCGTGCCGTCAGATTTTATACCTACTATGTTTTGAAAAACGCCACGTCCTCGATCTGTCTTTTGGTTGATCACTTTTATAACCCCTCGGGAGAGAGCGGTTTTTATGTGACTAACCCATCCAGAGGGAATGTGGATACCCATTTCATATTCAACCGGTTCTTTCGGTTTATCACCCATAACCACATAATGTAATGGGTTGATCCACGTGACTAGAGGATGTCCCTCGTGGTCGTGTCCATTAAGTAAACCGAAATCATCAAATATAAACTGTAAATCGCAGAGCATTCTATGGGGTGTTCTAGATAGATTCATGATTTCACGCATATCATTTATGAAATCTGCCACATCGCTTAGCCTTGACCACCCCCAATCTCCAATATTTTTTCCATCAATCACGATATCTGTTTCGAGATTATAAATCGCAGGTAGAGCTAAACGCCTACCAGTTACGATGAGTTTGATTACTGTACCTTTCGCGCTTTCTGTATTCATTTTTATTCCTTGTTGTCTAAATGACGGCTGTATAGGATTTTTTGGAGAACTGATTTGCTATAGCAGATCAAGAAAGTTTCCGTAGACCATACTGCACTTTTCGTTGTGATATGTCAATTTAAGAGGAATCAGTTTGACTTATATAAATAATTATTTTGTAGTTTAATTTGACTCTAATTATATTATGTCACTTTAAACATTTTGATTTTTATAAATGTCCTTTACTTTCTTTCATGGTCTTTTGGGTAACAGTTTTATAAAGGACACAAAAAATAAAATTTTGTAAATATTTCTTAAATGTCCTTTATACGGATTTACGCTTTAAAATTGATGATTTTTAGGTAATCATTTTATTGACTTTACGGCTTACTTACATAAGGTTGTAATATATACAAACAATTTTCTCATGAGTTTAAACCGTCAAAATTTAAATAAATTCAGTTTTAAAGCCATTATTTCGGTTATTATTTTGGCTTTCATTATTGGTCCTTTTACACCAATGACAGCTTATGCCGATATTTCTAATACAAGCGTTGTTGGTGATACTGATATTTTCTCTTCTCCTGGTAATTACACCTGGACAGTGCCTTCGGGAATTGCTTCCGTCAAAGTAAAAACATGGGGTGCCGGTGGATCTGCTGGAAATGGCGAAAAAATAACCGATTCTCACAGATCTGGACTCGGCGGTGGCGGGGGAGCTTATTCGGAAAAAACCATTACGGTTACTAGTGGAGAGCAATATTTTATTACTATTGGTGCTGGTGGACAGGGTATAAAAGATGTTTCAAAAGGTCGTCAGGGAAATTCCGGTGGAGATACTAAATTCGAGGGATCTTTTGGAATTATGATTGCCGGTGGAGGTATAGGTGGTACGAGTTATACAGGTCACGGTAATTCCACTGCTGATTTAGGTTTTGGTGGGGAAGCTATAGGTGGTGATGTAAATTCAAACGGCTCTAGTGCAGATCCGTACATTGAGTTTGATTCAAATCCATACGCTTCAAAGGGTGGCAGTTCTCCAAATGGTGGTGTTGGTGGTTCTAGAGGTAGATGTGGGCGGGATGGAACGTGTCCCGGTAGTGATCCTAGTAGTCCTTTGGCTATTGATGGTAGTTTTCCTGGCGGTGGCGGAGGTGGATCTGATGTCGGATCAGGTGGATATGGTGCAAATGGTCAAGTAATTATAGAAGTTTTTTCAATACCACCAGTTGTTCCACCAGTCACCCCGCCAATTACACCACCACCAATCACTCCACCTCCAACCACAGATGCTAAACCAATAGGTTATTTGGATAATGTCAGTTGTAGTATTTTTAATGGTTGGGCATATGATCCAGATGATACAAATGCACAAATAGATGTTCATTTTTATTCCGGTGGAGATACTTCTAGTGGTATTTTTATCGGTAGTATAAAGGCAAACAGACCTAGATCCGATGTCAATCAGAATATGGCAATAAGTGGTGATCATGGTTTTTCTTTTCCAATTCCAAACAATCTTTTGGACGGTAAAACATATGCCATTTACGCTTATGGTATAAATAGCAATACTTCAACAAATTTAAATAATTCTCTTTTAACCCAGAGTCCTCTTTCTATAACCGGTTGTACGGTTGGATCAGGTGGCACTAATATCGTCACACCCCCAATTACACCGCCACCAGTAGCTGTAAATGGAATTACGTACATCTCTTTTCCATCCAGTGTTATTGCCGGTACACAGTTTAATGTTCAAGTTAAAAATAGTGGTACAAAAATATGGAATACAAAACATGATTTAGGTATATCAAAATCTAATTTGAGCGAAAATATATCCCTGATAACCCTGTCTACAACAGCTGTAAATGATAATAAAAGAATTACCTTTACAGCTCCTGCTGTTCCGGGAAGTTATGTTTTGCGTGCTGTAGAGCAGGGTGCTGATTGGTTTGGAGGTAATCAATCGTTTATGGTTACAGCTGCTAGCGGTGGTGGCAACATTACACCCCCAATTACACCGCCAATCACAGTTCCAGCCACATCTGTTGTGGTAAATCCTATTGTTAATACGTCAATTATTAATACCGGCGGTAACACTAACCAACCTCTACGTGATTTGAGTCTTTCTTTGCCTAGTGGATTATCTACGAGTGAAACTAGCACAACTGTGACATTTACCGCTGTTCTTACATCTGTACCGGGAACAGATGTGATTTTTCCGGTTACAAGTTCTAATTGGAATGAAGGCACGACATCACCTATAACTAGACTTGTCTTTACGGTTGCAAATTGGAATACACCTCAGACGGTAACAGTCACAGGTATAAATGATGTGATTGATGACGGTGATGTTGCGTATACAGTCATTATCGGTCCTAGCTTTAGTAATGATGCTAATTGGAATAATTTGGCTGCAAAAAGTGTTTCTCTAATAAATACGGACGATGATCCTGCACCAGCGGGTGGTAGCGGTTCTGGCAGTGGTAGCTTGGTTAATACTATTTCAACCGTAATAACAAGTTCTGGCGGTGGCGGTGGTGGCGGTTCGAGACGGCATTGCACAGGTTTTGGATGTCCTGTGGTGTCAGTATCAACCGATATTATACCGGGCGATATATGGATTACGCTGGACAATGTAAATACATCAGGATCATCTGTTTTGGGCCCTGAAAAAACATGCCCCGCTGGTAATTTCGTTAAAACCTTTCTCCGGATAGGTATAGATAACAATCCAGACGAAGTCCGCAAACTCCAATATTTTTTGAATACATATGAAAAAGCCGGTCTCGTGGTAAATGGTGATTTTGACTCTGCCACGGAGGAAGCCGTAAAAGCCATGCAAATAAAACATGCAGAGGAAATTTTGGCTCCGTGGGGTATTACAGAGCCTACCGGTATCGTCTATATTACGACGACCGGATATATAAACACTGTTTATTGTAAAGATAATCCAGAGTTCAAGGACAATGAAAGTATAAAGGACATACCTATAAATCCAGAAGATTTTGAGGGTGTTATTGGTCAGGCCACATCCAGTATTTCCAATATAGCTGGAGTTATAGGTTCTTTATCAGACAGATTACGGAGTACTTTAAAGGACATTCACTTATATGCTCTACTCATACTACTTCTGTTATTGTTGGGAACATATTCCATAATATACGGAATTGTTATAAAGGACATAAAACCTGAAGAGAGAGATACGAGTTTCATGCGCGGATCAGCCTTGCTTTGCATAGGGTCCGTTCTAAATGTCCTTAATACTTTGTCCTTTATTCTCAATCAGACTTGGTTTGTGGAAAAGACAGATCTCACTCTGTCGTGGCTTCTCGGTCTCGATCTGGCAAACTTACTTTTGGTTATTGTGATCTGTTTATCAGTGCTTGTGGTCATCTACAGTAGAACTTCAAAAATGGTAAGATAGAAAAATGAAGCAATATTCGTCATGGGTGATTCTTGTGTTTTTGGTCATATTTATCATAGGTGGCATCGTTTGGTATTCGTCCAGGCCAGGGCATTATGATACGTTTGCCTCATGTATAGAAAATAGCGGTACTACATTCTTTGGGGCATTTTGGTGCCCGCATTGCCAAGAACAGAAGGCAATATTTGGCAAATCAGCAGCGAAACTACCTTATACAGAATGTTCAACAATTGACGGCAAAGATCAGCTTCCTGTTTGTGTAGATAAAAAAATCGAAACGTATCCCACATGGGAATTGAGAAATGGTATGCGAAAGACCGGTGTTTTGTCTCTATCGGAACTTTCGACATTTACAGGTTGTCCCCTGATAAAAGATTAATATGCAATCATTCGTATCGTTTATAAATATATTTTGGTCCGCATCGACAGTAATTGCCGATTTGCTCATTGTTGTTCTGATCATCGCTCTTTTTTCTCCGAAATTAAAAAAGACAGGTTTTGTTCAATTTTTTGAAAAAAGAGCTCTTCTTATGGCATTTCTCATATCATTTTTGGCCACTTTCACTAGTCTCATATATTCAGACGTCATAGGTTACGAACCATGCAAGCTCTGCTGGTTTCAGAGAATATTCATGTATTCTCAAGTCATACTTTTTGGCGTGGCTATTTTCCGCAGAGATACAGGAATAAAAATATACGGCATAGTGCTCTCGAGCATCGGCGCTATCGTCGCTTTGTTTCATTATATTGGCCAGATTGGTTGGAATCCCCTCAATCTCGAATGTCTAGCTATAGGTTATTCTGCTTCATGTGCCAAAAATTTTGTTTTATCACTGGGTTACGTGACCATACCTATGATGGCTTTCTCGGCTTTTGTTCTCATCGCTCTTCTGCTCTTGATCTCAATGAAGAAAACAGCTGAAACAGAAAAAACCTAAAATGATAATGGCCAGTATAACAAAAAAAGATTTTAGAAAAATAGACAAAAATAATTATGAAAACTTCCTGGAATAGCGTGGCTGGTTGGTACGACAATGTAGTAAACGATCAAAATTCATATCAAGCAGTCGTAATTTTGCCGAACATTTTACGTTTGCTTGCACCGAAAAAAGGCAAAAAAATTCTAGATCTAGCCTGCGGTCAGGGGTATTTTTCTCATGCTCTGTCTGCCCACGGCGCATCTGTCGTTGGCGTGGATATCGCCTCTGAACTTGTGAATATTGCCAAGAAACATGCGAGCCATACAGAAGAGTTTTACGTCGCTTCTATCCATGACCTCTCGAAATTTGATGATAATAGATTTGACTCTGCTCTATGTGTCTTGGCTATTCAAAATATAGACAGAATGACTGATGTCTTTGCGGAAGTTTCACGTCTATTAAAAACTGGGGGAAAATTTATCATTGTTCTAAATCATCCGGTTTTTCGAATTCCCGGCAAGAGTTCTTGGGGTTTTGATGAAAAATTAAAAGTGCAATACAGGAGAATAGACGAGTATATGAGTGAATCAAAAAAAGAAATAGACATGCATCCGGGACAAGCGAAAAAACAGACAACACTTTCTTTTCATCGTCCTCTTCAAGCTTATTCAAAATCCCTAGCCAATGCAGGTTTTGCCATTTCTCGCCTAGAAGAATGGATGTCACACAAACAGAGCGAATCAGGCCCACGCAAAAACGCCGAAGACCTAATACGGCGCGAAATTCCGCTTTTTATGTGTCTCGAGTGTGTAAAGCTCTAGAGAAGTTTCTATTTTGTGTCCCTAATAGTCAGACTATAGCGCAAGCCGTAAAGCATGAGAAAACCGAGAAAGATAAAGAGGACTTTCATGTCGAAAACAGTGAATAGTATTGTTGCCACAATTGGGCCGATGACATAAGCAATAGGGCGGGTCATACGGTTGAAACTGATGAGATGGGTTTTTGTGGCATTAACTTTTTTAAAAAAATAAGTATCAGACATAACTTCGACTGTGGCCGCTCCTACACGAGAGAGAAATAATATTCCCGCCCAAACAAACGGATTGTGATCGGTCATGAAAACAATCAATGCCATAGCCAGAGCTATGATTACAAATCCAAAAGAAAGTGCCATTTTCTCCCCATTTTTGTCTGCGAGCTTGCCTAGAGGTGCTTCAAATATAACAAAAGGCAAGAGCATGGCGGTGAATATGATGCCTATTGTCGGCCAATCAAAACCGATTGTTTCATGAAGATATATAGGTGTGTAAATGACCATCCAAGCGTAGAAAAATTGCAAAAGCATCTGGATGACCAAAATGCCTTTTATATCCCTATCGGTCCAAATCTCGCCGAGACTTTTCCAAAAAGGCAATTTCTCATAGCGAGGCTCGGCAATACCTCGAAGCTTTACAACAATCAAAATAATAACAGGCAAGAGGAGGAGAGCGGAGATTCCATAGAGGCCGGTAAAACCAAAATTTTCGAGAATTTTTGATGCGATATAAGGCGAAACGAACCAGCCTGTATTTACGATGGTTAGAAATGTTCCACGAATGCGCCCGGTTCTGCTATCGTTTGAAAAACTTTCCAAGAATATGTCGAGAGTATAGTTTGCCAGAGCGACCGTTACAAAATTGAGTATGAATGAAGCAATGACAGCGAGCGCACCATTTCCCCATATGAGGCCTGCGAGAGAAAATAATTCAATAATGAGCAGACCTGTCGTTGTTTTTACATTACCGAATTTTCGGAGAACATTCGGTGCTTCTATAAAAGCAGCGATGGCCAGAATTGAACTGGCCGCATATATGATACCGACTAATTTTTCGCCCACTAAGCCAGCGAGAAAAGATGAATTTATATAAGCCGTTATGGCGTATCCGAGGTTAAAGATAAAGCCTATAACATAGAGAATAGCTCTCTTTCTGGCCAAAGTTTTTTCTTGAAGCATGGCGATAATTGTAACATGCAAATTTTTGCTAATTTCTTTTAAACTGTCAAAAGCACTGGAATAACCACCGGTCTCTTTGCGGTTTCTTGGAAGAGGTGACGGGAGATAGCGTCGGTGACATTACCTTTGATCATTTCAACATTGAGTGGGTTCATGCCACGGGCAGAATCCTCGATGGTGTTTTTTATGATGGTTCGTGTCTCACGCAAAAGGTCTTGCGATTCGCGCAAATAAACGAATCCACGAGAAATGATATCCGGCGACTTTCGCAAGCGTCCTGTTTGAGAATCAATGATGGCAAAAATGATAAACATGCCGTCTTGAGCCAGCAGTTGTCTGTCGCGAATGACTACTTCCTGAACATCCCCCACAGCAAATCCATCCACCAGCACCAGATTATTGGCGGCTTTTTCTTTGAGTACTGTGATGGTTTTTCCCTGATCACGAATTTCTATGATCGAACCATTGTCAGGCACAACAATATTTTCGCGTGGCACGCCGATGGACTGAGCCAGTTCGGAATGCTGGCGGAGCATATAATGATGGCCGTGGAGAGGAATAAAAAATTTATACTTTATCTGCTCATGAATCCATTTCAATTCATCGCGATTGCCGTGGCCGGAGGCATGAATATCTGAATCGAGGTAAGTAATTACTTTTGATTCGGTACGATAAAGGTTATCTTTCAATTTAATGACGGCGTTGTAGTTTGTAGGAATGATTGATGAAGATAATAGAACCGTATCGGTTTTGCGGAGTTGGACGTATTTGTGCTGTTTTGTGGCCATACGCATGAGGGCGGCGAATTCTTCGCCTTGGGCACCAGTAACGAGCATGACGATTCTGTCCGGCGGATAACTTTCAATTTGTTCTGCCGGAATGATATTTTTGACGTCGAGGAGCTTTAAATGTTTTATAATTTCTATGTTTGTTTTCATACTGCGTCCTTCGACCACTACTTTTTTATTGTATTTCTCGGCCATTTTGATGATGGCAATGATACGCTCTACTTGAGAGGCAAATGTGCCTATGATGAGCCGCCCTGTAACATTTTTTACATATTTTTCTATGTTTTCTATAACCACGGATTCAGACAGAGAAAAACCCGGTTTTTCTATAGACGTAGAATCCATAGTGAGGAGGAGCATTTCACGACCAGCAAATTGCTGATATTGTTTTACCTCTTCCTCCGTTGGCACGCCTTTTATATTATCTACACGCACGTCTTCTATAAAAACAATATCACCGTAAGGTGTCGTTATAATGAGACCCATAGAATCGGGAATGGTATGAGAAATTGGAAAGGTTTTTATTTTCAATGAGCCACAAGTGATCGTTTCATTGCCGGTAATTACTTTTATATCGAGAGGTTTTAAGTGAGGAAATTCTTCCTGACGTTTTTGAATCATGATGGCACCAAATTGCCTAGTGTATATCATCGGATAACCTATACGGTCTATGATATAAGGGATGCCGCCTATATGATCGAGATGGCCATGAGTGATAAACAGAGCACGAATACGATCTTTGCGTTCTTCTAGGTATTTGGTATTAGGCAAAATATAATCTATGCCTGGAGTGGCTTCATCCTTGAATTGAAAGCCGGCATCAATGACTATAATATCGTTGCCAAACTCAATTGCTGTCATATTTTTACCTATTTCCTCGACCCCGCCGAGAGGAATAATACGCAAAGCATCGCCTATGGGAGGAATGACCATCGGAGGTGTACCTCTGTCGCCAGATGGAGCAAAAGGCCGAGGACCACCTGTTCCAAACCGCCTTGGCGGACGATTACGCCCCATAGAACGCATCACTTTACTGCGGTTTGGAGAGCCTCTGTGTCCACCTATTTGTTTATTATCTCTATCCATGAATGTATATTATTTTTTAATGTTAATTAATATCGATTATTTTCTACGATGCCCTCTCTATCGCTCACAAACACTCTCCATACTTTATCGGTTTTCGTATACCAGTTATGGATGGTCAGAAATCTATCAGCAGGCGTTGTGATTTCCCCCAGACTTACACCTGAAAGTTTTTTTGGTACGACGTATATGAAGTCTGGACTCCAGATAAATATGGCCGGAGTATCGCTGGCGATTTCTTCTTCAAAATTAGCCAGAGCATCTTTCGCTTTTGCCGAGTCAGACGTACCCCTCATAGTTTCTAGTAATTTGTCTACTTTAGCGTTGGTGTAGAGAGCGATATTCAATCCAGGATCGTTGCGCTGGGAAGAATGCCAAAAAGGATAAAGGTCGGGATTGCGGCCAGTGACAATGCCGAACAATAGAGAATCATATTTACGTGGCCTGATGACCGATTGATTCAAATCTCCCGGCTCGAATATGCGCACGTCGAGCGATACACCGAGTTTTTTCCAAGCTTCTTCTATGATATGCGCGCTCTCCACCAGTTCAGGAATATTGGCGGTTGATAGTGAGAAGGAGAGAGTCGAGCTGGCATTTTTTTTCTTGAGTTCAAAGATGCCAGTATTCGGATTCTTTTTCCAACCAGCTTTTTCTAGAATGATGGTCGCGGAATCTATAAAAACATCTGTTGTTGTTCCTGTGCCAGCAGACGAATTCAAATACTTTCCGGCTCCCGTTCTCGGTAGAGGACCTTCTGCTCTGGTGCCGTATCCATAGAGGGCTCGGAGAATGATATTGTCTTTGTCTATAGCCATGGCTAGCGCTTTTCTCACTTCTCTGTGAGCCAAGATGTCTTTTTCGTTTTGATTAAAAAATACTCCAAAAACACGGGTGAGGGGAGCGCGCATGACGATTCTATTGTCAGGAATATTGTCTATCATTTCCGGTCCCAGATTACCGACACTCTCGATTGCGCCTCGGCCGAGAGCGTCTACGAGAGCCGTTTCATTTTGATAAAATTTGAGGAAAATTTTTCGTATATAAGGTTCACCCAAAGCGTATTTAGGATTTGCTTGCATAGTGAATTGATTTGGAATACTGTCTCCATTGCGATTTATTGACTCTATTTTATAAGGTCCAGAACCGATAGCATTCAAATTAGATAGACTGAATGTAAACTGATCACCCTCTATGTTTTTCCATATATGTTTTGGCAAAATTCCGAGAGTCAGGTTTGCTATGAAAGGCGTATACGGTTGTTTTAGGTTAAAAACCACTTCTCGATCACCCACTTTTTCAATAGAAACTCCTTCCCAATTTACACGACGCGGGCTTTTCAAGGCGCTGTCTTGGGCTTTGCTGATTGTATATATAACATCATCTGCTGTTACTGGTTTACCATCATGGAAAAAAGCGTTCGGACGTATAATAAACGTATAAGACAGGCCGTCTGCCGAAATAGAATAGCGGAGAGCTAAATCAGGCAGGAAATCGCCGCTCGGTGTGGCTTTGAGAAGACCAGAATAAACGAGAGCGGTGAGATCACGATCAATGTCTGATATGGCAAGTAGAGGATTTATAAAGCGTGGTGTGCCAACAATACCTTCGGTTAATTCACCGCCGTGAGTTGGTATTTCCACCATGTAACGGAAGTTTATCTGATAGACGATTGCCAGGGTAGCAAACATAAAAAAGCCGGCCAATACGAGAAAAAGAGTTTTTTCCGTTATAGAAAAAGAATTGAATATTGATTGAGCGCGAACGAGTCCCATGATACCCCTATCGCGAGCAAGAAATTGCTTGACGTTAATTTTCGGTTTCAATTTATCTTATAAGAGAAATGAATGAAGTGAGCGCAAAAAACACACCCAAAACGATGGTGGAAATAAAAAGCAGTTTTTCGAAACCTCTCCGTGTATGGAATACTGATCCGGACGAGTCAGATCCGCTGAGTGCTCCACCATTCTGAGCGCCGGACTGTTGGAGCAGGACGGCCAAGATGAGGAGTACTGATATGGCTATCTGAATGTACGGTAGTACGCTAGAAATCACGCTCATAGATGATAGCCTAGCATGAGTAGAAAAAGGGTGCAAATTTATTGCCAAATTGTGAATGAGATGTTAGTTTAATAAAAACGTTCTTCTCAAACCCTCCTTAATATGACATCACATGATTTATATGCTGTCGCTTTGCGGAGATGTAATTTTATTCCAGTTTCCTCGAAGCGACATTTCGGAAAAGAATGCGAAATGTTTGTGCGTAGAGACGGCTGGCGGAATATTGTTTGGGCATACTGTGACTACGGGTTTCTCTGGCGTTGCTTATCCGAATGTTCATTTGATCAAGAGGTAGGTTTGCTATCAAATCTGTTCACCATTCATGCCGGCCGGAGTTAGGAATATTCAGACGAGTCGGGACTCAAAATCCCGGCTTTTGTTTTATGTTATACTCTTAAATCTAAAGAAGGCCCTATGCAAGACAATCTAAATCCAATATTGACCTTCCTAGACCGCTTCCTCGATGTACCGGAGACAAAAGTGACATATCTCACCAGAGCTACTCCAATCGATCGATTCTTTGCTAAAACCTTTTTAAAACTCATACCGCATCAAGTTATACCAAATCAGATAACCAAATTTCGGCTCATATCTATTCCTTTTATCGCTTTTCTTCTGGCTTTTGATTTTTACGCTCTAGGCACTGTTTTATTTCTCTTTTCTGCTTTTTCTGATGCTCTTGATGGGGCATTGGCACGGACAAAGAAAAAAGTAACGTCGTGGGGTACGTTTTATGATCCGATTGCCGATAAACTCTTGATTGGTATGGTTTCGGTTATAGTAGTTTCAAAATATATCAGCTTGGGTTTGGCGGGAGTCATCATTTTTTTGGAAGTCTTGCTCGTCTCTCTGGCTTACGTCAGATACAAAGGTCGGATCGTGCCGGCAAAAATAATGGGTAAAACAAAAATGGTTTTACAATGTGTCGGTATCATTATTCTGCTTTTATACATCGTTTTAGATATTCCAATTCTTCTCATTATTGCTACATACACACTTTATTTAGCCGTAGTTTTCGCTCTGCTTTCACTTTTTGTTTTTCGTTCGATTTGATGTATAATAGAGGATATGAAAAAATCAACGATCATTATATTAATTGTCATCGTTTTAGTCATGGCTTATTTTGGTGTGACATATAACAGGCTCGTTACAGCCTCTACTTCTGCGGATGCGCAATGGGCGCAAGTGGAGACCCAGTATCAGAGACGTTTTGATCTCATTCCAAACCTCGTCGAATCAGTCAAAGGTGTGATGAAGCAGGAGCAAGCGGTCTTTAACGCCATAGCCGAAGCGCGTACGCGATATTCCGGCGCCAAAACGACAAATGAAAAAGTAAG
>JBBTTY010000049.1:0-11683 GCA_038063975.1 Patescibacteria group bacterium | reverse complement strand
ATGGTATTCTGAGGAGTAATTAGCAACCGAGTTGCATTTGACCCCAGAATTTACAGTTCTATACTTGTACTAGTATACACCTATACTAGACTTCTGTCAAGGCCTTTTCAAAGCCTATACAGAGCCTTATTTCAAATAGCCCTTCCGATAGAGGCTATGACAAATATGCCGATTGTATTGAATGTGTAGGAAATGAGAGCAAAACGGAGAGGAGATATTTTGGAGAGTCCCATGAGAGCGAGACCCAATTCGTCAGGTAATGGTGAGGCGATGATCAGAGCACCTAGAAATGCCATGGACCATCTGACAAACCTATATTCAAAAACATGCTTCATGCGTTTTGATTTTGCCTTTGAAAAAAGATAGGCGACGTCTTCTGATATATGACCTTTAATAAAATTAAATATGATGAGGTCGCCTATGAGAGCGCCGAGCCCACCGACGAGAGCCAGGGTATATGGCGAATAGACGTGGCCGAGCTTTGCTATGAAAACTATAGCCGGAGCAGTGGTGAAGGCAGAAGTAAAAAAAAGTCCGGCTACAAAAGCGTTGAGAACATAAAAACCGTCAGATGATAATATAAATCTATCTATAACCGAACTTTCTACCAGAGCCCAAGCGACCAATATACTCACGACAACAATTACTCCGTCGCGCACGAGCCTCTGCTTCTTTCTCTTTTCCATAAGAATATTGTAGCAAAGAACAACTATTCTTGTGGTTTATTATTTCTTAAAGATTAATCTCCTTTGCCGAATTGAACATGTCGTTCTCTACAACCAGAATTTTTGTGCGAGGAACGGAAGGCTGGGCCGAGAGCGGTTCACCCTTGTCATGATCCAGATACGAAACTGAAACCAAGAGACCAGAACCACCGGAAACGCCGGTTACATCATCAGCGCGGAGACCTGTGATATTCACACGGTCACCTACGAGAGAATAAGATTTATCTGTGAGATTTCCATCTTTATCTTCAAACAAGACAACATATTGGAATGTGCCAGAACCACCGGAGTTGACTGCCAGAGTAGCCAAGACATATTTTACACCATTGATAGTTTTCTCAACCGCTACATCGCCGAGAAGAATCGTGCCTTTTACATTGTCAGAAGTGAACTGCGCCCTGCCATTCGACAGAGCTATGCGACTATCGCTTTCATTGGCGGAAACAGAAACACTCTGTAGACGGATTAGTAGATTGGCATCGGTCGAATCTTTGTCTGTTGTGGCAAAATCATCACGACTGATTTTATCCTCATCCGTCTCAGTGACTTTATCTGTATCATTATTTGTGACAACCGAATCTCCGCCTCTCAAAACCATATAACCGATAACAACTAAAATAATGATGACTATAACGATAAAAAAGCCTTTTTTGTTCATAGATTATTGAAATTAATTAAATTGTACCGAGTACAGACGACTATATCACTACTTCACGACTGTGACAATATCCTCATTACCTCTCGATTGAGCAATATCAAAAGACAGTCTGCCTATGATTTGTCCTCGAGGTGTGCGTACGTCCACCCGCCAATGCCCCGGAAAGACATCTTCTCTGGTGGAATACGTTCGAAAACCACCTTCCCTGCCACCTTCAATGCGCAAGAAGATGGGATTGAAGGAAATCCATTTTTCTTTGGAATCATCATAATACTGCCAGACATGCACTATATCGGTTTGGAGATTGGCCGGAGCAAAAATGAGAGACAGGGCATAGAGCGGTTCGCCGGAAATTATGTGAATAGTCGGTCTTGGAGAAAAAATGTTAAACCATTTCTGTTTTTCGCCTCGGGCGGCATATACACCTTCACTGATTTTTGTAACAGAACGATAAATGCCTGCGTCTTTGAGAACCAGAGGTATAGGTGGGATGAGATTGGTAAAATAAAGAATATTGATGATTCCAAACAATCCGAAAAGCGCTGACAAAATGATGGGGGTGCTCTGCTTGGTTCTCTCAGGCGCAAACCAAGAGAGAATATAGATAAAAAGACCGGTTATGATGAGACTGGCTATACCAGAAAGCAGAAATATGGCATCACCCATGGAACCTAAAATAATCGGTAGAAAAAATATGAGATAAGAAAAAAGGGCAGTAAAAAAAACAGCCACCTGAAAACCGAGACGAACATAATTTCTTCGCAATATTTCATTTCCGGTGATGTAAGCAACGAGCATGAGGAGAAACGGCCAGGAACCAATTAACGTACCACTCTTTGAATAAAAGATAAACGAAGCGCTAAAGAGACCGCCTAGACAAAATTGCATAACGAATATTAGAATAAAACGAAGTGTTTCCGAACGTTTTGATTCACTTCGCCTATGTTCATGAATGTTGAGAAAAATGATCGAGAGCGCTGATATCACGAGATAAGCAATCAAAATAGCGTTGCTCAAAAAAACATCAATTCTGCGCAAAGCCAGATTGTCAAATATAAAACCGGTAACGACAGTCACAGGCGAAATCCATCTCTCGTATTTTCTGAAAAAAAACTGTATATGGGAAAACATACCGTCATTATACAAGGATTCCAAAACCAACTCCTGCGAGTAAAATTGATATCATTTTATTTTAATTATTTGTTAGATTATGAACGAGTGGCATCGTTTTTTGCTCGCTCAATCATAAATTTAACAACCTCGTTTATATTTACTTCCTGAATCTCAATATTTGGGTGTTTATTGTGGAATACTCGGTACACCTCATCGGCAAACGCTTGACCAATTGCGGGTACCTTATCGAAGTCGAATAAAATAATCCTAAATTTTTCTAATCCATGGAGTATTCTCCTAGCTTGTGAGCGAGAAACATAAATATCGCCAGCTGTGTACAATTTGATTTGAATTTCAGTTTTATCAAACCCATAATCACTGCCATCTTTCAAGTTAGTATATTTTTTGAAAATATCACTCAAATGTTTATTCGAAGCAATTTTAAGTCTGAATATGACCCTTGTTCCTCTCTTACTTGGACTTACACGGCAAACAGTTACATCGTCAGTCTTATTATTAATAGTGAGTTGATAACCAAAACTATCAAGAACAAAAACATCTGACGCTTTAGATGTAAAAAAAATACCTTGCCCAGAATGTGACCTCGGTATAGTAGTTGTTTTTCCTTTTAGGATATCCTGAATCGCCTCGAGTTCTGATTTTAGTCTTTTCTTGCGCACAACGTTCCTAAAAACGCCAACTCCCGTATCATTCACAATAAACCATACTTCATTGTTGTTTACTGAAACTTCTACAGATATATTTTTTGATTGTGAATGTTCAATAGCATTGTTGAGCATTTCTGAAAAAGCAAAGTTGAATACGTTTTGTATATTTTCCTTTAATTCAGAGAGTCGATAAAGTTTTTCTTTTATTTTGACAAATACCTCATGTTCTTCCAGATTGAGATTTTTAAGTTTTTTAAAAAATCTGTCTGGTAGAACTTTTGGGTGTACTTTCGCATATTCTGGCAAAACATAGAAGGTATTTTTTGTTGATCCGATTTTGATAAGCTGTTTGGTTTCCACCAACTGAGCTATAAGGACACTCACATACTGTCTTGATACGCCAAAAAGACTGACGAAATCTTTACTGAGAATTTTGCCTCTCTTCCCCGCAATTTCTAATATCTTCGGCTTTGTTAACATCATAAAGTCAATTGTAAACAAATCTATATTCAATTGTCAAGTAATTGTAAACTGGCTTAATCTGGCTAAAAATAAGAGTAAATTCGGGAGGTGTTTACTGACAGGGTTTATTTAAATACAGTGAAAGAAAAGCCTGAGTATTTATTATTGTTTACATAAAAAAGTCCCAGAAAAGGGTATTTTTGAATTACTTACTTCAGAACCCGACCATAAATGGAAAAAGCCAACGTTTACATTGCGTTCTCCATTTAATCTAGTCCTAGAACTGACGAACAGTCCTTTAAGGGGTCACTATCCAAACTTTATTATAAGTATTATAGAAAACAGAGAATACATGGAATCTTTGTATAGCAAGTTTTTGGATATTAAATTGGAGTTAACAATATAAAAACAAACATTGATTCTCTCACTCTTGCTATAATGTGTAGCAATGAAGAAAAAAGATTATAAGAAATGGCACGAGAAAAAAACGGAGGTCAATGAGGCCGAGGGTACTGCTCTGTTCCATGAACGAGAGGTGTGGTGGTGCACGCTCGGAGAAAATATCGGATACGAACAGGATGGAAGCAGTGAGCTGTTTACCCGCCCAGTCGTAATCCTCACGAAGTTCAATCTTGATGCCTGTCTCGTAGTCCCACTCACGGCAAAGCCGAAGAAGGGTAAATACTACTTTGATGTCGGAGATGTTTCTGGTCGCAAGGCAGTGGCAGTGTTGTCACAACTACGCTTCGTGGACAGAAAACGACTATCAAGCAAAATCGCTACGATGGACCAAAACACTTTCAAAACTCTCACCCGAGCAGTGGTCAATGCGTGTTTCCCAGAGCTCCTAAAATAGTTTTCCCCCGCTCTTGCGAGCGGGGGCAGGCCGAAGCCGTTTGTATACTTAGTATAGCTAACGACTTGTAATATGCAAGGGGATGTACAGTTAACCTTATGAGGTGACAGTTGTTATAGATTGGGGTGACAAAGGTTAACTAAACAGTGGACATATGCGTCCGCCACCTATGGTTCAATTTCTGATAGCCTAAAAGGCCATAAAATATATCGTCTTCTGAATCTGAAAGGGTCACTATCCAAACGTTATTATAAGTATCCTAGAAAACAGAGAATACATGGAATCTTTGTACAACAAGTTTTTGGGTATAAAGTCGGAGTTAGTACTTTTTTATAACTCATTAAATTCATTCACCGACAAGCCAGCTTGCCGTACAACAATATTATAAAGAGTCCCAACTGGAATGTCTTTTGACCCATGAATGGGTACAGTTACAATTTTCATTCCATCCTCACTTTTTAAATATAAGTGACTACCTCTCTGGTGAGTCTCTAGGAAACCTGCCTTTTTAAGTTTTTGTATAACTTTTCTCGCTGAAAGATGACCAATTTTTCCCATAGAGGTTTATGCAATTTTCGGAATAAATAATTTGAGATAGGTACCTTCTGTATGAAATGCCGGTTTTGGTATTTCACGTCGTTCTCTTGCGAGTACTTCTAAATAACCAAGTGCGGCTTCTCTAACATTAGATTCCGCTTCAGCAAAAGAGTCACCAAAAGAAGACAGGTGATTTAATTCTGGAACAGTTGCGGTAATTTGATTTGTTTCCTTATCTACCTCATATTCAATTTTATATTCTAAGTTATTTGACATAATTTAAATATAACTTTTTTTTGGAAAAAATCAAGTTTTTTTAAAACCTTTATTTCCATTCGATTCCTGTTACTCCAAATACCTTATTAAAATATAGGTTATAGAACGTGAAGGGGTGGCCAGAGAGAATCGAACTCTCATTTTTGGTTCCACAAACCAAAGTCCTAACCGTTGAACGATGACCACCATATTACTTCTTCCGTCTCTGATGTAAAAGCAAGAAGTTTTGTCCCTCCACCCTATCATAATGAACCAGATGATGACAATTGTGACAAAGCCACGCCAGATTTTTTATGTCGTTATTTTTATGATCACCGTCCACATGGTGCGCAGCCAAAACTCTTTTATCCTCAGTCTCACACCAAGAACATTTTTCAGGCAAACCTTCCACTCCCTCTAAAATCGTACGGTAGCGTGAGAAACCCCCAGCCCAACCCTTATGTTTTGATCCAGAAAATTTCTTGTTTCTCCATACTGTTTGGCAAGATTTGCTACAAAAAATTCTACCGCTCTTCGTTCGGAACAATCTTTGTTTTGAACAATAAGTTTCATTCCCACATATTGAACATGCAACGAGCCGTCCGTTTTTCTGATCAATACCCTTACATTTTGCCGAACAATATCTACCCCAACCCTTTTGTATATGAGAAGGTTTAGTATAAAAAGGATTTTTACAGATTTTACATATTACGTGTGGCATCGAATTTTTGTTTAACTTCAATAGAATGATGAACCAAAAAATGACAGTTGTAGCATAACCAAGCCAGATTTTTTAGACTATTGTTTCGTCGATTTTTATCAATATGATGAACGGTGAGAATTCTTTTATCGTCTTTGTCACATAACATACATTTAATTTTCATCTTTGATCGATTTAATATATCTCTATATGAATATTCACCACCTTTCCAATTACCATGCTTGTTACCCACCTGTTGTGTACTAAGCCATAGGAGACTACAGGCACGCCCACAGAAATATTTACCGCTCTTTGATCGTTTTAGATTTTGCAAGGATTTGTAAACACGCTTTCCACACATAGAACATAAAATAAATTCACCCTTTCTCTTTGCCAATCCCCGACATTTTATAGAGCAATAAATACCAGAACCATTCTTGAGCCATGAGGGTTTTGTATAGAATTTTTTAGTACAAATTTTACAAGAAACAATTGGCATAGAACTAATAATATTTCGTATTTATATTAATGTAAAGAGTATATACTGTGGAATATAAACGAAACCGTATATGATCCCAAATATACGAAACAAAAAAGACGCTAATCTGTTATTCATTTCCTGTGCTCGGGAGAGGACTTGCACCTCCACGCCTTACGGCGCTACCACCTCAAGGTAGTGCGTCTGCTAATTTCGCCACCCGAGCATATAAAAACAACACTAACTTGGAGCTTTTACGACATCTGTCCTCTCTGGTTTTTCTCCTATAATTTTTCTCATTTGTCTACGAATTTCTTTGGTTGCTTTTTCACGTACGAAATAGAGTTTTGATCTGCGAACTTTTGATCTGCGAATGATTTCAATTTCATCTATAACTGGAGAATAGAGAGGAAAAATTCTTTCCACACCAACACCGTCTATTACTTTACGTACGGTAAATGTAGCTCCGGCTTCATCGCCGTGTTTTCTAAACAAAATTAGACCTTCAAAACTCTGAAGACGAGCCTTGTCGCCCTCTTTGATTTTCTGCCATACGCGTACAGTGTCACCCGAGCGAAGTCTGAGTGTTTTTCTGGATTTCATGTCTATTGGAGATGTAATTATTTTGCTTTCCATAGGCCGTCAATCTAACACGACGCTTGAAGAGATGCAAGAAATAGGCTATAAATACCGAGTGCGCCCTTAGCTGTTTTGGTAGGTATAGGCTTTAGTTATATGCGCCCTTAGCTGTTTTGGTAGGTATAGGCTTTAGTTATATGCGCCCTTAGCTCAGTTGGTAGAGCGCTTCATTTACACTGAAGATGTCGCAGGTTCAAGTCCTGCAGGGCGCACAGATATCCCCTCGTAGTTCAATGGATCAGAACTGCGGACTTCTAAGCCGTCGATGTTGGTTCGATTCCAACCGAGGGGACAAGAAAAATTCATTTATATAGAAGGATCGGCAATCACTCTATCCGGCACAGACAATAGATTCAGTTTTTTCTCATTGAGAGCTTTCACCATTTCATCAAAATCAATCCTATTGAGAATTTGATTGGGTTGATTTTGGACAATTTCACTCTCACCCATCACCGAAAGTCTGTTGTAAAAAAAGACATCGACAGCTACAACTATGATGAGGAGAATAACAAAACAGAGCAAAATTAAATGCCAGTCACGGGAAGAATTTTCTCCTACATTTCTGGCGACTTGGCGTGGCGTATGGATATGTAAAGATATTTTTTTCATATTTTTTTATTTTACGTACTGAGAAATATCTACAACCACGCTCCAAGACGGTTTTGATGTCTTTGGTATTTTTAGATCACCTATTGTTTCCGGAAGCTTTGAAAAACTGACGCGGTCTATGCGTGTTTCGTACGGCATCATATCGAGAGCGTGAACAAACGAAATAGCATCCTCCCAATAGCCCGATCCGTTTACACGGATACGTAATATACGAAATATGGAATTTTTCAGGACAGGATCCAAAGTAATACCATTTAGGTCGGCTTTGACTCTAAATATCTCTGCCTGCCCTTCGAGAAATTTTATGAAAGTCGGCACGTCGTTCTCTTTTATAAATCTTCTCTCTATAACCTCGAAGCCTCCCTCTGTTCTACGCAAAACATTACGGATAGAAGCGAGATAAGAATCTCGATTTTGTTTGGAGGAAGTTTCCTCGGATATGCGGGCAACTCCTCCTCTGTAAAAATAGCTTTTATATATAAGAAAAACCCATAGCGAAAAGAGCAGAAACACCGTAATTATCAGAACCCATATAAATATTGTTCGAAATGCATTAGTTTTCATAATCAAAATTTAGAGCGGAGAGAAATTGTAAAAGAAATATTTTTATTTTTGGCCAGACTGGAAACCGGCAGATCGACGAGAGAAAAAGAAGACACAGCTTCTAGTCTCTTTGAAAAATCAACCATAGCCTCTCTGGTTTCTGCCATACCGGAGAGATTGATCGACCATTCTTCTTTTTTACGCTCCAAAGACAGATTGGAGATAGTCACATCGAAACTTTTCTCCGAAAGAATTTTCTCAATGATTGAAACGAGAGGAGTATTTTCTATGTTTTGTTTCAAAACGACAATCATCTCTTTCATGCCTTTCAGTTGATTTTCAATTTCAGTCTGTCCGTTCTCTGCCACATTTTTAGAATATGCTTCTCTTTCCAAAAGTACAACTTTATTCTGATCTCCCAGAGATATGAATGACGGCAGAGCCAAGCCTAAAAGCACGAAAAGAAGCAAGACAAGGAGAGATAAAATCAAAACCAAAAGTCTCTTTCGGTATTCACCCAAAATTTTTTGTCTATATTCTCCTTTTAAAAAAGTAAAAATCATTTCAATAAAGCTCCGATGAGCGCACCATAATCGAGCGAATCTCTCCTGGACAAGTCTGGCAAGCATTCCTCGGGCGAGACGATATTTGTCCAAACCGAACCGACTTCCACTGGCATCGAGAAAGATAAAGAGATGTATCTCGCAAAACTTGGTGCCAATGAATCACTTCCTGTGAGGATAATGCGTGAAATGTTTTTGAAATCTTTTATCTTTTTTTCCTGGGTTTTCCAGAAAACCAAAACTTTGGCAAGTTCATCGTGAATAACAGAGAAGACGGGCAGACTAGCATCAAAAATTGTGTCAGTTTCCTTCTTCATAGTCTTTTCGACAGCTTGATTTATATCATGTGCACCGACTTCGATAGAAGAGCTGAAGATTGCCCTTCTCTTCTCCACGATTGAAATGACCGAGTGGTGTTGATTTATAGCCAAAATTATAGCTATATCAGAACTTTCCATAGGAAATAGAGAACGAGACAGAGCTCGAGCTTCGGTTTCAAAAGAAACCGGCAAAAGACCGCCTAGAGAGAGCAGGTCAACATAACTTTCAATTATTTTTTCAGAAACAACCGAGACGGCGACAACTGTTTCATTGCGCATACTATCGTGAGAAATAATATCGTATTCGAAAATGGCTTCAGCTGGCGGTATGGGAACATTTTCTTCGAGTACAGATTCTATGGCCGAATGTAGTTCGTCCGGATTTGTGGTCGGCACGGCCAATCGAAAGACATAGGCATCACCTTCATGCACAACAATGTGAACGTAGAAATATTTGTGTATTTTAGAAAATGATCGCAAGGCCGAAACTGCCTCTGTTTTTTGCTTTTCATCTAATTTACTAGGACGAATGACAGGAAAAGGAACAGTACCGAAAGCTTTTGAATATAACTTGTCTTTCGATCTCTTTAATTCAAAAAAAGAGAGCCGTCCGTCGAATAGAGAAACGGAAACGTTGGAGAGCGACAGGGACTTTGGCACGGGAAAAGCTCTGGTGAGAAAATTTTTTGCCGGAGAATTCATCACCAATAGTATACTATATATGATCCTTTTTCCTTTCTTTTATCCACTCAAAAACAATTGGTAAAATTGAGATAAAAATGATAGTAACGATGATGAGGTCGAGATATTTTTTTATGTCTGGAAAGGCATTGCCGAGAAAAAATCCCGCCAAAGTGAGAATCAGCGTCCAACCTATACCACCGATTATATTGTAAGTAATAAATATCCCATAACGCATGCCTGCTATACCCGCAACAATAGGAGCAAATGTGCGGATAATAGGTACAAATCGCGCCAGTATTATAGTTTTTACACCGTATTTTTCATAAAATAAACGCGCACGCTCGACATGCTTTTTGTGGAAGAAAAAAGAATCCTCTCGGGAAAAAAGGGTGGGACCTATTCGTCTGCCAAATGTATAACCCACGCTGTCCCCGAGGATAGCCGCCAAAGCAATACCGGAAACAAGCCATGTGATATCAAAATAGCCCTGCGAAGCAAAAAGGCCGGCTGTAAAGAGAAGCGAATCCCCCGGCAGAAAAAAACCAAAGAAAAGTCCCGACTCGGCAAACACGATGGCCAAGATACCCACAAAGCCGAGAGTTGTTATGAGAAATTGTGGATCTAAATATTGAAACATGGTTTAAGTGTATCGTGTTTCTTTTTATTTTGCCTTTTATTGTTCATTCTTTATCCGATCTATATAACTTTGAAGAATTATTGAGGCCGCAGCTGCATCAGTCATGGAAGTTTTCCCCTGAAAGTACGAGGCTTGGTGACTCGACAATATTTCTGGTTCATATATTACATCTATTTTCAAATCTCTCTCTAGCTCGTCTTTGAAGAGTTTTATGCGAGACATGATCGGATTGTCGTTCATTTTGTAATCTTTGGACTCGCCGAGGATTATTTTCTCTATGTCATGCCCTCTGACTAGATTTTTTATTTCAGTGAAAAGAAAATTGTCATTCGGTAAAACTGCCTTTGGAAAAGCCATCATTCCCAGATCGTCCGTTATGGCGATACCTACCCTTTTCTTTCCGTAATCTATTCCTAAAAGTCGCATATTTTTCATAGCGGATGGGGTGAGATTCGAACTCACGGTCCCCGTAAAGGGACGACAGTTTTCAAGACTGTTCCATTAGACCACTCTGGCACCCATCCATTACATACAATTTACAATAAAGCGAGCCTTAGAGCAAAGATGTCTGATCGTATTTTTTAGCGTGATATAATTCGTTTATGAAAAATTTCTCTTGGCAGGCGCCGGAATATCACTACACAAAAAAAACTTCGGATTGGTATTGGACCACAGGCATCATTTCAGTGGCTCTGGTCGTCACGGCTATTATTTTCGGCAATGTTTTGTTCGGCGTGGTTATTGCCATAGGCGTTTTTACTCTCACTATGTTTGCCTCACGCAAGCCCGATATTGTTACGGTTGAAATCAATGATGAGGGTATAATCGTAGATAAAACGCTCTATCCTTATCAGACTATTGAATCTTTTTTCATTGACGAAAATCACCACCACGGCCCTCGGCTCATCATAAAATCAAAAAAAGTAATAGTGCCTCTTATCGCTATGCCTCTCGCAACCGAAAATCTAAACGATTTACGTTCATTTCTCACCACTCATTTGAAAGAAGAAGTTTTTGAGCAAGGTATTATTCAGACCTTGTTTGACCGCCTCGGGTTTTAGACTCTAACTGTGATGTGTACCCCTTTTAATGGACACTTTCGAAACCCACCCCCACACCCCTAGATTCTGCTGAAAGATGCTGTCTGTATTCAACGGGAGTCATCTTGTTTCTGGTCCACTGTGTACTGGACCCCTTTCATTGCACACCATCCTTGTTCTTTGAATTGTACGCCCC
>JBBTTY010000048.1:0-9436 GCA_038063975.1 Patescibacteria group bacterium | reverse complement strand
AATCGAGTCGCTCATTGAGCGAACCGATGCGGGTGAAGCCACCGGTCTCCTGACCGACGGTTACGCCAACTTCTTCTTTGTCGAGAACAAAGAGGGTGGTGTCTCCGTCGTCTACGTGTATCGGTACGACGACAGGCAGTGGAACGTCTACGTCTACCACTTCGGCCACGTCTATCGGTGGTACGTCGAGGATCGGTTCTTCTCTCGCAACTCCTGACACTTGGACACTTTGTCCCTCTGTCACTTCTCCATACCCTAGCTTTCGAAAGAAAGCTAGGGTATTTCTTTGAGGGCTAGTGTAATTTTATTATTGTTTCCAATAAAATCTTTTTTATCTCCGGAGATATTTTTGTCTGGATATATCCAAATATGAGCATGGGGTACTTCTTCGCCTATAATTTTCGATAAAACAAAATCTGTGGCAAAGGCTTTTTTCTGTGCCAAAGCAATTTTACGAACAATTTCAAAATATTCTCCGACATTCGGCACATCCCAGACCCATCTGTAATGTTTTTTGGGAATTATCAGAGTATGACCCGGAGAAATTGGATCTATAGACAAAAAAGCCAAAAAATTCTTGTTCTCGTAAACTTTATAACAAGGAATTTCACCACGAATTATTTTGCAAAAAATACAATCGGTATTCATATATTATAAAAATAACATATTTATGCGTGATAGAATACTTTCATGAAATATTCCGATATGCTTTCCACTCTATTGAAAAATAGGGGAATCAATACAGAAAAAGAAATAGAAGCTTTCATATCTCCCGATTATAATTTACATACCCATAATCCTTTTTTGATGAATAATATGGATATTGTTGTTGAGCGTATATATGGGGCTATAAAAAATAAGGAAAAAATAATTATATACAGCGATTATGATGCTGATGGTATACCGGGGGCTGTAATTTTACACGATTTTTTCAAAAAAATTGGCTATAAGGATTTTGAAAATTATATTCCACACAGACACAATGAGGGATTTGGTTTAAATACTGAAGCCATAACAGGATTTAGAGAAAAAGGAGCAACTCTACTCATAACTATCGATTGTGGTGTAGGAAATATAGATGAAATTACTTTTGCCAAAGATTTAGGAATAGATGTGATAATTACAGATCATCACGAACCGGCAGAAAAACTTCCACCCGCTTTTGCCATTCTCAATCCGAAATTAAAAGACTGTAAATATCCCGAAAAAATACTCTGTGGATCCGGTGTCGTATTCAAATTTGTCCAAGCTTTTCTAAAAAAATATGGCACGGCATTCAACGTACCCGTCGGGTGGGAAAAATGGCTTTTGGATTTGGTCGGTATTGCCACACTCTCTGATATGGTGCCCCTAGTTGGTGAAAACAGAGTTTTTGCCTTTTATGGTTTAAAAGTTTTAAAAAAAACATCCAGACCGGGACTCTCGCAATTATTTTCAAAACTCCGTATAAAACGTGAATATATAACAGAAGACGATGTGGGATTTACCATAACTCCACGCATAAATGCCGCTTCGCGTATGGGAAAGCCGGATACCGCTTTCAATTTATTGTCCACCGATGACGTTGTTTTGGCAGGAGCTTATGCAGATGCTCTAGAGCATGTAAACAACGAACGCAAAGGTACGGTAGCATCTCTCGTAAAAGAAATTAGGAAAATTATATTAGAGAGAAATGTTTTGGAGAAAAAAGTAATTGTTTTGGGCAATCCATTATGGAGACCGTCTCTTTTAGGACTGGTAGCAAATACCCTAGCAGAAGAACACGGCAAACCGGTTTTTTTGTGGGGTAGAGATGGTGATAATGTCATAAAGGGGTCGTGTCGTTCTGGTAAATCAGCGAATGTTTTTTCCATAATGCAAAATACGAGTGATTCTTTCTCACAATACGGTGGTCATGCGGCTTCTGGAGGATTTGAGGTAAAGGACGGTCTAATCCATTCTCTAGAAGAAAGTTTGGAGAAATCTTTTATTGGTTTGAATTATGAAAAAATAGAGGATAAAAATCGTATTGACGCCGAGGTTTCTCTCGATGATATTACTTGGGATTTGTATGGTGACATAGAAAAACTTTCTCCATACGGTATGGGTAATACAAAACCATTATTTAACATAAAAAATGCTTTAATCAGTTCCGTGAAATCATTCGGTAAAGAAGGAAATCATACAGAAATTATTTTAACCGACAGCAAGAACAGAAAAATATCAGCCATACAGTTTTTTTCGCCCACATCCGCTCTACCGAGTCATGTGATAGCACGAGGATCAATAAATTTAATCGTGCATATCGAAAAATCAACATTCAAAAATTATCCAGAACTGCGTTTACGGATTGTTGATATACTCTAAACATGCCCATACGAATTTTTACAGATGGATCTGCTAGAGGCAATCCCGGACCTGGTGGATGGGGGGCAATTATACTTTCTGAAACAATGGCGACTGAACTTGGCGGTGGAAAAGATCATACGACAAACAACAGAATGGAGCTTTTAGCGGCTATAAATGCTCTGGAATATGTGAAAAACCATAAAATTTCAGACCAAAAATCGGGTCGAGAAATTGAAATTAATTCAGATTCAAAATATGTCATTATGGGAATAACAGAATGGATTGAGGGCTGGCAGAGCAAGGGCTGGAAGACGGCTGACAGAAAGACAGTTCTCAACAGAGATTTATGGGAGAGGTTATCAATTGCGAAGGAAGATTTGTCTATAAAATGGAAATACGTGCCAGGACATATGGGACACAGAGGAAACGAGAGATGTGATGAAATAGCTACACAGTTTGCTGATGGGGAAAACGTGCATTTATATTCCGGAGCCAAGGAAAAATACACGATCAAATTATTCTAGCGATTTCTGTTTATAATTTTATTTTTTCTTCATCTTTTCTTTATCTCCATGCCGTAGAGTAGGGGTATGGACAATCGTGCTTTTTATTCAGTTTTTCTTTCCTTTTTTGCCGGAGTCTTTGTCGCTTCGTATATTCATATAGGCGCCACATTTGCTTTTATTGTGTTCATAGCGGTGGCGTGTTTGTTGGTAAAACGCAACCATTCCGTTTTATATTTTATCTGTCTTATTTTCTTTTGCCTCGGCGCATATAGATTAGAAATTTCAAAAACCGATTTTCATAATTTAGACGATAGTGTCGGTCAAGTCATTACAATTGAAGGCTTCATAAGCCAAGAGCCTGAAGCAAAAGATACAACGCAGAGATTTTTTTTCAAACCAGACAGTTCAGCGGACAAAATAATTGTTTCTGCTTCCCTCTATCCGAAATACGAATATGGCGAAACCCTAAAAATTACAGGCGCTTTGAAATTTCCGGAAAACTTTGAAAGTTACCCGGGTGGTCCGGAGTTTGATTACATATCGTACCTCTCAAAAGACGATGTGCGGTATGTCATCAATCGCCCGTCTATTTCAAAACTTGGGGGAAATCGCGAAAATTTTATGGTTTCGCTTCTCATAAAAATAAAAAGAGCATTTATGGGAAATATAGAACGTCTGATGCCCGAACCACACTCATCTCTCGTCGCCGGAATCCTCCTCGGCGAAAAAAGCGCTTTGCCTATGAACTTGCGTGATGATTTCAGGCGTTCCGGGCTCACTCACATTCTCGTTTTATCCGGCTCGAATGTCACCATTGTGGCGGAGAGCTTGATGAACATATTTTCATTTCTGCCACGTGCCGCCGCCCATTCTCTGGGTGCTCTTTCTATCATTCTCTTTGCTTTGATGACAGGCGCTGGAGCTACGACTGTACGCGCTTCTATCATGGCTCTGATTGTCATCATGTCTCGCAGGGCAGGCAGAAATTACAATGTATCACGGGCACTCATGCTCGCCGGTCTCCTGATGCTCATCCAAAATCCGCGTATTTTAGTTTTCGACATTGGTTTTCAGTTGAGTTTTCTCGCTACTCTGGCTCTGGTATATGTCTCGCCGATTATTATCGAAAAATTGTCTTTTGTCACAGAAAAATTCCAAATACGCCAAATACTCTCGACGACTATAGCCACCCAGATATTTATTCTGCCTTTTATGCTCTATAAAATGGGTGAAGTGTCGATTGTATCTCTCATTACAAATCTCCTCGTCTTACCTCTCGTGCCATGGTCTATGTTTGCCGGCTTTATGACTGGCCTTCTCGGTTTTTTTTCAACCTATATAGCTCTACCCATTGCTTGGATTACCGACATCATCTTGTCATGGATGATTTTTGTCGTTTCTATTTTTGGAGAATTATCTTTTGCGGCAATGAGGCTCTCTATCAAATGGCCCCTGCTTATTTTTATCTATATTTTGTATGTCTTGGTTATCTGGCGTTGGCATCGGAAAAATTTTTCTCCACAGTCTGCCAATTGAGGTTTGCGAAGAAATCTTCAACATAATTTTCCTTGCCCGATGGCTGATAATCTGCCACAAATGAGTGTTCCCACATGTCGAGAGCGAGAATTGGCGAAACACCCGGCAGATGGCCAAGATGTTGTTCGTCAACCCAATATTGAATCAAATTGTCTGTATATTTATCGTATCCAAGCATTGCCCAGCCGACACCGCGCGTAGTAGCCAGGTTTTTGAAAATTTCTAGAAAGGAATCAAATGTTTTGCCTTTCTTCTCGACAATTTTTTTGTATAAAGGAGAGTCAGGGGAGAGAGGTTTCGGTCCACCTTCAAAATGTGAAAAATAATATTCATGATTACGCATTCCTCCGAACTCAAATCCCTGCCTGCGACAAGCTTCTCTCCGTGCGTATTCCGGATTGCTCTGATCCTCTATGATTTCGTGAATGAGGTTTAAATGTTTTACATATCCGGCATAGAGTTTCAAATGTTCCTCGATGGTCTTTGCCGAAATGCCTTTGAGGGCCGGAATATTAAACTTCTTTTCTTCAAATTTTTTCATATCAATTTTAATTATAATTTTGATTATCTATACGTTCATTATACCTATTTTTCTTCATTTTCTCTTCATATTTTCTTTATCTCCACCTGATAGGCTCTAGGCATGAAAATTAGACGAATAATATGCGCCATCTTTTTTATCATAGCTCTCGTCAGTATTTTTATTTTTACTCTAGGGCGCAATGGTGATTTACTCGAAATTTATTTTCTCGATATAGGCCAAGGTGACGCTATATATGTACGTACTCCGAATGGACACGACATGCTCGTAGATGGCGGACCATCCAGAATCGTTCTCCAAAGACTCGCCGAAGTAATGCCGTTCTATGATCGTTCCATAGATGTTGTCATAGAAACACATCCTGACGCTGATCATATAGGCGGACTGCCATCTGTGCTGGAACGTTATGATGTCGGTTTATTTCTAGAGCCCGGTATAGAATCAAAAAATGCTATAGATGATGAAATTCGCAGACTTCTCACGGAGAAAAATATTCCCTCTAGGCTGGCGCAGAGGGGTATGATAATCAATTTTGGCGATGGGACCCATTTCGACATTCTCTATCCGGACACAGACGTTTCTGGTTTCAAAAACACAAACGATGCTTCAATTGTAGGGCAGATAAAATATGGTTCTACGACGGTTATGCTCACAGGCGACTCTCCAAAGAAAATAGAAAATTATTTGGTTAGAGTAGATGGAAAACGCTTGAAAAGCGATGTGCTAAAAGCGGGGCATCATGGTTCGCATACATCAAACGGCGAAAATTATGTGAGGATGATTGCGCCACAATATGCTGTTATTTCAGCAGGCAAAAAGAATCGGTATGGACATCCGCATAAAGACGTCTTGGAAATTTTTCAAAAACTAGGCATACAAATAATACGAACGGACAGAGAAGGAACTATAAAATTTGTTTCAGACGGCAAGTCAATTAAAAGAAAATAAAAGGGAACAAAATTTTGCTTCCCTGTTCTGTCCAACTAAGCGGTTTTATTAAATTAGACCGGCTTTTTTGAGGGTGGCATAGGCGCCGTTTTTATTTATAGTTTTGATACCGCGGGTAGAGAGGTTGAGGCGGATAGATTTTTTCAATTCAGGTATGTAAATTCTCTTGTTTTGAAAATTGACGTGTTTACGCACTTTACCCGTAGGGTTGAATTGGGTAGCACGAGTGGCGTTTGAATAACCGCCACCTACGATCGAAGTGCTCTTTGTAATTGGGCAAATTTTGGCCATCGGGTTAATTAAAAATCTCTTTAGAAGTACGAGCATGCTATCATATATGGGTGTTTTGGCAAGTTTAAGTCTGGCGGGTTCAACAATAAATGGATTTTCAATTTATATTTTCTCTCATCGTTCTATTGTTTTCTGTTGTGATTCATGAGGTTTCTCATGGTTATGCGGCTCTTTTTCTTGGAGACAGAACGGCAGAGTATGAGGGCAGACTGACTCTAAACCCGATAAAACACATTGATCTAGTCGGTACAATCATACTGCCCGCTATATCTCTCTCATTGCCAGGCAGTTTTCTATTCGGTTGGGCAAAACCTGTGCCATACAATCCGTATAACTTGCGCAATCAGAGATGGGGTGAGGCTATGGTCGCAGCTGCGGGGCCTCTCTCCAATATTCTGCTCGCTCTCATATTCGGACTTTTCATACGCTTTTATATTATTCCCGCCGGCATGCTTTTCGAGGCAGTTTCTGTCATATGCCAAGTAATCGTGGCGGTAAATATCACTCTCGCCATATTTAACCTCATTCCCATTCCACCTCTCGATGGATCAAAAATTCTCACGAGCATTTTGCCTCGCAGTTTTATACGTATTCGCCAATCAATTGAAAGGATCGGTTTTTTGGGTGTCATCATCTTTCTCCTTTTTCTCTGGCAATTTTTCGCACCTCTAATTCCTTGGCTATTTAAATTAATTACAGGAATTAATTTTTAAATTCACTCTGGCAGACTTTGATAGACTCTGAATTTTTTTGTGTCTATGACTACGTTTGTTGGGCCAATATATTTTGTGAGAATGTCTTTGTAAGGCAAAAATGAATTTGCGACTACATAAACTTCACCATTTACGTTCAAATGTTTCTTTGCATCACGGGCAAATTTTTCTATAAAAGAATAATCAGTGTCTATGCCTTTGTGAAATGGGGGATTGGTCACTATGAGATCAAAAGTTTCTTTTATATTGTCAAAAATATCTGATTCTAAAACTTTTGCTTGAATATTGTTTTTCTTGATTGTTTTTTGGGTACTCAAAACTGCGAGTTTACTCGAATCTGACATCGTAATTTCACTTTCTGGTGAAATTTTTTTGTACAAAGCCCCAATTATGCCAGAACCACAGCCGACATCGAGCACTTTTTTCCGATTGTATGGAATATGATCGAGCAAAAGTTTCGTACCCAGATCTAATTCTCCTACACTAAAAACTCCGGGCAGATTTGCAACTTCAATTTGAATGTTGTCGTACGAGAGGGGAGAATAGGATAGAAAGTTTTCTAATTTCTTATCGGCACCTAGTCTTTTATTTTTGCCAACATACAAAGCTGAATGATTCCCGACAATTTTTTGATCTACAGGACCAACGTTTGTTTCATATAGTTTTTTTGCAGAATCAATTCCCGCATCTTTTTCACCAACGAGAACGACCATGCCATCTTTGACAACCATTTTTGAAACCAGGGCTAAAGTCATATCAATAAGAGCCTTCGATTTCGGTAAAAAAACCACAGCACTCCCTGCTAGCATTTTTTGTATGGTGAACAAATCATTTTCACTTTCAATAACCAGAGGATTTTCAAGTCCCAATGTTTTACGGTGTTTGTTCAAGAGTTCAAGGGAAAGGTTTTCTTGGGACATATCTCTATCCTAACTGAAACTTGATAATTGTCACTTAGTATAGTAATCTCACTATTGCGTCACAGACGCTATTTAAAGGAAAACAGGCGAGTAACGATATAGAACGGGCTTTAAAAAGCAAACTCAAATCCTATGTCGCGAAGAAATTCACCTATTTCATAAGCAAACCATAATAAATGCCGACCATTCATCAATTGGTGAAGAGAAAGAGACGTTCTCTCAAAAGAAAGTCAAAATCAGTAGCGCTGACGAAAAGTTTTAACGTGCTCAAAAACAAGCCTCGTTATTTCTTTTCGCCTTTCAAGCGTGGTGTATGTATAAAAGTTACGACAAAAACTCCAAAGAAACCAAACTCGGCTATTCGAAAAATTGCCCGTGTGCGACTTAGTAATGGTATGGAAGTCACGGCTTATATTCCGGGTATCGGACACAATTTACAGGAACATTCAGTGGTACTCCTGCGTGGCGGACGTGTTAAAGACGTCGGTCTCCGTTATACAGTAGTACGAGGTGTTCTCGATGCGACGGGTGTAGACAAGAGAGCAAAAGGTCGCAGTCAGTACGGCACAAAGAGACCGAAAGCGGCAAAATAATTCAGAGACTAATTTTCAAACTACTTTCAAACTACAATTTTAAACTACAATGCGAAGAAAAATAAATATAAAACGCAACCTTCCGCCCGATCTCAAATATGAATCACCGAAAGTTTCAAAACTGATGAACTACATCATGTATGACGGCAAGAAAAACCTAGCTCGTTCAAATGTCTACAAATGCTTTGAGATCATAAAAGAAAAAACAAAGACAGAAAACCCTCTCGATGTGTATGAAGCTGCTCTCAAGAATACAGCTCCAAATGTCGAAGTCCGCTCGCGACGTGTCGGCGGTGCGAATTATCAAGTGCCGGTTGAAGTCCGTCCTGAACGACGTCAGACGCTTTCCATAAAATGGATTATAGATGCGGCTAGAAATAAAAAAGGCGCTCCTATATCTGTAAAACTTGCCGATGAAATTATCGCCGCCTCCAAAAACGAAGGCGAGGCTGTAAAAAAACGCGAAAACACCCACAAAATGGCCGAAGCCAACAAAGCTTTTGCTCATTTTGCGTGGTAGTTACTGAGAGGTGGTTTTAGGTGGTTTTGTTATTACCAGTCTGTGGATAGCTCTTCATTTTTTCTTTATCTCTATTTTGCTATGGTCTGGATATGCAAAAAGATTTTGAGTCTTGGCATTTTCTCAAAAAAGAATTGAATGGACGTGTTATAAGCAAAGAAATATTTTGTAAACCCAGAGAAATTTGGGTGTGTGCTGTTGGTGCAAACGTTGGCTCGGAACAAGATGGTCAAAGTCCAGATTTTTCACGGCCAGTACTCGTATTTAAAGGTGGGGAGAAGACAGAGAAAGATAACCTTTCTACCAAATGATTTATTTATTGATCTTTTGGTAGCATTTATTAAAATTTTACCGAAAAACGAAATCCCCCTTTCGGGGGAAATCTCGGAGGCCGAAGCCATTGTCAATTAACATCCTAATTATACATAACCGTGTTTTACTGTCAAACGAATGGAGTTTGTTGTTGATTTTCCTACCCTTTTCCTATATCCTATATTTCACACTGGCCGAAAGGCATTATTTTATTTATGAATCGCGACT
>JBBTTY010000047.1:0-6452 GCA_038063975.1 Patescibacteria group bacterium | reverse complement strand
CAGGTACGACAGGTACGACAGGTACGACAGGTACCACCGGCGCTACGAGTATTGTTAACACAGGCGTAGAAGGTTCGATCTCAGCTGTCCAGAAAAACGTTGACGTCCGATCGACCGTCTATGAAAATGAAAAGATGGTTGGAATCCTCGGTTTTGAACTCGAGGCCAAATCTTCCGACATCTCTATTCAGAGAGTCAAGCTAGACCTCGGTACGGCAACGGCGATCTATAACAAGATCTATGACACCGTATACATCACCGAAGGTGGCGTGATTCTCGCTCAAGCAGATCTCAACTCAAACACTGTTGTAAAAGATGGTACTAGATACTTCATCACCCTTGCCGGGTTCAATTCGGTTATTCCTCGCAACACAAAGAAGACTTATGTTGTAAAGGTTGACGTGAGGTCAGGCATCAAGGTTGCTGATCAGGGTTCGCGTACGGTTCGACTTGCCACAACCAACCCTATCAGAGGCGTTGACCAGGCAGGTATAGATCAGTACGCAGGTGATCAAACCATCACCAGAGATATCACTGTCAGTGCCGCTCTCACAGAATCGGCCTCAATGACTGTTTCTACGAACGGACTTACCCCAAAGAAGGCCAATATAATAGCCGCTGATGGTACAAGCGATAACGAAGCGGACAAAGTTACTCTCCTCCTCGCTGATTTCAAAGCGGGCAAGGATGATGTTACTATCAGCGATCTCGTTGTTGACGTTACAAAGGCAGGCACAGGAGGCGCACTAGCATCTTCGTCAAATATTTACCTCTTTGACGGTGTAACAGAACTCAACAGCGCATCTGTATCGTCAAACTCTGCGACATTTACAGACATCGATATCTTGGTTAAAAAGGACACCACAAAGACTCTGACAATCAAGGTTGATATCCGCAGTGCTAACGGCACTCTATCCCAGCTGGCGGCTGATATTGACACTGCAGACGTTACGGCAAAAAACTCTCTCGGTGATGCAATCACTGAAGTTGGTAGCGCAACCGGCGAGACGATGAACGTGTATAACGTCGGTCCAGAAGTAACATTGGTTTCAAAATCAATCGTTACGAACGGAGCTCCTCAACTCACTGGTCTAACAACAAACGTTTCTACCTCTACTCTGACGGCAACGTTTACAGTCAAGGTCAAGGCAGTCGGTGCCGCTCTCCAGTTCGGTACGACCGCTTCTGGCACGCCTATGTTCTCGACGACAACGACGTCGTTCAAAGTATATCGAAATGGTATACAAGATGCGGCTTTCACTTCTTATTCAACCTCGACCGATTGGTCAACTCCTGGTGGCGTTACAACCTCTGGTTTGACAAATTCATGGTCTCTGGCTGACGGAACTGAAGTTACGGTTCCTGTGACATTCCGTGTCGAAGGTCGATCGGCTCTCGCCGTTCACACGACCGGCCTCTACTCGATTGGTCTCTCGGGCATACAGCCTAACGCTCCATATGCAGTTACATTTATGGACGGCGAAGCAGATTGGAAGACGGCTTCTGTAGCATTCCCTTAAACCGCATAAGTCAATTGGGTTTAAAGGTCTAGCGAATCTGGTTGTTTTCAAAGAACCCGGATTTGTCTAGTAGAAACAAAAACCACCCCAACGGGTGGTTTTTGTTTTGCTTTTTTCTTTATGTGCTACTTTGACTTTTTCGGTATAATAAAAGGTATGAAAAATAATAGAGGTATTATAAAAGCGCTCATCGCTATAGTTGTAGGCCTCTCTGTTCTCTTTTTACTTTTTGCTATGGCGGCGAAATATACAGCGCCTATCGGATCATCACCATCTTCTTCTGGCGGTTCTTATTCCACAGATTATATGGGAAAGACAAATTCACTGCTCAACTTTTTGGATTCGGCAAATTATGGAAATTACTCCGGCGGCGGATCGGATAGAACAGCAGTGAGCAATATTGATAGTAAAAACCGTTCAAAATATTCCGGCAAAGTTTATTTATCATCTGGCAACGCCAGCTATACGATTCAACCGTACGAAGAATACATAACTATCAAAAACGATGGAGCGCCGGTCAATATCACAGGCTGGAAAGTGACAAATGCAAAAGGCACTCGGCCTATAGAATATAGCCAAAACAGTTATGTATATCCGAGCGCCGAATCCGGAACGATAGGTCAAGGCACAGGATTTCTGGATCCCAGCGGCAAATATTCAGTGGGAAATATCATATTGGGAACTGATGATACGGCAATAATTACCACTAGTGGTCCTTTCAGCTATTTTCCTTTACCTATTACTACAAATTTCCGAGAAAATATGTGTCTAGGCTATTTAGAAAATTATCCTTTTAGTCCGCCTATAGAGCAACAATGTCCTTATCCGACAAACGATAGTCAAATCCGCACAGTGACTGACGAATGTTACGACTATCTCCAATCTCTCAGTCGTTGTCAAAATCCCCAGAAGACTGATATCGAGCGCTTTGACGAACTGACATCTCAATGCAGGGCTTTTATAAAAGTACGTCTCAATTATCCCTCATGTGTAGCAAACAATCGCTACTCGCCAAATTTTGCTTCCAAACAATGGCGAATATTTTTAGGCAAATCTCATCAACTCTGGGCCGCGAATAGGGAGATTATAACTCTATACGATGCCACGAACTTGATTGTTGATCAAATAAGTTATTAAATTTTCTTCATCTTTTCTTTATCTCGATTTTGCGATGATGGTCGCATGAAAAAGATAAAGAATTTTTTGATTCCCATTATTATATTTTTAATAGTGCCGTTCGGAATGAGTGCTCAAGTTGTCATTACAGAAATAATGTATGACCTCGATGGAACCGATACGGGGAGAGAATGGATAGAGATACAAAATATCGGCCTCAGTGCCACCGATTTGTCTGTATGGAAACTTTTTGAAGCCAATACAAATCACAAAATAAATACACTGACTGTATCTAGCCTCTCTCCCGGCGGTTTTGCCATTATTGCCGATGACCCTGCCAAATTTGTTGCAGATAATCCCAGCTTTAGCGGTTTGCTTTTTAATAGTGCATTTTCTCTGAACAATTCTGGCGAAACTCTCGTTCTCCGTGACGATGTCCTCTCTGACATAGATTCCGTATCATATTCTCCGTCAATCGGCGGACAGGGAGACGGAAAATCTCTTCAAAAAACCGCTTCCGTCTGGATAGTGGCAATACCTACACCGGGGCGGGAAACTGATAATAATTCGCAGATAACTGCCACAACGAGTACGACAAATATAATTGCTAATAGTACAGGGGACATAACAGACATGACAGGAGAACGAGCCATTTACTCTTCCCATTCAAATCAATCGATTGCCAATATATCTTATGACCCGCCAGAACTGGAAGTAACGGCTGGCCGACCTCGACTCGGATTTGTGGGCGTGCCACTGTTTTTTGAAGCAAAAACCAAAAGTTCAAAAAATATCTCTCCGGGCAATACAGTGTCCAGTTTCTGGTCTATGGGCGACGGCACTCAAAAAGCCGGCCAATTCATCTCTCATACATATGAGTTTGTCGGCGAATATGTGGTCATTCTCAATAGTCAGAGTGGAGGAGTGAGTGCCGTTTCAAAGGCGAAAGTCAAAATCATTGAACCAAAAATAATTATAATCTCGGCGAACGCAGAATACATAGAAATTTCAAATCGAGATATTTATGAGCTCAATCTCGGCGGTTTTATTCTAGAAACGAATGGCAGTCGATTTATTATACCGACTGACACGATAATTTCTCCCCATTCTTCGGTAAAATTGCCGGCCACCGTAACCAAATTTTCAGTTCTGAAAGATTTTGTGAGGGTGGCTAATCCCAGAGGTAAAATCTTGACCGTTAAATCAATCGACAATTCTACATTGCTGAATATAGCAGGAAATCCACTTATTCTCCTACCAGAAGGCATGAGTGAAAAAGAGTTTATAAAAAAACTTAGAGAAGCATTCAGAAGATGATATGATAAAAGTATGTTCGACAAAACTTTCTTTAAGTTCGCTCTCGGCTTTAGCGCTATCATTTTGTTTGCTATGGGCACGCTCTATTTTACGGGCTATTTTGATCAGAAGGCCGAAAGCAATCAGACGGCGACTGTTCGCTAAACTGTTCGCTAGTTTTCTTCTTTTTTTCGGTGTAATTTACTTTTTCTTTTCTTTTGTCGGTTCGATTTCGGCTTTTGTTATTGCACCTGAACGTATAACGAGTGATACGACATGGCGGCGAGATGAAAGCCCCTTTATAATTTCTTCTGATTTGATCATAGAAAAGGGCGCAAAACTTTCCATAGAACCGGGCACTATAATTGCTGTTTCAAATAAGCCATACATCCTAGTATATGGCGAGGTTATTTTTGGATATAGAAATTCTCAAAAAATAATTATAGATTCCACCATGCATCTCTTGGATGAATTCCCTGAATTTGGCCAGATTGCTTTTGATGGCGAGCTTTATACATATATATATGATGGTGGCAAAGCAGATTTTGTAAATATAGATGTAAAGATTCCTTTGCGTATCAATTCAGATGGTGGCGGTCTCTTCATACGCGATAGCCGTTTATTTTGGGACAAAATCATTTTTATCAATCGTGCTTATGGAGAGATAAACAATTCAATATTTGATTCGAGTGACACCATCATGCTCCTGGGTACCAGCACTTTATCTGTCAAAGATTCTTTTATTACTACAGGTGCTTTGAAGAGGCAATCACTCTTCAATATTTTCAAAGGTTCTCATGTAAAGTTTATAAACTCCGACATTAATTCTACCTTTTCTGACTTTGCTCTTGTTTTGTATGGATCATCGCTTTTTGCCACGTCGACGCGCATATCAGGAATGCATTCATATGGCATACAAGCCAGTTATGGGAGCATCGTCTCCCTCTATGATGTATCAATGGACACCATTTTATCTCCTGTATCCAGTTCGGCGTTCATAATGCTCATTGGATCGAGAGCAGATATTAAGAAATCGAAATTTTCCAATACGACAAGCAATGCAATAGAACTCTATCAATCAAATGAGAGGGGATCCGACATGTTACTCGATGATTCTCTCATAGAAGACTTTGGTCAATCAGGGATATCTGTTGTCCGGGCAAATCTTTTAGTTAAAAATTCAACTATACGCCGTGGTGCCATAGGCATCGAGAATATATTCGCCACCACGACTATTTCAAATTCAAATATAAGTGAAAATTTACAGTATGGAATTTCGGCTCATGCTCCGGCCGTTACGGTTCATGCCGAAAATAATTTTTGGGGCGACAAATTAGGTCCCTATCACGTAATCTCAAATCAATCAGGTCTGGGAAATACAGTTTCGGACAATATTTTCTTTACTCCATGGCTTTCAGCCGATCCGAGAGATGTTTGTTGTTCGAATGTTCTATTTCTGCCGGGTCTCGAGGCGAGCAGACTCTATAAAACAAAAGATCAGGGCGAGAAGAGATTATGGGAACCAACCATCGGTGGCAATCTCGTATCACAACTCTTTATGAACAATACAGGAGAGAGCATCAATCCAGATATTTACACTCGAGATGTTTTGGATGAAGCTCTGATACCTATAATTGGTCTAAACATTTATAAATCTTTTATCGCCATGATGGATGGTTTAAAAAAAGAAGGAATAATCAATGATTGGGAGCCTCTTGCTTATGATTGGCGATTGTCTTTCGATCAAATCCTAAAAAATGGAAAGAAGACGGAAAACAATATTTTATATACAAAAGCCACTTCATCGCCTTATATTATTCAAGAACTCAAACGTCTGGTGAATAATTCAAAAACAGGCAAAGTTACACTGATAGCTCATTCAAATGGCGGTCTCTTGGCCAAAGCTCTCATGATAAAACTTTCTGAAATAGGTTTGGCCGATTTCATCGACAAAATAATTTTTATAGCAGTTCCGCAAGTAGGCACTCCGCAAACTATCGGCGCTTTGCTCCATGGCTTTGGTCAGAGTATTCCGCTTATCCTTTCGGCAAAGACAGCCATGGAGCTTTCAATCAATATGCCTAGTGCTTACAATTTGTTGCCTTCGGCTTCATATTTTGATTTTGTTTCTGATCCGGTTATAAAAATGCGAGAAAATGGAACGGCCATCGCTTCATCAACTCTCCTTCATGACTTTCTTATAGAAAAGAAGCTCAATTCATTACTTTTGGAAAATGCAAAAGTGACTCATAAATCTTTGGATACGTGGTTGCCGTCATCTGATACTGAATTAATTCAAATCGCCGGGTGGGGAATAGATACAGTGTCGGGCATTGAATATTATAAAGGTATAAAACGAGGGAAGTCGGTTATTCAATACAAACCGATTATAGTACTCGATGGCGACAGTACTGTCGTTGCCCCGAGCGCTCTTTCAATTTCTACCTCAACACCGAATATAAAGAGCTATTGGTTGGATTTAAATGCGTACAACAAGACCCCATTTTTCGGTAAAAAACA
>JBBTTY010000046.1:0-1547 GCA_038063975.1 Patescibacteria group bacterium | reverse complement strand
CGCTCTCATTACCGAGCGGTTTTTAAATTTTATTTTTCTATAATTTCACAATTTTCTGCAGTAGTATCCCGGCAAACCCTACTTTTCCCACCTCCGAAGAAGCAAGTATCATCGGAATTGCGCGCTTTCACTTCTCTGTTCGGAATGGGAAGAGGTGGAACACGCGCAATTAAATCACCGAGAAACTACTGCGGAAAATTTTACATAGCTTGTCCATATCAGCATTTGAATGATCAGTTTTTTTTGTGGTTATGCGTTCTCTGTACAAATTTCGCGAAAGATTGTTCTGATCAATCTTCGTGTAATTTGTACAGAGAACGCTTATACGATTATTAGTACCCCTTGGCTGAAACCCTTACGGGCCTTACACCTAGGGCCTATCAACGTGGTAGTCTTCCACGAATCGTTGCTTCGGCCTCGCGGCCGAAACTGATATCTAATCTTGGGGAGGGCTTCGTGCTTAGATGCTTTCAGCGCTTATCCCGTCCGTACAATAGCTACCCAGCGCTTCAGTTGGTACCAAAGCTGGTAGACCAGAGGTACGTTCAACCCGGTCCTCTCGTCACATAAATCTTCTATCACTAGAAGTGTAGACTATATCTTTCTCCATCCGCCCACTGGCGGATTAGGAGATCGGCGTATTAATAAAGTTATAAGAACTTTATTCCGGTCTGATATTATATCAGACTCAAGTCGTTACGGGGTCAAATCTAAAATTTTTAAGAAATCTTTTAGGGTTTTCTTTTTTTGGTCACATAATTATTATTTTGAATAGTAACTATGAGATTTATCAATTTTAGATCGACTTCCCACGGTATTGTCTTACGATTGGCAACAAGAAGATAAATAAAATTTACTTTTATTTATTTCGAGCGAACCAATCGATAAAGCTTAGCTTCATATAATTTCTGGTCCTCAAGTAAATTGTACTATTATTACCGAACCGATTGTAATAATAGCTATCAACGAACCAAAATTACTAAGATTTCACCGTTATTAGCCGAATTGTCATCACGGATTACTCCCCCTAAACTGTTCGCAGTCGGGGTCCGGCCGCTTTGGGCGGCAGGACGTGAAGTAGCAAATTTTTACTAGGGTCAACTCCCCTCAAATATCAAACGCCTACAGCAGATAGAGACCAACCTGTCTCACGCATTATTCATCTATTACTAAATGTATGGACTATACCATCACCCGTTCGCCGTCTGGCGAATTAGGGGACCAACGTGTTAGCCCGGCATTTTTTGCCGAACTCTCTCTGACTTTTACATCAGAGAAGTCTCTACGGGGTCAAACGCTCGCTTTACTCGCTTGCGCCGACTTCCCTCGGTATTATCCCAACATACAACAGGTTGTTAACAATAAATTTGTTAGGACTTCACCGATATGAGTTGATTTTTCTATGGAAGATTGCTCTTCCAAGCCGCCGTGTGTATTCCACAATGTCTAAATTTTTAGGGTTCAATTTTGACGGTCTGAACCCAGCTCACGTACCCTTTTAATTGGCGAACAGCCAAACGCTTGGGACCTTCTCCAGCCCCGCGCTA
>JBBTTY010000045.1:1585-3051 GCA_038063975.1 Patescibacteria group bacterium | reverse complement strand
CAAATCCACCTTAAAGAAGAAAAGGGTTTTGTGCGCGATCCTATTTTAGACACCGCCCATCAGGACCTTGAAGATTTAAGAGACAAGCTTCAGCAGGCGCAGGAAAAACTTTTTAACGTGGGGCTTTATTTGACGGTTTATGCCGATGATTTGGAGGAACTGGACAAGACGGAAGCGGAAATAAAATCAATCCTTGAGTCAAAGCTGGTTTACGTCAAGCCGAGCTTGTTCCAGCAGAAAGACGGATTGGAAACAGTTTTTCCTTTTGGCACCGACAAGCTTGGTATCAGCACCCAGCTTAATTCTTCCCCCGTTTCCAGTTTGTTTCCGTTTGTTTCTTTTGATCTTTCTTCGGATAAAGGGATTCTTTACGGCATCAACCGCCACAACAACAGTTTGATTCTTTTTGACCGTTTTTCTTTGGAAAATTACAACTCCGTTGTGTTTGCCAAAGCCGGCGCGGGGAAATCTTATGCCACCAAACTGGAGGTTTTGCGCACTTTGATGTTCGGCACGGAAGTGATCATCATTGACCCGGAACGGGAATATGAGTACCTCGCCGAGGCGACTGGCGGGAGGTATTTTAATATCTCTCTTAGCTCAACGCACCACATTAATCCGTTTGACTTGCCACCGGTGAGGGAAGATGAAGCCCCGGCCGATGTTCTTAGGTCAAACATCATCTCTTTGGTCGGGCTCTTTCGGCTTATGTTGGGCGGTTTAAGCGTTGAAGAAGATTCCATAATGGATCGGGCCATAACGGAAACTTACGCCGCCAGAGACATAACGTCGGAGGCGGACTTCTCGGGCGCCACCCCGCCGACTCTTTCCGATCTGGAGCTTGTTTTGGCGGGGATGGAGGGGGGGGAATCCCTCGCCCAGCGCTTGATGAAATACACCAAAGGAACGTGGGCCGGTTTTATAAACCAGCCGACCAATGTGGATATAAACAAGAAACTGGTGGTCTTCTCCATCAGAGACATGGAGGACGAGCTAAGGCCTATCGGCATGTATCTTATCACTCACTTTATATGGAACGCCGTGAGAAAAGAGATTAAAAAAAGATTGCTGGTGATTGACGAGGCGTGGTGGATGATGAAAAACGAAGACACCGCTTCGTTTCTTTTTGGCATCGCTAAGAGAGCCAGAAAATATTATCTGGGGCTGGCGACCATCACCCAAGACGTGGGCGATTTCTTAACTTCTCCTTACGGCACACCCATCATTACCAACTCATCTATACAAATTCTTTTAAAGCAATCTCCGGCCACCGTGGACCTGGTGCAGAAAACGTTTAATCTCACCGAGGAGGAGAAATTCCTGCTTCTTGAGGCCGATGTGGGGGAGGGGATATTTTTCGCCGGTATGAAGCATGTGGCGATAAAAGTTCTGGCTTCCTACACCGAGGACCAGATTATCACTTCCGACCCGTCGCAATTATTAGCCATTAAAAAAGCCAAAGAGGA
>JBBTTY010000045.1:0-1485 GCA_038063975.1 Patescibacteria group bacterium | reverse complement strand
AAGTTGAATTTAAGCAGGGCAAGACATCCAAAAAAAATAACATTGGCGGCGGCTGAAAAGGCCACTGGCAAGCTGGAAGAAATGATTGCCAAAGGCCATGACAAAACAGCTTTTTTTATTGTTTTGGCGATTGCTTTGTTGAAGGACGGGATTCTGGATATTATTCTTGATTTTTTAGGATTTGGTCTGATTCCAATACTTGGCCAAATACCGGGATATTTTTTATCCGCCGTTCTTTTTTATTTAATGTGGGGCAAGGGTATGATAAAGGGGAGGGTTTTTGCTTGGGTTTTGTCTTTTTTTATCATTGACAGTCTGCCGTTTCTTGAAGAGTTTCCGTTCACTACAATTGCTGTTCTTTTTAGCTGGCGGGGGGTTGTAAGAAAAACAAGACGACTACAAGAAGAAAAAGAGCGATTGGAAGAAATGACAGAGGAAGAAATTGAACAAATAGAACAAAATTATGAGGCGTGGTAAAATAAAAGCATGACGCAGGGAAAATACTTAAAAATTATCTTGTTAACGTCGTTAATTTTGTTTCTTGTAAGTCAAGCAAGCGCCATTGAAATAAATACTTTTGATTCCGAATTTTCAATAGAAATTATTCCAAACAACCCCGCCCCCAACGAACAAATTTTCGCCAAAACGATAAGTTATCAGTTTGACATTGACAGAAGCAACATTACCTGGACGCTTAACGGGGAAATTATAGCAAAAGGCGTGGGCAAGAAAGACGCCAGTTTTTTGGCTCCGGATTTTGGCAAAGAAAGCCGTTTGGTCGTTTCTATTATAACGGATAAGGGAATCAGTATTTCAAAAACTTTATCGTTTGTCGGCAATGATATTGATCTTTTGTGGGAGGCAGAGACCTCTGTTCCCGCGTGGTACAAAAGTAAAGCTCTGCCAGCTTTTAAATCTCTGGTTAAAATAACCGCTATCCCGCACTTATTCTCCGGCGGCGCCGAGATCACGCCTTCCGGCCTTGTGTACGAATGGTCCGTAAATTATGAAAAAATTCCCGACGCCTCCGGCGCGAACAAGAATTCTTTTGCTTTCCAGATTAACGACCACGAAAAAATTCCCATCGGACTTCGCGTTTCAAACAAAAACAAAAGCGCGAACCTTGAAAAATACATGGACGTATCAACCGACCGCACCCGGCCTAAAATTATTTTCTACGGCGACAATCCGCTTGAGGGCCCCGATTTCGGCAACGCCCTTGAAGTAGAAACAAACCTTTCATCAAAAGAAATGGCGATAAGGGCGGAACCGTATTTTTTCGCCAATCCGCCGGTTGGCGGATTGTCTTACAGTTGGACGATGAATGACCAAGAAATTAATCCAGACGCGTTCCCGAATGTTTTGTCTTTAAGAACAAGCGGCGAGCCCGGCAGTTCCATTATCGGTTTAAAAATACGCGGCGCTTTTCAATCCGCCGAGAAATTTATAAAGATTAATTTTTAAAAATGCGCCTTATAATCTTTA
>JBBTTY010000044.1:0-11199 GCA_038063975.1 Patescibacteria group bacterium | reverse complement strand
ATCGTACCCATCTTGTTTTCTCAGCCTTAAATAACCGCCATATTTTGTAATTGAGTTTCCTTTATTATTTTTTAAAAAGTTGTATATTTCTCTAACGACATTTTTCGTAAATTTAGCTTTTTTTAAAATAGATATGTCTTTACCTTGAAAATCGTACCATTCTATTTCAGTTTTTTCGTTCAAAATACGCTTAGCGGCTAATCGTTCCAATTTCTTGATTATTTGTTCCTTATTGATATTCAGTACCTTTATTTCATACTCTCTCATATCCTTTACTTTATCATGATAATATATATTTGCTCTAACTAAATTTTGTGAAAAAACACCGTGAAAACATCCCAAATATCGACTGTTTATTGAATTTTGCCTATATGGGATTCACTAAAAAAAGCGAAGTTTTAAGATCGAAAGATCAATTTCTATCGTCGATACATGCAGTTTACGAAAAAGAAAAACAACAAAATCCTATTATAGGTAAGGGTACAATGAATCTTGAAAAACTAGATGACCTTGAAAGGATGTACTTTCACATCAAAGTGCACGCTATAACAGGTTTACTTGAATTTGGAACATCGAATACTTACAGCATTCCTTATTGGGATATTCAAGCATTATGGTTTGGATTTAAACATCATTTTTCGAACGCGGAAGCCCGTCGAAGATTAGAAAAAAATCATTTTGAATCAATACAAGCTATATTACGCTATCTAATTATCGCAGGTGACTTATTATCGATCAGTAGAAAGAATCTGAACAATTTGAGTGCGTTTATGTCGTTTGGAAAGATAACAAGATCAGACCTCACCAAAGAAACTTTTCAAGTCAAGAGTGATTGGGAAAGTATATACAAACGACTAAAAGATGTTGTGAATGCGAAATATAAACATCTCGTTTTTCTGATAGATCAAATATATAGTTCAAAATTAAGAAGTAGGTTAATTTTGAAAACCGATGAGCTGTCCGCCAATCTTGATATCGATGTTAACTCACTGACAATTGATATTGGATTTGATTGCGGTTTGACGCGAGATTCCTATCGTCCACCATATTATATTCCAGTATTTACACAACTCAGTCATTTGCATAGTGAAATATATGTTGTAGAAAAAAATATTTGCCCGCTATTTACTCATGGCCAGATCATGAAGAGCATTAACCGGCCGGTTAATTCTAAAAGCAGATTGATTGACCCGTCATCGGACATACTATTGCCATGGATATTCAATAGTAAATGAAAAAAGAAGTCAAAATAGCTCTGCAGAAACTCGGCTACACAAAGATTATCTCAATAAAAGAGCTTTCAGGTGGTTCTGTCCATTATATTTATAAAATTCATGATCTTTCACATGGACACGCTATTGTAAAGTGGAGGGGGCCGAAAACGAAACATTCTTTGGGTATGATTATTTTACAGAATGAGATTAGTTATGAGATCGCTGGGTTAACTTTTTTTGCTAGTCAGAATGAGGTCTCAATTCCTAAACCATATATAGCCGATGTCGCATCTGGTATTTTGGTCATGAGTTCAATTGTGGACAATGGGGTTGATCTTAAGATGTGGATTGATAAAAACGGGATGATTGCCATTGATTTAGTTTTTGAGATACTAAATAGTATAGAAAAACTACTTATCTTCAGTAAAAGTAATATGGCCTCGTCGACTATAGGAAAAAAGAATGATCGATTCGACAATCTATTTACAACTCGCTTCAAGTTCCAAGATGTTTTTGTTGTTGAAGAGTTGAAAGAAAAACTCCTAATGGATTTAGAGCACCGATGTTTTATATTGGGTGGTCTTTCTTTTAAAAACATAATCTACAATGGTAACAAATACGGTTTTTGTGACCTTGAGACTTTTTGTTATGGTCATCCAGCATTTGATATTGGTTATTATTTGGGACATGTTTTGTTACATTTAATTGCTGAAAACAAAGATTACAACTCTTTTTTCAACAGAGTTGCTTTCTTTTTATCTCACTCCAAGTTAATAACCCTCTCTCATGAACGGGATTTGGTGGAAATCATAATTTTAACTATATTGTATAGACTTGATCATCCATCAGTTTTGTATGAATTTAAGGGCAAGCGGACAATGAAAAAACTGAGGAGCAAACTAAACTCATTACTTTCTGTAGGACATTTGCCTGATTTTAATAGCCTCAAGAATTCTCTTTCTCAAAAAGCCGTATTTTGCTAGGATGTATATATGGCCAAAGATAGAACTTCACTTATGAACGCTCACGGCGGTAAAATTTGGGCCGAATCAGCAGGGGAGGGCAAAGGCTCACATTTCTACGTAGAAATGCCGGCGGGGAGGTAAAATTACTATAGTGAATTAGCACTGGTTAAAATACTGATTGACTACAAGTTTATCTTAAGATAAACTTGGTATATGAAAACAAAAAATATCATAGGTCTCAAAGTATTACGTGAAAATATGAACGATTACATTTCTCAAGTTGAAAAAGGAGAGTCTTTTTTGATAATGAAGAAATCAAAACCGGCATTCAAAATTACTCCCGTCGATGAATGGGGTGATGAAGGTCATTGGAAAACTCTCATTGATTTCACAAAGATAAGAAAAAACGGTGTGCCGGCAAGAGAGGTATTGACTGCCATCAAAGAATTGAATGAAGAAGAGGATAAAAAAATTTCTCAAAAAGTTAGAAAGGAAAAGGCGAAATAATATCGCTTCTATTATCATACGTATAGAAACAGGAAATTTGAGTGACTTAAATGTCAAAAAACTTCAAGGTTTTGATGATCGATATCGAGTGAGGGTTGGAAGAATTAGGATTATTTTTGAAAAAGATGGTTTTGGTTTTTCAATTAAGTCCGTTTCTAATAGGGATGATGAGACGTATAATTTTTAAAAATTTGACATCTTGCACGTATATCTGATAACATAAAAATATGAATAACACATTCATAAAAGCAGTAAATACGCCCTTTATGTGGCATTATCAGACAATCCCATAGAGGGCTTGTACTGCTTTTATGTCGCGCGCTTAAACTATTTGGCACGAAAATGAAATCAGAAACCAGCCCTCTCCGTGGCTGGTTTTCTCTTATGAAAATAATTTTCGATTACAATAGAACAATTTTTGATCCAGAAAAAGACCGTCTTTATGATGGAGCTTTTGAAGTGCTCAAAACTCTAGCTATGAATAATGATCTGTTTCTGGTGAGTCGTAATGAGCCAAAACGCGAGACGAGGCTGAAAAGTCTAGGAATCATCGGTTTATTCAAGAAGATTTTGTTTATAGGAGAAAAGTCTGAAGATTCTTTTCTGTCCTTTGTTGGCGAGGATAGAGACGTTATTGTGGTAGGCGATAGCGTTCAGGATGAAATACGAATTGGTAACAAATTAGGATTTACGACAATACGAATACTTCAAGGTAAGTTTAGAGATATCACACCTACTTCTATTGAAGAAATTTCGGATTATGAAATCAAAGATATACGAGAAGTAATAAATATCGTAAAAAACTATGAAAAATAAAATACAAAAAATAAACTTTTGGCATATGTATTACCACGACGAGAAAATCGGGGTTGTTGCGTGCGCTTCTTGATCTACAAGGAACTCACACAGTAGCTTCGAATGGTTCGAGGCTACATGTTCTTCACAATCAAATAAGGAGTAATCATGTATGACAAACTAAAATCAGTTATTGACGAGTCCGGTATATGGCAAGGTGAGCGGAAAAATACACACGCTTTCTTGCTTTCACCCAATGTGTATCAAATAAGCAGAGAGCAACACTGTGAGCTCCAAAAGCTCGGTTACGCTCTCTATGACTGTTTGCGAGCATTTTCGCATATGGCCTCTATTGTTTATAATCCATCACACAATTATGGTTATGGTGGGGCATGGCATATCGTGAGAAAAGTTTTCGCGACGGGAGTGCCACTGATGTACCATGAACTTCAGGGTTTGAGAGTGGGTGATATTCCCAGACTTCTCAAGCTTGATTTCATGGTTGACATAAATGGCAAGTTTCGGATTGCGGAGATTGATGGGCACAACAAGCACGGAATTGGTTATTCGACTCTCAGTGCTCGTTTGAGATCGGCGGTCCATCCGAGTTCTATCGTCCTACCCGGGGTAGTGAATATGCTTGCTCAAGAAGTCAAGAGACAGGGTTTTGATGAAATCAAAATCTTTTATGCCGATCGGGAGCGATTCTATCTTCCGGAATTTGAAATCGTGAGAGACGAACTCAAAAGATATGGTATCAGATGCAAATTGTTCTCTGAAACAGAAGCGTCTGAAACCGATCTAGAATCAGGGCTGTTTCTCGATTTGCCGTTTCTCTATGTCAGAAAGAGTCTCTATGATGTCATTGTACCGGCCTACAAAACTGGTATCGTAAAATTCGTCATTCCTCCAAAGCCGTTTTTCGGCGCAAAGGGAGTGCTCGCGCTTTTGCGGAATGATTCCGGGGATTCTCATATTGAGGCGATTCTGCGGGCCTTTACTGATAGTCGGACGCTCGATTTGGTTCGCTCATATATTCCAGAAACACTTCTGGTTGGTAAAAAAGTTGAAAGTTCTGAGGCTGTCATGAAACGTGTTAAACAGAAGCGTTATGTGCTCAAAGAGTCAATTTCCTCGGGCATGAAGGGCACGGTATTTTCTGATGGAGCAGATTTCGAGATTGTTCTCACTAGAGCGTCCAAAGCAGATATGAACTGGATTCTCCAAGAGGAGGTTTTGAATCAACCCCAAACATTCTCTTGGTTTGAAAATGGAGAGGAAAATGTGTCTGATATGAAAACAGAGAGTGATTGGTTTATGAGAGTGACTGCCCATTATGTGAATTATAATCTCGCCGATCTCATTGTTACAGCGCGTAGAAACAAAGCTGTGCATGGAGCAAAAGATTGTCTCCAATTGGGAACCGTGATCGTGTAAGTTCTTTTGAAGTCAGATACGAGGGCTGATTCGTCATCAGTTTCGGCCCTTTTTATTCTGAACTCAATGAAATGTGTTCAGTATGATAATATAAACAAATAAAAATATGCCAAAAATAGAACCTAGAACGTTGAAGGGATTTCGGGACTTTTTGCCGGAGAAGCAGATTTCTAGGCAAAAAATGATTGAAACCATAAAGGCGTCTTTTGAGACGTTTGGTTTCGAGCCCTTGGAAACGCCGGCTTTGGAATACTCTGAAATTCTCATGGGCAAGTACGGTGACGAAGGCGATAAATTAATGTATAGATTTAAAGACAACGGCGATCGCGATGTGGCTTTGCGCTATGACCTCACTATACCACTGGCGAGGGTAGTGGCAGAATATGGCGATCTAAAAAAACCTTTCAAACGCTATCAAATCAGTCCCGTTTGGAGAGCGGAAAATACTCAAAAAGGCCGCTTCCGCGAATTCTATCAATGCGATGCCGATATTGTCGGTTCAACAAGTCTCTTGGCCGATGCCGAAATTTTAGCTTTGAGCGCTAATACTTTGTCAAAACTCGGTCTCAAAAATGATGATTTTGTCATTCGCGTCAATTCACGAGAAATTATTTCTGCTTTTTATGACTCTCTCAAACTTTCACCTGAACAAAAACAAGTCGCTATACGCATGGTGGACAAAATAGACAAGATCGGCAAGGGAGGCGTGGAAGAAGAACTGACAAAAAATAATTTTTCTACCAAAGACATAAAATCTATCATTGATTTCGCCCTAGGAAAGGCAAGTGACATAAAAGAAATAAAAGAGCCTCTCAATAAACTCAAAATAATTGTCGATAAAGCTCTGATTCTCGCTCCAAAAGCAAAATTTGTCGTAGATTTTTCTATTGCCCGTGGTTTAAACTATTACACAGGTATGATTTTTGAAACAAACTTCATCAAAGCCCCACAATTCGGCAGTGTTCTCTCCGGTGGCCGATACGACAATCTCGTAGGTATGTTTGCCAACAAACCAGTACCCGCAGTCGGTACTTCAATCGGTCTAGACAGACTGATTTCCGCCCTCGAAGAGCTCGGTCTCATAAAAGAAGAAAAAACTGTCACAGACGTACTCATTGTAAACTTTGATGAATCTCTCACAAATGATTACTTAAGGTTTGCTTCCGAACTTCGCGACATCGGCATAAACACCATGCTCTATTTCGAAGCCGCGGACTTGAAAAAACAGCTCGGTTATGCGAGCGATAAAGGTATAAAATACGCCCTAATATATGGCCCAAATGAAGCCAAAGAGGGGATTGTGGTTATAAAGGATCTAGAAAAAAGCACTCAAGAAAAAATGAAAATAAATGAGATTTTGAAATATTTTAAGAAATAAAATAAATAAAATAAAAAATAAAGCCGCTATATTACCTCTCCATACTTTTTAAAACTTCCAAATACAAATTCTCCACGATTTTTTCCTGCTCTTTGCCTATCTTTATATAATGGTCTAAACCTGGTGCTGAATTAATTTCAATTATCCAATATTTTGATTTCTTCGGCACTTCCGTAATATTTCCTTCAATCATCAAATCCACGCCACAGAGACGTAATCCCATATCGCGAGTCAGGCGTACAGCGAGATCTCGGAATTTTGGATGAACTTTTTTTGTCACATCTATAGAGTTACCGCCTGTGGAGAGGTTTGCATTGTCCAGAAGAAAAACTTGTACGCCCTTTTTCGGCACGGAACTAAAAGAAAGTCCCTGATGTGAAAGTTTTTGAGACATTCGAACATCATCGAATCTAATCATAGTGTCTCTGCCGGCCAGCTGAAACATTTTCTGTTTCTTTTTAAGCAAAGTCAGAATCGTAGATTTTCCATCACCTATAACATTGAGGGCAATGCGTTCATAAGCGGAAATCACCCGATTATCTAGTACGACTATGCGATAATCTCTGCCTCGAACATATTTTTGTACTACGGCCACTTTGTCTTCTTCAAAAATGAGACACATAGCATCATAAAACTCGTGTTTGTTATAAACCAGAGTGACACTTACTCCCTGACTGCCGCTATTTGGCTTGACTATGAGAGGAAAGCCAAGTTTTCTGGCGTAATTATAAGCAGAGTTCAGATTATCTTTTGATCCTATGGCCTGTGCCCATTTGTCAGAGAAAAAAACCTTGCCCGGTATGACAGGATAGCCCATGCGTTTCATAAAAAAATCGGAATAGCCTTTGTCTTTGGCAATTTCCGAAGCAGCTTGGGTATTGAGATCCAGACTAGAATATTTGAAATATCTCTTCTGGCCATTTTTATAAATAATTTGACCGACGATGTTCCACTGCGGTTCAATGACGATTCGCACGCCTATCCGAGGAGCAATTTTCTGGATGAGCTGACTGAGCAGTGGTTTGGAATATGCCATTTCAATATGCTTTCATAAAACATCCATTTTTGCTACTATTTCTCTATGCTAGCAAAAAAAACAGACGCTAAAAAAATCTTGCTTTCTGGCGTCAAACCGACAGGTCGGCCACACATAGGCAATTATTTTGGAGCCATGAAGCAATTTGTGGACCTTTTGAATACAGGCAAATACGACTGTTATTTTATGATTGCCGATTATCACGGTCTAAACTTCATTCAGAACGCCTCCGAAATGCAAAAAAATATTATAGAGCTCGCTATAGATTATTTGGCAATTGGTCTCGATCCAAAAAAATGCGTTCTCTTCAAACAGTCTGATGTTTCCGCTCATACAGAACTGGCTTGGATTTTTGACACCATCACCACTATGCCTTATCTCGAGAGGGCGCACGCATTCAAAGACGCTTCCATGAAAGATAAAGAAATTTCCGTCGGTACATTCAATTATCCCATGCTCATGGCTGCCGATATTCTGTTATACGATACAGACATAGTACCCGTTGGCCAAGATCAGAAACAACATGTCGAATACACTCGTGATACGGCTCAAAAATTCAATCGTATATTCGGTGAGACATTCAAAACGCCGGAGGCTTTTATATTGGAAGATGTCAAAATAGTGCCCGGCACTGATGGTCGCAAAATGAGCAAAAGTTACGATAATGACATAAGTTTATTTGCAACGGATGAAGAGATTCAAAAAGCAGTAATGACCATTGTTACAGATTCTGGTTTAACAGGTGGAATAGGTATTCCGACAAATGTCTACGCCATTCACGAACTGATTCGCGACAAAGAGTATCTGGACAAACTCTATACGGAAAAACAAGGAAGATATAAAGATTTGAAAGAAGCCTTGATCAGAGATTTGCAGGATTTTATCCGACCTCTGCGCGACCGTCGCGAAAAATTAGCTAAAGATCGCAAAAAGGTCATAAAAATTTTGGAGAAGGGAGGAAAACAAGCAACAAAAAAAGCCAATGAAATTCTCGCTAGAGCAAAGAAAAATATAGGAGTGATATTCAAATAATATGAAATCAGCACTACATACGAACGAGGTTTTAAAACATACAGGCAAACAAGTGATCGTGCGCGGTTTTGTCCATGCTCTGCGCGTGCAGTCAAAAATCATATTTCTGGTTGTTCGTGATATAGAAGGAGAAATTCAGACGGTTATTTTAAAAGATAATCCAGTATTTGAAAAAGCTAAAAATCTCTCTCTAGAATCTGTTGTAGAAGTAACCGGTCTTGCCAAAAAATCCGAGCAGGCATCAGGCGGAGTGGAAGTAGAAGTCTCCACTATAAATATTCTTTCAGTTGCTGATTCGGAACTACCGATTCCTGTTGTTATAAAAAAAGGCGGGGAAGAAACAGAGGCCCCGATCAGATTCGATTATCGTTGGATTGATTTACGCAAACCCGAGAAAGCAAAGATATTCAAAGTTTGGACGGCTCTCGAGAAAGGCATGAGAAAATATTGGGACGAAAATGACTATATCCAGCTTTATCCACCTTCATTTATGAGTACGCCATCAGAGACAGGCGCGTCTGTATTTGAGGTGAAGTATTTTGATAGAAAAGCATATCTGGCTCAATCACCGCAATTCTATAAACAAATGGCTATGGCATCCGGATTTGAAAAAGTATTTATGGTCGAACCAGTATTCCGTGCTGAAGAATCATATACTACAAGACATATCACTGAATTTACTGGCTGGGATTTCGAAATTGCCTATGTTGAATCTCATCACGATATTATGGATGCAGAAGAAGGTATGATTGTTGCTGGTTTTGAAGAAGTTAAAAAAGAATTTTCAGAGCTTGATCTAACAGTACCGACTCGACCATTTCCGCGTATTTCCATAATAGAAGTAAAGAAAATTTTGAAAGAACGAGGCGTACAATCATCCGAAGATCATGACCTTTCCCCTGAAGAAGAGCGAGCTATATCAGAATATGTCAAAGAAAAATATAATCATGACTTTGTGTTTGTAATGGAATATCATAAATCAAAAAGCGCTTTTTATCATATGCGTTTGTCTCCGGATAATGATCGTTCCCGTCGTGCCGATCTCATGTATCGAGGAATAGAGATAACAACACTTGCCCAACGTGAGCATCGTGTTGATATACTAGAAAAACAAGCGCTTGAGAAAGGTATGAAACTCGAACCATTGAAAGATTATATAAACTTTTTTCGCTACGGTTGTCCTCCACATGGTGGAGGTGGTATCGGTCCGGGACGTTTTATAATGAAAATTCTCGACCTGCCGAATGTCCGCGAAGCGACTTATATTCCGCGAGACGTAAAAAGGCTAAATCCTTAATAGACAAAATTAGTAAAAAGTTATTAAATTTTCTTCATAATTTCTTTAAACAATTTGAACTTGTTGGAAATAGATTGAAATCAAAACTTTTTTAGAAGTCGAAACCCCCGCTTTTATGCGGGGGTTTCTCGGAGCCCGAAGGCAGAGTAGGGCTATTATATCAAAGACAAGTATGTCGTCAATGTGCTAAAATAATCAAGTTATATGTCCTTCACCGTCAAACAAGAGCATTTTGAAGGGTCATTGGAACTTCTGCTTGATCTCATAGAAAAGAGAAAACTTTTTGTGAGCGATGTATCTCTGGCCAAAGTAGCGGATGATTATATCTCATACGTCAAAGATCTATCAGAATTTCCTCTGGCCGATAGCGCGCATTTTGTGCTCATCGCTTCGACACTTCTCCTCATAAAATCAAAATCTCTCCTGCCGACTCTCGATTTGACCACAGAGGAACAGGCTTCAATTGAAGATTTGGAGCGTCGTTTGCGTTTATATGAGCGTATGAGGAAATTGTCTCACACTCTGCGACCTCTCTGGGGTCAAAAAATGCTCTTTGCCAGAGGCGAGAGAGAACTCCTGCCCGTTTTTTCTCCTGATGACAGTATGACAATTTCAAACTTACTCTCTGCCGCCTATCACGTTCTCTCCAATATTCCAAAGAAAGAATTTCTACCAAAAATAATCATGGATAAAGTTATAAGCCTCGAGGAAATGATTATGAACCTAACCAAACGTATTTCAGCCAGTCTCAAAATGAGCTTCAAAGAGTTCACCGGCGGAATTGAAAAGGATAAAAAAGTAAATATTATCGTCGGTTTTCTCGCTATGCTTGAACTGGTCAAACAAGGCATCATCAATGTCCGTCAAGAAAAGCATTTTGAGGATATACATATGGAGACAGAAAATGTTGGCGTGCCGAAGTATTAGTTTGTTATACTTCCATTTATGAGTTTAGAATCCAAATTGGAGGCTTTGCTTTTTTTTAAGGGCGAGCCTATGACAAAGAAAAAAGCAGAAACGGCTCTCGATTGCACGAGAGAAGAACTAGAAAGTGCTCTAATCTCGCTTCAAACAGTTCTGGCAAATCGCGGTCTATGTGTCATTTCAAACGGCGATGAGATAGAGATGCGCACGGCGCCGGATATGGGCGAATTCATCATGAAAATGACCAAAGAAGAGCTCAAAAGCGATCTAGGCCGTGCGGGCCTGGAAACACTCACCATCATTCTCTACAAACACCCGATCAAACGCTCCGAAATAGACTATATACGCGGCGTCAATTCTTCTTTTATTTTGCGTAATCTTCTCATTCGAGGACTCATAGAGCGTATGACAGAGAGAGATGATTTTTTGGAGCAGGGCAGGGGCTTTTTATACAAGCCGACTATAAATCTGCTCGCCCATCTCGGTATTTCAAAAATTCCTGACCTGCCCGAATATGCTAAAGTAAAAGCTGAATTTGAAAGTTTTGCGAGAGAAGAAGGAATGGCGGAAATTAAAGAAAAGAATGAATGGTGAAAAGAAATTAACTTGGTTGG
>JBBTTY010000043.1:0-2340 GCA_038063975.1 Patescibacteria group bacterium | reverse complement strand
GTATTCTGAGGAGTAATTAGCAACCGAGTTGCATTTGACCCCAGAATTTACACAGGCTCTACTTTGCTAGTATAGCACCTATCCTATATATTGTCAAGTAGCACGTATATAAAAAACAGCGGGTATGGTTTCGAGTCGTGAGGGCAATTAGGACCTATTATGTTGAGCGGACTCAATGGTCCCGGTGCCCGAGCGACGAGAAACCATACCCGCTGTTTTTTAAACTATTTTCTAGCTTCTACAATAGCCTTTTCTACTTGCGGTGGCACTACTTCATAGTGATCAAATTCCATTTGTGAACTACCCTGTCCCGATGTCATAGAACGTAGAGCTGTGGTATATCCAAACATTTCGGCGAGAGGCACTTTTGCAATTATGGAGAGGACCTGACCTTTTGGATTTGTACTTTCGATTTGTCCACGCTTTGCAGATAGAGAACCAATGATGTCACCCATAAATTTCTCCGGAGAAACTACTTCTATTCTCATAATCGGTTCGAGAATGACTGGGCGAGCACGTTTACAACCATCTTGGAAAGCCATCGAAGCAGCGATTTTGTAAGCAATTTCACTGGAATCCACATCATGATAGGAACCGTATGTGAGCTCGCAGGAAATGTTTACCATTTTGTATCCGGCGACAATACCGCGATCCATTGCTTCACGCACACCTTTTTCTACGGCAGGAATAAATTCATTTGGAATGACGCCTCCTTTGATTGAGTTTATAAATTCAAAATCATCGTAACGTTTTGTATTTTTTGGAATTTTTTCGCCTAAGACGAGAGCAGGCAGGGGTTTGAGGGTGATTTTAACATGACCGTACTGACCCTTGCCTCCTGATTGTTTGATATATTTTTCTTCTGCTTCAGCCGTGCCGAGAATAGTCTCACGATACGCCACTTGTGGCTTGCCGACATTTGTATTTACGCCGAATTCGCGTTTCATTCGATCAACCATGATTTCTAGATGAAGTTCTCCCATACCAGCGATCAGTGTCTCACCTGTTTCAGGATTGGAAGTGATACGAAATGTCGGATCTTCGTTTGCCAATTTTCGTAGAGCTGTTCCCATTTTTTCTTGGTCTGCTTTTGTGGCTGGTTCGATACGTAGAGATACCACAGGCTCCATGAATTTAATAACTTCGAGAATAATCGGATTATTTTCATCACAAAGCGTATGAGATGTCAGAGCGTCTTTCAGCCCCACAGCGGCGGCAATTTCTCCAGAAAATACTTTGGAAACTTCCTCTCGTTTGTCTGCTTGAAGGCGGACAATGCGAGAAAGTCGTTCACGTTTGCCAGTAGTTGCATTATATATATATGAACCAGCTTCCAATGTGCCAGAATAAACACGAAAGAATGTAAGTTGTCCAACAAATGGATCATTTTGGAGCTTGAAAGCCAAAGCAGAAAAAGGTTCTGAATCATTGGCATGACGAATAACTTCTACATTTGTATCTGGATGATGTCCGACAATTGGGGGAATATCCAGAGGTGATGGCAAGTAGTCCACAACGGCATCGAGAACGAGCTGGACACCTTTATTTTTCAGAGCAGAACCGGTCATTACAGGGAAAATTTTGTTTGCGAGAGTCGCCCTGCGTAAACCCGCCTTCAAGGTTACTAAATCAAAAGTTTTTCCTTCCAAATATTCTGTCATCATCGTATCGTCGGTCTCGGCTATTTTTTCAACCATTTCGGCATGATATTTTTTCGCATCTTCGACATATTCGGCAGGAATTTCACTTTCGATTACTTTTTCACCCTTCTCTCCTTCGAATGTATAGGCTTTCATGCGAACGAGGTCTATAACTCCAAGGAAATTTTCTTCTAGACCCATAGGAATCTGAATTCTAACGGCGCGTTTGTTGAGACGTTCCAGAATAGATTTGTATGATTTTTCAAAACTAGCACCCATGCGGTCTAGTTTATTTATAAAACAAATTCTAGGCACATTTGATTCGTCAGCATAACGCCAGTTGGTTTCTGATTGGGGTTCTACGCCAGCCACACCATCAAAGACGACGACAGCACCATCGAGAACACGCAGAGATCGTTTTACTTCTACTGTAAAGTCTATGTGCCCGGGTGTGTCTATGATGTTGAAGCGATGCTTCATGGACACGTCTTCTTTTGGCATATATGTCGGATTCCAAAAACAGGTAATAGCGGCGGCAGTGATGGTGATACCGCGCTCGCGTTCCTGTTCCATCCAATCAGTCGTGGTTTCGCCTTCATGCACTTCGCCAATCTTGTGAATCATACCTGTGTAATAGAGAATACGCTCTGATGTCGTGGTTTTTCCGGCATCAATATGAGCAATGACTCCGAAGTTGCGT
>JBBTTY010000042.1:0-1292 GCA_038063975.1 Patescibacteria group bacterium | reverse complement strand
GAAATTCCTGTAATATGGAACTTCTTTCAGCTTCTCGAAAACGCTGCAAAATAACCTGCTTAGCGGCTTGAGCGGCAATGCGGCCGAAATCATCATGAACTTCCAACGGAAATTCCAACTCATCGCCGACTTTAACGCTCTTTTTCTCTTTTTTAGCTTCATTCAAAAAGATATGTCGGTCGGGATTATAACGAGGCAATTTTTCTTCGCCCCCTTCTTCCCCGAAGCTTTCTTGAACCGGCTCTTCTTCTCCTTCTTCAACAATTCTTACCGTAGTTTCATCAACAACGGTTTTTATTTTCCAAAATTTTAATTCGCCGGTTTTTAAATCAAATTTGCATCTTACGACCTCTCCTTTTTGGGCATATTCTTTTCTGTACGCGGTCGCGATGGATGATTCTATTACTTCCAAAACTTGCGCGGCATCAATGCTCTTTTCTTCGGCAATTTGGTCAATTGCCCGTTTAATATTTTTTAAATCAAACATTTTTTTATAAAATTTTAGGCCGCTCGACAGCGACCCTTAATACATGCACTATATATCAAGTGGCTTTGTTTTGTCAACCCTTTGACTGCTTATTGGTAATCAGGCTCGGGGCAAGTTCAGAAATAAAAAATCCTTTCGCTACAGCGAAAGGATCAGGTTTCTATTATTTTGGTCAGAGCGATATTCAATCCATGATATTTTAAATATTTAACCATTTCGGAAATGTTATTAAATTTTACAGTAATACTGCGGCTATCTAGCCCATCTGTCGCGGATTCCAAAGAAATAACATTGCCGTCAAAATCTAACGCTAATTTAAGATGGTCGTACAACATCTGCCCATTGTTACCGTCATCCAAGTTCATAGAAATCTGGATTTCAGAATTTTCAACGCTTAAATAAATCGGCAAACGTCCTTGAAAACTGCTAAGCTCGGCTTTAATTAATTTCATAAACGCCGTCTTTCGTTTTGTGAATAACTTTCCCTGATTCCAAGTCTTTCAAATATCGCTTTACCATTTTTCTTGGTAAGCCAGTTGCCTCTGTGATCTGATTAAGTGTCATTTTTGAATTTTCTTTCATGGCTTTCGCTATCTTACTGATTGCTTCTAACCGATGCATTTATCTCTCCCCACTTATAAAAAGGTTACTAAAAGAACTGCGATGAATTATAATACAGGAGGACTTGTTGTCAATTTAAATAATGGGGGTAGACTATAAATCTGTTCCTTTGCCCTCGTGGTGAAATGGATATCACGACTGGCTTCGAACCAGTAATTGGGGGTTCAATTCCCTCCGAGGGCAC
>JBBTTY010000041.1:0-55876 GCA_038063975.1 Patescibacteria group bacterium | reverse complement strand
CATATCTGGCACTTTGGCTAGTACGACAGAAGCGGTTCGTAGCACAGAAACGAAATTAGCTGAATTGGAAGCCAGACTAGTCTCATTTGCTTCAACTTCTGTTTCAACTATTGATAGTTCGGGAAACACGACATCAGGCACGAGCACAGTGCAAGTCACATGGTCAAATGATATGGGGGCAAGCATCATTTCTTTCTTTGGTAATCTTGGGAGTACAATAGAAAATGGTCTAGCTAGATTCGTCGCCGTCATAGCCGATTCGATTACAGCACGTACCGTAGTGGTGAATACATTGACCGTCGGTTCATTGGATAATTTGTCGGCGAGCGGTATAACTATATATGATCGTCAGACCGGAGCACCGACATGTATGTATGTGGCAAATGGGGTGATTCAATCGGAGCTCGGTGTTTGTGGTGCGACAAATACAGTCTCAACTAATCAAGGTACAGTTTCGGAAATAGTTCCAGAAAATACATCTACACCTACTGTTCCAACATCGCCAGAAACAGTAACAGAACCTGTGTCAGAATCAGAAACAATTCCAGAATCCGTTCCAGAATCCACACCAACATCGTCTGAATCTGTGTCGGAAATAGTGCCGGAAACAACGGTGGTGAGTGAACCTGTAGTGGTGGAAACAATTTCAGAAACCATTCCAGAATTGATGCCATAAGAATAGAGAAAGTAAAAAATTGATTATCAAAAAAAGTTGACAAAAATAGTGAGAGGAATAGTATGAATTTGAAATAGAAAAACGGTTAAAAAACCGCCCAAAAATCATCAAAACTGTATCACGGATGCTCTATTTAGGCTCTAAAAACCGTGAAAGTCGTGATATTTCGGTAATGGTAATTCGTGATATGAACAAAAGAATATGAAAAAAGATTATTCAAAGTGGCATATAGAAAAAAGTGATATTCACGAATTGAAAAATCGTCCATTTTTTCATGAACGCGATATTTGGTTTACATCTATTGGTGCGAATATAGGTTTTGAAATTGATGGCAAGGGTGAAAAATTTCTCCGACCAGTGATAATTATAAAAAAGTTTAACAACGAAAGTTTTTGGGGTATTTCTATGACAAAAAAAGAAAAAATCGGTGATGTAAATAAACAGGATTTCAAAAAAATAAAAGAAAAACTCAGACCAGTAATGCTCTGAGTTTTTCGTATTTACCCCTTGCGGGGAGGGCCGAAGCCGTATGTAACTATATCCTAACAATCAAAAAAAATATGTCAAGCGAAAAAATACAAGAAAATAAAGAAGAGAAAACAAAAGCGGATATATCAACCAAAACCGTTTGTCCGTATTGTAATTCAGAAAATTTTGTAAAGAGAGGTATAAGACAGAAAAAACATGAAATTGTTCAGTTGTATATTTGCAAGGAAGAAAATTGTGGTAGAACTTTTACAGCCGAAAGGGTAAAAGGCAAGCGGTTTCCTATTAATGTCATTATGGAGGGAATCAGTTATTATAATCTCGGTTTGACATTGGAACAAACTTGTAAAATTTTGGGGGATAAATTTTCGAAAACCATGGGAGATTTTTTAGCACCGTTACCAGCGACATTATCGTCTTGGGTAGAAGAATATAAACCACTTTGTAGATTTGAGAGAATGCGTCCGTGGGCAATAAAAATGTTTTCGCCGCAGAAAATGATTGAAGTCGTCACTATGGCTCATCGTCAGTTATATCGTTTCAGGTATCACAGGGCTAAGACGGTTCTCATAATGGAAGAATTTAAAAATCGCCGATTCGGTAGATTAAAGGAATATTTGGATGCCGTTTCTTCGGAAACCCCACATCAATATTTTGCCGAAGGTTCCAGAATGTCGGAAATCAGATCAAAATTCGATAAAACGGATATGATCGTGAGGGGTAAATCGAATTTTGCCAATGATATTGCCTCGTTTGTTTTGAGTGGTGTAACCGATAATAAAGCACGGCATGAAGCTCTGCAGAGATTTATGATAGCCAACGATTCTGTTACTGTCGCTACGGAAGTGCCTGTATATATAAGGAGGGAAGATGTTGAACATATGGAAAATGTTCTTAAATTCAAAATTACGGGTGATGGTCTTATAGAAATGAAAGGTGACAAACAAGAACAAAAATTTCCAAAACTACTCACTGGTCATATAGATTTTGTGCAAATCAGAAATGGTATGGTACATATTTTGGATTATAAGCCGAATGCCAGCAAAGAAAAACCTATAGAACAGCTCACGTGGTATGCTCTGGCGCTATCTCGTCTCACGGGATTACGATTATTTGAATTCAAATGTGCATGGTTTGACGACAAAGATTTTTATGAATTTTATCCTCTTCATATTGTCAAAAAATTACAGGCGAGGAAGAGAGCGCGAAAAGTACATTATCGCGATGGCACCGTCGTATCTCTACCTCGTAAAAATGCTCTAGTTGTTGTTTGATGTTGGGGCGAAGGAGCCCTTTAAATAAAAAAATACATAATAAAAATGAAAAATTACATGCAATCAAAATACGATTCAAAATACAAATTTACACCCAAAAAACCAGTGAAAACTTTTCGGGATTTGGATATCTATCAGAGAACATTGGAATGTTCGGTGATAGTTGTAAAAAATATCAGGCCAAAATTAGTTACTTTTAAGTATCCATTTTTAGAAGGTTTTGTGAATTGTGCTATGACCATACCTCTGTCTATTGGTGAAGCCCACAGCATCAGATTTGGAAATTTCACCCAAGGTATTGCTCTCATAGAAAAAGCTATGTCCGGATGTAACAAAATGATCATATATTTGGAACATATAAAAGGTATGTATGGAGCCAAAGTTCTGATTGATTTAATAGATGATTTAATATTGCGTTATGTGGATAGCAGAACAAAGACCTTCCATCTCGAATTATCATGGAAAAAATGGCACGGAATTGACAGAGGTAAAACATTACAAAACATTGATAAAATCAAGATTTAGATAATTAAATTAAAAAATCTAAAATTACCGAGATACCATTGATTTATATAGTTATCTCGGATAGACGAGTATGGTACAATACTATCGTGAATACTAAAATGGTTTTAATTTGGTTTTTTCTTCTGCTCGCTCTGGCGGGAACTTTTGCTCTCACAAAAAGGTTAGGTCGAGAAGGAGATAATACCGCTTCTGTTTTCTTTGGCGGAGGTACCATCCATAAAATCCTTCTCTTTGAGGACAGGGCGGAACCGATTTCCGTTACGGCCCGACCAGGCGATGAGATAGTTTTTATGGTTCTAGACGAAAGTCGGCACACTATCGCCGAAGAGAGATCATCAAAGCGTGATGCTAGGCTGGAATCGGGAGAATTCGGAACGGGCGAGAGTTACACTCTTTCTTTTTTCGGTCCGGGCACATATTCTTTTTACGACCGCATGAATTTAGACATTCGTGTGATGATTACTATAAAAGAATAAAATCGCAAGAATAGTTACTTTCGGAGCACGACATCCCCGCCTGCTGGCGGGGCGTCTCATTCTCGGACGCCTTCGCGTCCTCCGAAGGTCTCCTCAAGCAACTATTCTTGCGATTTTATTCCTTTGTAGGTTTCTCCTCCCACGGCAATATTTCTATAGCGCGGAATTCATCAAGTCCGGACTGTACGCCTATAATTTTGATTCTATCACCACTAGCCCATTTGAAACCTTTTTCCACTTCAATATTTCTGCCCGTTACATGCCACAAGATACCATTTGCGTCTCGGAGCATGAAATCAGATTCTGATTCCCTGTCCCGCACAGCGCCAGAGAGCAGACCGTGCTCTGGATCGAGCCAATTATTTATATTGAGTGGCACGACAGAATTGTACAAAGGAAAGTTTTTCGAAGCGGTCTTGTCTACATATTTAGCGATATCGAGAGAGTACAAAACACTGCCGAAAGCCAGAGCAATGAGCACAGTTATCAGAGAAAATTGTTTCGTGCTCATGCGATAACCCCTGCGAGTATTTCGAAAATTGATAAAGACAGCTAAAGCCAAGGCGATGCATGTAGCAATCCAAAAAAATGGAATGGAATAAATTATTTTCTGACCACTCGACAAGCCGAGCTTTTCAAAAAGCCCAAAGTCTGTGCCGCGAATCATAAACATAGTCATAGCAAAACCGAGAGACAGAGCCGTCACAAATACACCGAGCAGAAGCCAGACAACGACGTCGCGCACATAGAAATAACCCTTTGGCATCGGCCGGAGCCGTCTCCCTCTTATTTTTTCCATGATTTGTTTTTCGAATGTCATATTTTTTTTATTTTTGTCATAAGTCTCCGCTATATATACCTCGTTTCTCCACTAATCGCCTGAACTCTTTCTTTGCTCGATGAATCAAAGTCCCTATAGTTCCCAGGGGCTTTCGGAGAATGTGAGAAATATCATCATAATCTTTGCCCTCAATAAATTTCAACACCAGCACCGACCGATACTTTGAATCTAATTCATCAAGTATGGCGTTTATGGATTTTTTCACGTAATGTCTATCGGCTTCTGTGATGATGTCTCCATCGGCGGCAATAGTCTCGATTAGAGAGAGACTATCATCGTCGCCGGTGGAATCGTCTAGAGAACCGCCATATCTCTTGTTCCTGCGATGAAAATCTATACTCTCATTATGGGCGATACGATATATCCATGATGAAAATGACAATCCCAGATCAAAGTCGTTCAAATTCTCGTACGTTTTTATAAATATATCCTGCAAGAGCATATCCAGTTCATCCTCATTTGGTCTGGCCATACGACGGACATATCGACGCAGAGGTTCTTGGTATTTTTCAATGATACGGCTGAACTGATTGCTTGATGTGAGAGCATTCTCTACCAATATGACATCTGCCTGATTTTTTGCTTGTTTATCTTCGACCATTATGTCTCATTATAGTACGTTTTGGAGAAGCGTTGTCTTTCTTTGATATTTTGATACTATTCTATTCGCGAGTTGAAAATTATTTCAACGACGAAATTATTCCTCGGTAGCTCAGTTGGTAGAGCGATCCCCTGTTAAGGGATGGGTCCCTGGTTCGAGTCCAGGCCGAGGAGCCAAACAATTCAGGATAAAATCAGATTCATATTATATAATGGTCCCATGCCGAAACTTATCGTATTTGACCTAGACAATACTCTCACGGAAAGCAGGGCGCCAATTATGGAAGAAACGGCATCTCTCCTATGCGAGCTTTTAAAGCAGACAAAGGTAGCAGTTATATCTGGGGCGTCTTTCAAACAATTTGAATCAGAACTTCTAAAACCTCTGACTGCCACTGTGAGAGAATTGACAAATCTCTACATTCTCACAACTAGTGGCGCAGAACTCTGGGTATATAGAGGAGGCTGGCAGAGAATATATGCCGAAAAACTGGCAAGCAGAGATAAGGTGCGTGTACGCAGGGCTTTCAGGCAAATTCTCGCCATTAGCGAAAAAGAATTAGAACCATTGTTGGACGACAGAGATTCTGGTATGACTTATTCAGCTCTAGGCAAAGATACTCCAGCCGATCTGAAGCACTTATGGGATCCAGATCAGAAAAAACGAACAATTTTGGTGGAAAAACTTTCGCCACTGCTGTCAGGCTTGGAGTTGAAAATCGGAGGTACCACTTCTATCGATGTGACAAATGATGGCATTGATAAAGCTTTCGGCTTGCGAAAAATTATTGAATATACAAAACTGCCTAGAGATTCTGTCGTGTTTGTCGGTGATGCTCTCTTTCCTGAAGGTAATGACAATCCTGTAAAAAATGTGGGTATAAAAGTGATGGAAACTAGAGGGCCGGAAAACACCCAGAAAATTATGGGAGATTTTCTCCAAGCGCCAAAAACCATAGAAGCAAGTTCTATAAAATATGACCAGAGAGAACCTGTGGCTTTTATATCAGCCGAATACGCCCTCGACGACGATTCCCTGACTTATGCCGGAGGCCTGGGAGTATTGGCGGCAGATTTTCTCTATGAAGCAAATGATAGGGCTTTGCCCATGGTTTTCGTAGGATTATGGTACAGTCATAAAAACAAAGACATAAAACAAAACAAATATTCGCTCATAACCATAAATGGCAAGCCGCTGGTCATAGAAATTCCCTTTGAAAATAAAGCTATCAAAGCTCGCGCTTACGCCAGAAACTTTGGGCAAAACACTTGGCTTATCCTCTTAGATACAGATATAGAAGAAAATGATGAAGAATCACGGAAAATCTTGTCAACTATCTATGCCATGGATGATTATACGTGGGTAAGACAAGATTTAGTTTTAGGTGTGGGTAGCGCCAGAATGCTCCAAACACTTCATATTTCGCCACATCTATATCATTTGAATGAAGGCCATACCGCATTTACCACTCTGGAATTGATCGCTCGCTCTGCTTCTTCCTTTAAAGATAAAAATATCCTAAAGGCTGTAAAAGAGATACGCAAAAAAATAGTAGCGACAAAACATACTATCTTTTCTCAAGCCGGCGTAAAAATAGAAGAAAGCGATTTTATGCGTTATTTTGGGCCATATTTTCATAGTCTCGGTGTTTCTGCCGAAGAATTATTCTCTCTAGGTGTCGATCCTGAGGTGCGCGTCTTTTCTGCCACCCATTTTCTCTTGAATACAGCTATACGTCGGAATGCTGTGAGTATTCTCCACGCAAAGTTCGAAAAGAAAGTTCATCCAAAAAGTCGTCTCATATCTATTACAAATGGCGTTTACAGAGACAGATGGTTTGGCAGAGAGTGGGGAAATGATAGACAAAAATTAACCGATGAAAAAATCTGGCAGGTGAAATCGAAACTTCGCAAAGAACTGATTGATTACACAAATGCCAAAACAGGCTCTACTCTCGATCAAAATACTTGCACAGTTGTCTGGGCCAGACGTTTTGTTGCCTACAAACGACCAGAACTACTCATATCCGATATAGAAAGACTGGAAAAAATTTGTTTCGGAATTCATTCTCTGCAATTAATCATTTCCGGCAATGTTTACAACAACGACGTCAGTGCGAAGAACGCTTTGGATCGCATCCGCACTCTGACAAACAATCCAAAATGGAAAAACAAAATCGCCTATATACCAGACTATTCTATATCCCTAGCCCACAAACTAGTGGCTGGTGCGGACATCTGGCTAAACACTCCTTTTCGAGGTAAAGAAGCTTGTGGCACGAGTGGTATGAAAGCTGGATTAAACGGTACACTTCAAATGAGTATTAGTGATGGCTGGATAGAGGAAGTAAAATGGAAAAACATCGGCTGGATCTTGCCCGAAGAAAACACGGCCTCGGCCATGTATAATTTTCTAGAAAAAGAAGTAACACCATTATTTTATAAAAGAGAAAACAATACACCTCATCAGTGGATTAGACGTATGAAAAAAACTATGTCTATGGTAGAGAAAAAGTTTACTACAAAAAGAATGCTTGATGATTATATTAAAAAACTCTACAAACTGTAATATAAAAAATACAAGTACAAACTACTCTCGAACAGTCCTCGGGTCGGATTTGTCAAGGACAGACCTATGACAAATCCTTCCCTGCGGAGGTTCTCGATTAGCTTGTACTTGTATTTTTTATTCTATTTTTGCTTTAGGAATTACTTTATAAAGAGGATTTTTCACGAGAGTAGGTTCGTTATTTTTTTTGATGACATAATAGGCAGCGCCGTGGAGTCGTTTGAAGGGGCCGTAATCGGCGTGTCCAGGTAAACTGATAGGATCTTTTTCTAGAAAATTGACCGGACTGTCGTCTGAAGTAACGAACCATGTTTCGCCGGTATTTATGGCCAAATGACCCGCTCCGCTCGGAATGAAAACCCTATCTCCAGTTTTTACGCTAATCGCTCTAAAAGTTTCAATTTCTTCGTCTAGCGGTTTTCCTTTTTCATCAATTTTTCTCGTTTGCATGACGATCACACCTTTTCCTTGAAGAATTGTATAAGTCTCGTCTAGTTTTCCTACATGATAGTGACCGTATGTTTTTATATACTCGTCACCAATTATGCCTGGTTCCAGAATTGTAATGTTTGTCTTTTCCTTGCCACCACGAACCATATAATAGTAAATTTCAGGCCCTGGAGATTTAGCATCCATGAGCACATCTAGCATTTCCGAATGTGTCCGGCTAGCATAATTTTTCATATAGTCATCATTCTAGCAGATAATCAGGATCATACTTTTGCTTGTGCTTTTGCCAAATAGATTTTTGTAGATTTCGAAAGAGGAGAGCGGTTTTCGATATTTCATTTGGGGAAAGCGTTGTAAAAGAATTCATTGCTTTATACAGTTCTTGCGCGCCTTTTTCTATTTCCGTAGGGTTCCATGAAACAGGTGAAAAAGGACCGATTTTTTTCTCGCTGGCCCACCACCAAGCACAACTAGCCACACCTCTGTCAGCATGATGCCGAGCCAGAGAGTAACCGGGGTCATCTTGATGGTTTTCAACAAGCGTCAAAATTTCCTTTTTGAAAGCTTCGAGCATATTATGGATCTCGTTTTGAGGATTATGCCACAAGCCTAAAGTGATGTTTTGTTTCAATTCATCAGGTTTTGATTCCCAACTAGCATCTCTGACGGCAATTTTTGTTTCTTTTTCAAGTTCGTCTATATATTGACTCACTGTGATAGTTGTAATTCCAGGATGAGAAAAAGCTTTTTTGTAATAGCCATGATCTTCTCTATGCCAATGACCATACAATTCACCATCGTGACATGTGACGAGATATGGTTTTTTTATTTTTTCCAAATCCAAAATTATAGATTCCGGAGGAAATGTCCTGGAATAAGAGCTATCTCGGAAAACCACGCCAAATTTCAGATCTTTGATCTCATAACGTGTTTCAGAATCAACTTTTACAGTAGCGTGAATTTCATCGAGAACTGTCCATTTGAAACCAGCTTTGATTACAGCCTTGCAAGAGTTTTCGCTATAGGCCATTTCAGGAAAATAAAACCCGCCTGGTTGATAAATCGCACCAAAGCATTTTTTTGAAATATTCTCATGAAGCCGTATTTGTCGGAGAATTTCTTTTTCTTCCAATAAAGGAAGAATAGGGTGATACATAGCGCTTGCCAAAAACTCTATAGCTCCTCGTTCCGCATGTTTTTTGAAGCCGTCGATAACACTCTGGTGCCCGTATTTCGAGAGAAGCTCGAGCAGGGATCCGGAAATATTCAAAGTAAGCCGAAGATTTGGATACTGATCGAGCAGGCAGAGGATTTTTTCATAACTGTCGTGCACCACCTCCCCGACAATTTCTCTTGTCTGGGTCGGTGGTTGATATAGATGGAGAATATTTACCCATTTCATGTTTTTATAACTATTCTTTTTTTTTGCGAGCTTTTCGCAATTTAATAGTCGTTTTATAGAGCTCAATGTATTTCTTGGTGGGAATTATCCATGAATTAGCTTCTCGCAGTCCAGAAACGACTAGTCGTTTCCACACATCTTTGTATTTGTATGTTTCCATAGCTCTGGCCATGGCAAAAAGCAAACTGTTTGAATCATAACCGGCAAATGTAAAACCATTACCGTCTTCTGTCCAAGGATCAAAATCAATAATCGTATCGGCTAGACCGCCTATGTGATGAACAATCGGTATGCATCCGTAACGCAGAGCAATGAGTTGATTTACACCGCACGGCTCAAAACGTGAAGGCAGAAGAAAAATATCCGAACCAGCATAGAGAGAAGTTTCACGGGCGCTGTCAAAAGGCGTATATATAAATTGTCCAGGAAAATTCTTTTGCATATCGTCAAAAGCTTTAATAATTTCTCCGTCACCATCGCCCATAATTATCATCTGCATGCCGGTTTCCATGAGTGCGGGAATGATAGGAATGATCAGAGCAAAACCTTTTTGTTCCACAATTCTCGAGGTCATACAGACTAGAGGAATATTAGGGCCATTCTTCAGGCCGTAATGTTTTTGAAGCCAGATTTTATTGTCTCTCTTGCGGGCTACAGATTTGGCGCTGTAATGCTGATTTAAACCGGGGTCAGTCAGAGGATTGTATTCATTGTAATCAATGCCGTTCACGATGCCGAAAATAATATTCTCACGATTTTTTAATATACGATGGAGATCTTCGCCAAAATCTCGAGTCATGATCTCCTCGCGATATGTTTCTGAAACTGTATTGATGGCATCGGCATTCATGATGGCTCGTTTGACGAAATTGATATGCTCTATGACGCCGTTTTCAACAAAGGATGGTAGAGGTGTCCTACCGAGATCACGGTCATTTTCGTCTATGAGCCACCAATCATGTCCGAGCTGATAGACCAGGTTGTGAATAGTAAATAAGCAAGCTGTTTTTGCCCAGAAAGGATCTTTTTTATAGCGACCTTTAAGAAAATAGGGAATCAGTCCTGTATGCCAATCGTGACAATGTATGATATCAGGTTTCCAATTGATCATTTGGAGAAGTTTTAAAACAGCTACATCAAAAAAAAGAAACCTGGCATTATCGTTTTTGGCCCCATATATTTTTCCATTTATCATGGAAGATGGACCGAGATATTTTTTATTTGAAACAAAATAAATTGGAACTTTGCTGTCCGGTATATAGCCTCGCAAATATGTCGCTTTATCGAAAACACCAGAAGTAACTTCTATGGGAACATCTTCAAATACAATTTCCAGATCTCCGACCGGCGATGTATTGGTCTCGCCATAGTGAGGAGTGATGACAATGACATTCAAACCGAGTTTGGATTCTGTTCTAGGCAATGAACCCATAACATTGGCTAGACCGCCGCTTTTGGAAAACGGCTCAATTTCCGCAGCCACTTGCGCTACTTTTATTTTTTTTCGCATTGATAGATATGATATCTTGTGTGACGCAGTTTGTATACTATAATGAGTGCATATAATAAATAAATGTATGATCAGAAAAACTGTCAAAGGTACGTCACTTTCGCTTACTCCGGCAATTGAACAAGCGATAGACAGACTAATTTCCTCTTTGGAAAGTTATGTTGATCCGAATGATACCAGTGCCATCGCCGAAATCGAGGTATCACGCACGACCCAACATCATAAAAGCGGCGAGATATTCAGGGCAGAAATAAATTTTCACTCGAGACACGGCAGTCTGCGAGTTGAGTCGGAAAAAGAAGATTTGTATATGGCGCTCGGAGCCGTAAAAGACGAGCTCATAGAAGTCTTACGTTCGCACAAGTCCAAACGAGTTCGTTTTATGAGAAAATCAGGATTAATATTGAAAAATATGCTTCGCGGCCTGCCGTGGAGAAAGAGAAAATAAAATGACTACGGCACATGATTATCACATGATTATATAGCGGAAATTTTGTAATTCTTCTCGAATTCAGAGAAAGAAATCTCTTTTTTACCTTCAGGTATGACTCTTTGTATGATAAATAAACCATTTTTATACTCGGCTTCAGTTATGATAATGCGTATTTTATCCTCGTTTTTCCGAACAAAAAAATAGGTCTTCGGCCATTGTTTGTAAGCCAGAAATTTCAAATAATTTTTGTATGGATTATCCGAAAAATTGATCAAGCCATCTTCTTTTTTTATTTTTTTGGCCAAAGTAGCTTGTGAATGATCTTGGTCGCGGGGCTTTATTTTTCCTTCGAGCCATAAAGGTATGGTTTTAGCCAAGAGTTCACCGCCCGTTTTCAGTAATATCTCCTCTAATTCATTTACCGTAAGTGGCCACTTTGAGAGAGACACTTCTTTTTGGGCAATAATCGGTCCATGATCCATCAGACTATCAATGAGCATGATCGTCACGCCGGTTTTTTTATCATCTGTGAGAATAGCAGTCTCCATAGGGGAAGAACCTCGCAATTTCGGCAATAGGGAAGTATGTAAGTTGAGAGAACCTCGTTTCGGAATATCCAAAATATTTTCTTTAATTATTTTTCCGTAAGCCACGACGACAAACAGATCAAAGTCTCCTTTTTGGAGAGTTTTAACGAATGCTTGATCTTCTAAATTTTCTGGTTCCAACACGGCAATTTTTTCTTTCTTTGCCCAAATTTTGACCGGTGTAGCAGTCATTATTAATTTTCTGCCCTGAGGCCTGTCAGGTTGAGTGATTATGAGAGATGGGACAATATTTGCGTGTTTGAGAGCTTCTAAAATTACGACGGCTCTGTCCGGTGTGCCAAAAAAAGCTATTTTAATTTTATTTGGCGGAATATTGTGGACGTCAGTAGCGATATCTATGAACAACTTGCCATCGAGATGATCTGTTTCGTGCTGAAATATTTGAGCCAGAAGTCCGGAAGTACCAATTTCGAATTTTTTGCCATTTTCATCAAAAGCTCTGATTTTTGCTTTTTTCGCTCTTTCAATTTTGCCGTAGAGAAATCTAACTGACAGACAACCTTCTTCCAAAACTTCCTTGTCTTTTGAAAGTTTTATAATTTCAGGGTTTATGAAAACTGTATCGGGATATTTTTTCTTGGTTTCAGTTTTATCTCTATGAAGTAATTCCGTAATTTTGCCGGAAATGACAAATAATCGAAGAGGCACGCCAATCTGTGGCGCAGCTAGAGCCACACCGTCACTTTCTTTTGCTAAAGCAATTTTCATATCACCGACGATTTTCTTTAGCTTAGACGTACCAAACATATCGTCAGTCACCGTTTTGGCAATCTCACGAAGTATGGGATCATCTTTTTGGACTATTTTCACCATATTTAGAGTATATATGAAAGCCCTGCGGGTACAAAACTTTATCTCGTGAAATGAGAGAGGATAAATCGACTAATCTATAGTATGGATTCAGGATCCACATTTATTGCATAATTAGGCGGAAGACTGCGCAAACGATTCAATAATTCCTGATTTATCCATTCTCCACTTTGGAGCTTTATCAAAGCATGCATGATATAATTGCCCTTGATCGTGGCTATAAAAGCGGGAAAGACGTCTATGACATAGCCAACTAGAATCACTTTGAGCTTTTCCATAGCGTCTAGGACATCTTGCTTTTTGCCGGTGGACGAAATTTTTATAAACGTAGAAAATGGCGGAAAAGAAAATTTTCTCCGACTTTCGATTTCATCGCGGTAGAAATCAATGATATTACCTTTGACGCTCCAGCCGAGCACTGCCATGAGAGGCACTCTCGTCTGGAGCAGAAATTGCTTTTGAGTGATTGAGCGCATTTTTAAAATAATAGAAAATATTTTTTCATTTATGCGAAAGTCTGGAATGGAAAAGAGAGCATCTAAAGAAGCCACGGCACTGTAATCAATCGGTTTATCCAAATAGAGCAGGGCTAATTCCGTACCAATCAAAATACTACCAGGAGAAGCGTACCACTTTTCTACCATATCAATAGCTTTTTTGTGGGATGGGGCGGAAATTTTGTCCAGTCGCCATATTTTTGCTTCCGGAATGATTTTCTTCAACTCTTCTTCTATTTTTTCCGTGCCTATACCCAGAGTAATAAGCCTCCAACCGCCGCATTGTTCGCATATTTGATCAGGGCCAAACTTTTTGCCACATTTATTGCAAAGAAAAAATTTTGACCCATCTTTGCCGTAGAGAACCAAAGGAGAAGAGCATAAGTCGCAGACTAGAGTAGTTTCACAATCGGCGCATATCGTCTGAGGAGCCAGACCCCGTCTGCCAGCAAAAATAAACAGCAGGCCGTTTTCCGTGCGATTTTTATTTGCCAGAGCTTTCAAGTCATCTGAAAGTATACGTATTTTATGTTCGACATTTTTATAGACTTTCATATCCATAAGAGAATCTCGGGCCGTAGACAGGGAACGCATAGACAGAGGGGCATATTGAACTAAATCACCTTCTGTTTCCCGATACAGAGTTTCAATACGTAGACATGAATCACCAGCGATGAAATCCGCCCCTATTTCTCTGGCAAAATGTTCCGCCATATGGCGAAAGTCGAGATATGGTCTCGACTGAATTTTGTAGTTTCTGGAGTTTTCTCGTTCAATGATTATAATACCTATATCTCCGCGAGGAATAGATAGAAATAATCCCGTAGCGACAATGATTATAGGATGTTTGTCTTCCATTATGGCTTTCCATCGTTTTATAATTTCATTTTTTGAAAGTGCTCCGTGAATTATGTATGTATAGGGTTCTATACCTTTTTCAAAATATGAACAGGCTTTTTTTATATCTTCCACCGAAGGCATGACCATAAAAACAGACTCTTTACGGGCAAATTTCTCGCGGATAAGACTCTTGTAGTGGGCAAAACGATCTTCGTCGTTTTTTTGAAGAACAAAAGATTCGCGCGGCCTTTCTCTTTTTATAATTTCTTTGGCTTGGGACAGTTTTTCATATTGAGAAAGTATTGCACTAGGCAAGAGTTCAAAGAGAATACTGCCAACCGAGCAAGCATAATAACGCGCCATTTGTTCGGCGGTTTTAAAGAATTGGGGAAAGATGATCGAGCGTGCGTGAGTATCGGTGATTTTTTTAACAGAAAAATCTGCTCCTCTGATTTCAGATTTGCTTTCTAGAGCTGATTCACAGGATATAACGATGGCTCCTATTTTGCGTTTACGTAGAGGTACTCGGATGATTGATCCCGAAACTACATTTTTAGAGCTCCAATACGAGAGAGTGTCTAAACCTATGCCGCGAGCGATAGGAATGGCTTTTATGAGATACATGATTAAAGTATCCTACAAATCCCTAAAGACCTCAATCTTTGCACCTAGAGAGTTCAATCGGTGAGCCAAATCTTCGTATCCACGATTTATATTATATACATTGCGTAATATAGAAGTTCCTTCAGCGGCCAGCATGCCTATCATGATAATGACAGAAGGTCGCAGAGCGGGAGGACAGAGGATTTCAGTGGCTTTCAGTTTTGTCGGACCTTTGACATAAAACCGATGAGGATCTGCGAGGATTGTTTCAGCACCCAATTTGTCGAGTTCTTTGTAATATATAGCGCGTTTCTCATAAACCCAATCATGAATGAATGTTTCTCCCTCCGCTTGCGTACCGATGATTGCAAAAAACGGGAGATTGTCCATATTTATGCCTGGATAGGGCAGGGCATGAATTTTTTCGTCCAGAGCGTGGAGTTTCCCCAAAAAAGTTTTTATGTCAACGAGATTTGTTTTGCCATTCTCGGCTTTATATCTCTTCAAAATTTTATATCTGAAACCCATTTTTTCTAGTTTCAAAAGTTCGAGTTCGAGAAAATCGATAGGACACCGCTCTATAGTAATAGAAGACTTCGTAACGATAGCGACTGTCAAGAGAGACATGGCTTCTATAGGGTCTTCGGAGAGAAAATACCGAACATCTTTTTTTATGGGACCTGGGATACCATGCACGGTCATGACAGAAGTGCCCACACCATCGATCTTTACACCGAGTGATTCGAGATAAAAACATACATCCTGTACTTGATAATTTGCCGAAGCGAATTTGATAACGGTTTTACCAGGTATGAGCGCGACCGCCATGAGAAGCGTTTCAGTTACCGTGTCTCCAGCTTCATACATGATAATTTCACGATTTCTTTTTAGGCCATTATGTGAAATTTTATAAAATCTCGAGCTCGTTTCTATCTTTATTCCAAGTTTTTCCAGAGCGTAGAAATAAGGTTTTATGGTCCGTGAGCCTAGTTTACAACCGCCGATTTGCGGCAAATCAAATACATTTAGGCGATGAATCAGAGAACCTATCATCATAATGACCGTTCGGGTTCTGGCTGCGGAATCATAAGTTATATTTTTCATGGCAAATTTTTCTGGCGGAGTGATGTGGAGGTCGAGATTTCTCCATTCGGCTTTTACGCCGATTGATTCAAAAACTTCAATCATACGATTTACTTCTTCTATTTTTGGAATATTTTTTATGACAGTCGTTCCTCTATTGAGCAGGGAAGCGCACATCACTCCGACCGCGCCATTCTTTGAGGTACGAACTTTGATCGTGCCAGAGAGTTTATGATTGCCATGAATGCGAAAATTAACCGTGCCACCTTTTGATATGGTTACGATCTCGTGATTGAGTGCTTTTGAAAGTTTAGCCAAAGTTTCGGTAGACAGATTCTGCTCACCTTTTTCTATACGGGCGATGACGCTCTGGGTCGTACTAATTTTTTTACCGAGACTAGCTTGGGTCATGCGCCTGTCTTCGCGCAATCGAGCGATCATCGCTCCTATGGAAATCAAGGCTTTTTGTCCAGTTTGTTTTGACATAAATATATCATAGCATATACGCTATGTATTTTGAAATGTAAATAAAATATTTGTCAATTCGCTAAAGATTAAAAAGAGCGTATAGTAAAGTCGCTTATGGTTCTATTTGCAAAAAAACTGGGCATTGATTTAGGCACGGCTAATACGCTGGTTTTTGTGCCTGGCAAAGGAATCATTTTGAACGAGCCCTCTGTTGTGGCTGTTTCGGAACAAGATAATAAAATCTTAGCTGTTGGCGTAGAGGCCAAAAATATGATTGGTCGCACACCTGAATCAATCATAGCCTATCGTCCTATGAAAGATGGGGTCATCGCCGACTATCGCGTAACCGAAGCCATGCTTCGATACTTTATAGACAAAGCTCTGGGTAAATGGAATATATGGAAACCGGAAGTTTTGATTTCTGTGCCAGCGGGCGTTACTTCGACTGAAAGACGCGCTGTCATCGAAGCCACCATCAAAGCGGGAGCAAAAAGCGCTTATGTAGTCAAAGAACCGATTCTGGCGGCCATTGGCGCTGGCATTCCCATTCATGAGGCTAGAGGGCACATGGTCGTAGATATAGGCGGTGGCACGACGGATGTGGCGGTGATTTCTCTCGGTGGCATCGTCGCCTCGACTTCAGTCAAATGTGCGGGCAATAGGATAGATGCGGCTATCGCCGATTATATAAAAAAGACTTTCAACCTCGCCATCGGAGATAAAACAGCCGAGGAGATAAAAATAAAAATCGGTTCAGCTGTGCCACTGGAAGAAGAATTGATCCTCACCATCAAAGGCCGTGATTTTATTTCCGGCCTACCTCGTTCAACTGAAATAAAAACAAATGAAATCGTAAAAGCCATAAACAAGGAATTGCGCGATATGATAAAAGCAATCAAGGACGTCCTCCAAGAAACACCTCCTGAACTCTCGGCTGATATCATAGATCACGGCATCATTATGACCGGCGGCTCTTCACTCCTCCGCAATCTCCCCGAACTCGTCTTTCGTCGCATAGGCGTCAAAGCCATCCTCGCCGAAGACGCTCTGTATTGCGTCGCCAAAGGCACGGGCATCGCTCTGGAACATTTGGATATGTACAAGAAGACGATTATTGCAAAGCGGTAGTTATTCCCGCAAAATACTTAACTTCGGTTAAGCGCTTTTCATTTGCTATACTTTCTCTATGTTTTCAAAAGAATCTCTCCATCACGCATATTTTATAGAAGGCCATAAGCAATCAGTCCTCGCCGAAATAGAAAACTTCTTGCACAGCGCTTTCAATATAACTCGCCAAGGACATCCTGACGTTCACTATAGCCAACATCAATCGTTTGGCATAGACGATGGCAGGGAACTTCAAAATATGCAGTCCATGAAGCCTGTTTTAGGAGACAAAAAGATATTTATCATTGCCCTTGCCAGTATTACCAGCGAAGCACAGAACTCGCTTCTAAAAGTTTTTGAGGAACCGACAGCTGGTACACATTTTTTTATTATTTCATCATCCGCACGCATACTTTTACCAACACTCCGTTCTCGCTTGGTCATTATCTATCATACTTCAGCCGTGAATATTTCTTTTAAAAACGAAGTGGCGCAGTTTGTCGCAATGTCGCCAAGAGATCGTCTGATAGATGTTGCAAAAATGATAGAAGAAAAAGACAAAACCGGTGCAGAGGTTTTTTTAAACGCTCTAGTTGCTCTGCTTCACGAGAATAAACTCAAAGAAAAAACTGATGTCATAAAAGAAATTTTATCTCTTTCAAAATATCTAAAAAACCGCTCACCATCGCTCAAATTGATTTTAGAGAGGGTAGCTCTGCTCGATTTATGATATATTACGAATATACAAATGTATGCAATACAACTTTAGCAAACTAAAAACTGATTTGCTGACCACGGAAAAATGGCTAGAAAAAGAACTCAGCTCTATCAGAACCAATCGTGCCAGTCCGTCTATCCTAGATATTGTGCGTGTAGAAGCTTACGGCTCTGATATGCCAATTTCCGGTCTTGCCAGTATAACAAACGAAGATCCACGCACTATCCGCATCACCCCTTGGGATCAGGTTTTGGTAAAATCAATAGAGAAATCCATCATGGTGGCGAATCTGGGTGTTTCAGTGGCCGTAGATGATAGAGGTATACGTGTTTCTTTTCCTGAACTGACCAGTGATCGTCGGAGAGAAATCGTAAAAATGGCTTCGGTAAAATTTGAGCAAGCTCGTATCCAAGTGCGCAAACATCGCGATCTGGTAAATAGCGATATAGCAAAAAAAGAAAAAGAAGGTGGTATGAGCGAGGATGATAAATTCAGATTGAAAACAGAAGGCCAGAAACTCATAGATCAGTCGTCAGAGAGACTGCAAAGTCTAATGACCAAAAAAGAAAAAGAGATTTTGAATTAGAATTTATTTATATTTGATTTTTTTGCATTATTTGTGACTATTATTTTATTTTTAATTGTTTTGGCGGTTTTGATTCTCGTCCATGAATTCGGCCATTTTTACGCCGCCAAAAAATGTGGTGTGCGGGTAGATGAATTTGGCCTCGGCTTTCCGCCAAAAATTTGGAGTTGGAAAAAGGGAGAGACCGTATATTCCATAAACGTCATTCCTTTCGGTGGATTCGTCAAAATATTTGGCGAGAGTCCGGATGATCAGTCTATTTCCGGACCTGATAGTTCACGTAGCTTTATTCACAAATCTCGATGGAAACAAGTTGTCATTTTAGCTGCCGGTATCGTCATGAATATTTTGTTTGCTTGGCTTTTATTTGGAATAGCTTTCATGTCAGGTATGACAACAGGCGTTTCAGAAAATAATTCGAAATATATTACAGATAGTCATGTCATCATCGTCGATACATTGCCCAATTCTCCTGCCGAAAAAGCAGGATTGGTTTCTGGAGATGAAATACTTTCTTTTTCGACAGTATCCGCTGTTCAAGACGTAATCAAAAATTCAGACGGTCGGCCTGTGACATTTCAAATACAACACTTGGCGGATATAAAAGATATTGTGATCATTCCGGAAAAAGGAGTTTTAGGAGACAGATATGCCGTGGGCATATCTATGGATATGGTGGGTAAAGTAAAATTACCCATTCATATCGCTTTCTGGGAAGGGGCGAAACTGACCGTCTATATGTCTAAAAATATAGTTGTCGGAATCTATATGCTCATTTATAACGCTATCATAGGACAGGGAGATATCTCTCAAATTTCCGGTCCCATAGGCATCGCTCGGCTGGTAGGTGACGCAGGCAGACTCGGTTTTGTCTATCTATTGTCATTCACAGCATTCATATCTCTTAACTTAGCCGTTCTAAACCTCATTCCTTTTCCGGCTCTCGATGGCGGACGTATTCTTTTTGTTGGTATTGAAGCCGTGCGTAGAAAAATGATTTCTCCAAAAATAGCCAATACCATAAACGCCATAGGCTTTGGTTTGCTCATTCTCTTTATGCTTTTTGTGACTTATAGGGATGTGGTGAAATTGTTTTAAAGAAAACAAAAATAGCAGATATAAGTCTGAGCAACGGAGGGACGGGGTTGCCCTTAGGCAAGGGTCCCGTCCCGAGTAGCGCAAGACTTATATCTGCTATTTTTGTTTTTCAGTAAAAAAACACGTCTTGTGGACGTGTTTTGAAAAGATAATTCCCGCTCTAAGAATCAAGCAGGTGTTTTACCTCGGAGCCTGAAGTTTACTCTTACGAATGCGTGCATGCATAAAAAGTAAAAACCGGCGATGATGGCTATCAGAGCATATTTCCAAGATGAAACCGGTAATCTGGAAAAAACAGTATAGATCAGCAAAAGGCCAATGAAACCTCCGGCTCCGATTTGTATAATCTTACGGGCTTCCTCCGGTTGGGTATATTTGTACTCAAAATACCGGCGAATGGCGATGAACGGATAAAGGACTAACAGGACAAGCGATATAAGTGCATTCATGGATTTCAGAATTAGAGGTTAGAGGTTGAAGAGTGACGGGATTCGCTGTATTTCTACCAAGTAATATTATTTCTGTCAATCCCATTACAAAACGCTTTAAATGAGCTATTATTGGCCCATTAGAGCTAATTGCTTTTTTATGCGCCAAAGCCAACTATTTACAAAAACCAGAAAAGAAGCTCCAAAAGACGAAGTGGCAAAAAATGCCCAACTGCTCATCCGTGCCGGATATATCCACAAGGAAATAGCTGGTGTTTATTCCTATTTACCTCTAGGTTTGCGTGTACTGAACAAAATCATCCAAGTCATCCGCGAGGAAATGAATGCTATAGGCGGAGAAGAAGTGGTTCTCACAGCTCTGCAGGACAAAAAAATTTGGGAAACAACTGGTAGGTGGTCAGATGATGTTGTCAGTAGTTGGTTCAAAACAAATTTAAAAAATGGCAATGAAGTCGGTTTAGGTTTTACCCATGAAGAACCTCTGACCGCCCTCATGCGCGATTATATTCATTCTTATCGAGATTTACCTCGCTATGTCTATCAATTTCAAACAAAATTCAGAAATGAGGAACGCGCCAAATCAGGCATCATACGAGGGCGGGAATTTCTGATGAAAGATCTCTATTCTTTTTCGAGAGACCTAAAAGACCACGAAGAGTTCTATGAAAAAACCAAGAGAGCGTACATGAATGTTTGGAAGCGTCTCGGTCTCGGTGAAAAAACTTATATTACTTTTGCTTCCGGCGGTAGTTTTTCAAAATACTCCCACGAATTTCAAACGACGAGCGATACAGGTGAAGATGTCATATATGTAGACGAGAAAAAGAAAATCGCCATAAATAAAGAAGTTTTGACTGACGATGTGTTGAGAGATCTCAATCTGAATCGGAAAAATCTAGTCGAGAAAAAAGCAATAGAAGTCGGAAACATTTTCAATCTCGGCACTCGTTTTTCTGATGCATTTGCACTCACATACGTTGACGAAACGGGAAATAAAAAACCTGTTATTATGGGTTCATACGGTATAGGACCAGGTAGAGTGATGGGTACAATTGTTGAAACTCTCTCAGATGAAAACGGTATCGTTTGGCCGGAATCAGTGGCGCCTTTCAGAGTTCATCTTGTATTGCTTCCAGATAAAACCGATGGAATTACACGAAAAGAAGCAGACGAACTCTATGAATTACTTACGGAAGAGGGGATTGAGACACTCTACGACGACAGAGATATCCGTGCGGGAGAGAAATTTGCTGACGCAGACCTCATTGGTATTCCATGGAGAATTGTAGTGAGTCAAAAGACCATTATGGCCGGAGCTCATGAATTAAAAAATAGAATGACCGGGCAGACACTTCATCTTGCAGAAAATGAACTTATAGCTAAACTAAAAAACTGACATATACATCACATGGCCATAGGATTACTCGATAGATTATATACTGCTTTCTCTCATGATATCGGCATAGACCTCGGTACGGCTAATACCCTGGTCTACGTCAAAGGCCAGGGCATAGTCATAAACGAGCCTTCGGTCGTAGCTGTCAATCAAAAAACCGGTCGTGTCGTCGCTGTCGGTGCTCAAGCTAAAGATATGCTCGGTCGTACACCTGCTCATATCACGGCAGTAAAACCTCTGGTTGATGGAGTTATTTCCGATTTTGAAGTGGCTGAGGAAATGATTGTTTATCTCATAAACAGAGCGCAAAAAGAATCAAAAAAATTTTTCGGGCCAAGAGTGCTCGTCGGTATTCCTTCCGGAGTGACCAACGTAGAAGCTAGAGCTGTACGCGACGCCACCAAAAATGCCGGGGCTAGAGAAGTGCATATAGTGGAACAACCTATGGCTGCGGCCATAGGTATCAGGCTTCCTATTCATGAACCAGCAGGTAATATGATCATAGATATAGGCGGAGGCACAACTGATATCGCTGTTATATCTCTAGGTGGTGTGGTGCGTTCCAAATCCCTCAAAATCGCAGGCGATAAGATGAATAGCGACATCATTTCATACATCCGAAACGAATTTAAAATACTAATAGGTGAAAAAACCGCAGAAGATATAAAAATTATCATAGGCGTCGTCAAGCCAGAGCCAACTCCTCACGAAGCTCCTATCCGTGGCCGGGATTTGGTTACTGGACTACCTCGTGAAGTGATACTGACAGATGCCGACATTCGTGAAGCCATATCACAATCAATAGACAATCTAGTTGATTCGGTAAAAGAAGTACTCGAAATAACTCCACCAGAAATTCTGGCTGATGTCATGCAGAGAGGCATTTTTCTCGTCGGTGGCGGGGCCCTCATTCGTGGCCTTGACAAACTAATAGAAGAAGCCGTCAAAATCCCCGTCCATATAGTGGACGATCCACTTACAGCCGTGGCGCGCGGTACAGGCGTTATTTTAGAAGACTTCGAACTTTATCAGGACGTGCTCATCCAAAACGAAGATGATCTACCTAAAGCGCAGTAATACGGCAAAAAAGAAAAACAGACTGACGATAGTGGGTATTATGCTCTTTCTTATACTTCTTTTTGGCCTGCATTTCTTCTTTCCACGTTTTTATGCTTCTTTATTTTATCCTGTGGCATCTCTGGCGTGGAAAATCGAAAACTCTTTTGTCGGTTGGATGGGGCATATAGCAAAGACTATGAAATCAAAAAACAGTTTGCTAAAGGAAAATGAGACGCTAGTGGAAAAAATTCGCTCTAAAGAAACATCACTGCTCATGCTCGACACATTAAAACAAGAAAATGAAAATCTCAAAAATATGCTCGCCAGAATTCCTGAAGGACGGATAATTTTGGGTGTCGTTTTGACTAGACCACCGGTTTCTCCATATGATACGCTCGTCATAGACATAGGATCGAGAGACGGAATTGAAGTTGGTGCCTTGGTTTATACGGCAAGTGATGTAATCATAGGAGAAATTGCAGAAGTATATCCACATCAGTCAAAAGTGAGTTTATTTTCCACCCCAGGCAAAAAAATAAATGTTTTATTTACAGGATCAAAAATAAACACGGAAGCTACGGGCAGAGGGGGAGGTAATTTTATAGCGAACGTGCCTGCTTCCGCTGATATAAAAGAAGGAGATATAGTAATACTGCCAAATATAAAATTTCATATCTTGGGAGTGGTTGAGAGCATTATTGTTGATTCGGCTGATTCTTTTTCAACCATTCTTTTCAAAACACCTATAAATATCTATGATATAAACTTCGTAGAAGTACAAATCAAACAATGAGAACAGTCGCAAATATCATTATCATCACATCAATACTTTTTTTTCCTTGGTGGATCACCACTACCATCCTCATTATTTCATGTTTTGCAATTCCCAGATTTTATGAAGCTATTTTTTTCGGCATTCTCATAGACGCCTTTTACGGTACAAAATTAGGTATATATGGCTTAGCATATATTTTCTCTGTTTTTTCTGTTATCATTTTTTTTCTCTCGGCCATTATTCGAAACAGAGTAGTGTGGTAACATAATTTTGTGAATTTTTTTCGTAGACAAAAATCAGTCGTCCGGCACGAGATTGATCCTGATGAAATATTTCTCGATTCAGAGAATATGCCCGGTTTTGACGTAAATCAATTTGAAGGTCGGCTAGAGAAATCTATTTCTGTAGCTTCTATCATCACCCTTTCTGGCTCATGTCTGTTTATCATGATCATTCTCCTAGGTCGCGCCTGGACCCTGCAAGCAAAAGACGGAAAAAATTATAGTGCTATAAGTGAAAATAACGTGGTCAATGAAACTATAATTTTTGCCGAGAGAGGAGCGATATATGACATAAACAATGTCATATTAGCTTGGAATAAAGGGAGTGTGGCAGAAAATGATTTTTCTACACGAAATTATTTCAAAGCGGCAGGCCTCTCTCATGTACTCGGTTATATTAAATATCCCTCCAAAGACAAACAGGGTTTTTATTATCGCAGTGATTTTGAGAGCGTGACTGGTGTCGAAAAAATATATGATGATAAACTCAAAGGAAAACATGGACTGGAAATCATAGAACTGGATGCCGTGGGAAATATAAAATCTGAATCAGTCATACGGAGAGCAGTAGACGGCGAGAATATAACGCTATCTGTCGATTCGGCAGTCGAGACAAAACTCTTTTATTACATCAAGGAATTAGCAGATCGGGTCGGCTTTACAGGAGGTGGAGGGGCGATTATGGATGTGCGAACAGGAGAAATAATCGCTCTGACTAGTTTTCCTGAATATGATAGTCAAATCATGTCCGACGGCACAGATGATGAGACCATTTCAAAGTTTTTGACTGACAAGAAAAAACCTTTTCTCAATCGTATAATCAGCGGATTATATACGCCTGGTTCCATCATAAAACCATATATTGCCATCGCCGCCTTGGAAGAAGAAATCATTGACCCGGAAAAAGAAATAGCGAGCACAGGATCTATAAGTATTCCCAATCCATATGATCCGGAGAAAAAAAGTGTTTTTATGGATTGGAAGGCGCATGGCCTCGTAGATATGAGAAAAGCTATCGCTGTATCTTCAAATGTTTATTTTTATGAGATTGGTGGAGGATTCGAAAACCAACGAGGGCTCGGCATAGAGAGGCTCAAACAATATTTCTCTCTGTTTGGTTTGGGAAAAAATCTGGAAAGTGATTATTTTGTTGGGCCTGCTGGCACTATTCCTTCTCCATCATGGAAAGAAAAAGTTTTCCCCGGCGATCCATGGAGAATAGGTGACACTTACTTTACAGCTATTGGCCAGTACGGCTTTCAAGTGACACCACTTCAGATACTTAAAGCGGTTGGCGCAGTGGCGAACGGTGGCCTATTGTTCCATCCGAGCATTTTAAAAATTTCAGGAGAAAATGGTGTTATGGCAGATAAAATGTCAATTGACCCGTTTCATTTTAAAATTGTCCGCGAAGGCATGAGGCAAGGGGTTCTGATTGGCACGGCAAGCGGGCTCAATGTTCCATATGTTGAAGTAGGGGCGAAAACCGGTACGGCGGAATTGGGTATCTCAAAAACTTATGTCAATTCATGGGTCACTGGTTTTTTTCCATACGATGATCCAAAGTATGCTTTCGTTGTCATTATGGAACACGGTCCACGTGCCAATGTATACGGCGCCACATTCGTCATGCGAGAACTTCTGGATTGGATGCATATATATGCACCAGAGTATTTGAAGTAAAATAAAAGCAGAGGACGTGTTTGTGTGGAGTACGGAAGTTTTTCGGTGGAAAAACTTTGCAATTTTTGTAATTATAGAAATCTGTGATATACTAGGCCACATAACAAATAATTCCCATTTATGATGATGGATACCACAAAATACCTCACCGGCGAGAAGTTTAAAGAATTGGAGAAAGAGTTAGAGATTCTAAAGACAGTAAAGAGAAAAGAAGTAGCGACCAGTCTCGAATATGCTAGATCTCTAGGAGACCTCTCCGAAAATGCCGAATATCAAGAGGCGAGAGAATTACAGGCAACTACAGAAGATCGTATTTCAACCATTGAAAATACTCTCAAAACGGCCGAAATCGTCCACGAAACTCATGGCGATCATGTGTCTATAGGCTCGCTTGTAACTGTCGAAAAACAAGGAATCAAGGGCATGCAGAAATTTAAAATTGTCGGCTCAGATGAAGTTAATATGACTGAAGGTAAGATCTCAAATCTTTCTCCTCTAGGTTCAGTCCTCATAGGAAAAAAGAGTGGTGATAGTGTTACGATAAAAACTTCAAAAGGGACTATTTTCTATAAAATCGTCTCTGTAGAATAAATCAGGTATAATTGCCCTATGGCACCACTAGATAAAATACGACTTTCGAGACTTGCAAAACTCGAGCTTTTAAGGCAAGCGGGTATGGATCCCTATCCAGCCAAGGTTCCTCGGAACATGTGCCTCTGCGATGCACGCAAGAATTTCGCCGATTTCGTAAAACAGAATAAAACCATATCACTGGCAGGCAGGATCATAGCTATACGCGGACAAGGAGCAATTCTTTTTGTGGTATTAGACGACGGCAAGGATAAACTTCAAGCTGTTTTCAAAAAAGACACCTTAAATCCCAAACTTCTTTTTGAACTTTTTACTGACACCGTGGATATTGGTGATTTTGTGAGTGTAACAGGCATATTCTTTACTACCCAAAAAGGCGAAGAGAGTATTCTAGTTTCCTCTTGGACCATGGCTTCAAAATCCCTCTTGCCTCTGCCTGAAAAATGGCACGGCCTGACAGACGAAGATGAGCGATATCGCAAACGCTATCTCGATATGATTATGACACCAGTACTCCGCGATATATTCAAAAAGAAAGCCAAATTTTGGGATGTGACGCGTGAATTTTTGAAAAAAGAAGGATTTTTGGAAGTTGAAACACCTACGCTCGAATTGACCACTGGTGGAGCAGAAGCGCGGCCTTTCAAAACGCACCACAATGATTTTAACATAGATGTTTATTTGCGTATATCAGTAGGCGAACTCTGGCAGAAAAGACTAATGGCTGGCGGTTTTCAGAAAACATTTGAAATTGGACGGGCGTTTCGCAATGAAGGCTCGAGCCAGGAACACCTCCAAGAATTTACAAATATGGAATTTTATTGGGCTTACGCCGATTATCGAGACGGTATGAAACTCGTCCAAGAACTGTATAGAACAATTGCTAAAGAAGTTTTCGGCACGACAAAGTTTACAACTCGAGATCATACGTTTGATCTGGCTCTCGAATGGAAAGAAATCCGATATGCCGAAGAAATAAAGAGACAGACCGGTTTGGATATTGAAAAAGCAAAAAATTCTGAAATAAAGAAAAAACTCGATTCGCTCAAAGTAAAATACGAGGGTGACAATCGTGAGCGCCTACTCGACACCCTTTGGAAATACTGCCGCAAAAATATTTCCGGGCCGGCTTTTGTCATTGATCATCCTCTACTCGTCGCTCCTCTGGCAAAACCAATAGAAGGCAAGAACGTCGCTCAAATGTTTCAGCCGATATTGGCCGGTAGTGAAATGGGCAGGGGATATTCGGAACTGAATGATCCGATAGATCAGCGCAAGCGCTTTGATACACAGCAGAAATTGATAGATGGAGGAGATGAACAAGCTATGATGGCTGACTATGAATTCGTTGAAATGCTCGAGCACGGCATGCCACCTACCTGTGGTTTTGGCTTTGGCGAGCGCCTTTTTGCCTTTCTCATAGACAAACCTCTACGTGAAGTGCAAACTTTCCCTCTGATGCGACCAAAGAAATCGTCTAAGTAGTCAAAAAAGTGGCAGGTATAAGTTCTCGAACTTATACCTGCCACTTTTATAATGTTTTTTTGACACAAAAACTATATGTGTTGTAGATGAATAAAGTGGATAACTATGTATCAGAGTGGGATAGAGTGTTATATACTATTATACAAGTGGGAAAAAGTGGAAAGTGAACATCATTACACTTTCTCCGATAAAAACCCACTATACATGCTCATAGGCGAATACATACATTCGATAGACGAGAAAAACCGCATTTCTCTGCCGGCAAAATTCAGAGAGAGCATGGGCAAGAGAGTAGTGGTCACGCCCGGTCTCGATCATTGTCTGTTTGTCTTCATGCCAAAAGAATGGGACAAAATTTCAACAAAGCTCTCGGAAGCCTCTATTGGCCAATCCGACAGCCGAAGTTTCAGCCGATTTATGTTTGGCGGGGCGGTCGAGGCGGACGTTGATTCCATCGGTCGCATCCTCGTTCCGGATTTTCTCCAAAATTGGGCAAAGCTCAAAGGCAAGGTCGCTGTGGTCGGTGTGCAATCTCGCGTTGAAATCTGGAACGAAAAAGCATGGACCAGCTATAAAAAAGGCGTTGAGGGTAAAGCCGGCGCTTTGGCTGAAAAATTAGGCCAGGTAGGCGTGATCTAATCGATCGCAGTCAACCGTATGCATCAGGCAGTTCTTTTACAAGAAACAATAGATGGTCTCGATCTCAAAGCTGGCGATGTTGTCATTGACGGTACTTTAGGCCGAGCGGGACATGCAATCGGCGCTCTGCTAAAAGAAAAAGGAATTTTTCTCATAGGTATTGATAGAGACGAAGATGCTATAGAGGAATCGAGAAAAAAACTGATGGGAGCCGGAGTCGATCCGAAGAGCTTCAGACTCTTTCGGGGAAATTTTCGGAACATGGATGGGTTCTTGAAAGAATCAGGCAAAGATCACGCAGATAAAATCATACTTGATTTGGGACTATCTTCTCCTCATTTGGATTCTTCCGGTCGAGGCTTCAGCTTCAAAAAAAATGAGCCCCTGCTCATGACCATGGAAAAAAATCCGAACAAAGATTCTTTTACCGCTCGCGACATTGTCAACACCTGGGCTCAAGAAGATATAGCCAACGTCATATATGCCTACGGTGACGAGAGATACTCTCGGCGAATTGCCAAAGCTATAGTAGAGAGAAGGCAAAAAAAATCTATAGAAACAACAGATGATTTGGTGGATATAGTTTCAAGTTCGGTACCTGCCATATACAAGAGAGGTAAAATCCATCCAGCTACCAGAACCTTCCAAGCTCTGCGCATAGCGGTAAATGACGAACTCGATAGTCTCAAATCAGCTCTAGAGATCGGTCTCAAAAGCCTCAAAACAGGGGGTAGGATGGCAATTATATCCTTTCACAGCCTCGAAGACCGTATTGTAAAAAATTTCATGAAAGAGGCGCAAAAGAATGACTATGGTGAACCGTTTACAAAAAAACCTATCGTGCCTGACTTTGAGGAAATTTCACAAAATCCCAGATCGCGAAGCGCTAAACTAAGAATTTTCATAAAGCAATAAAAATTAAAAATAAAATATATGACACAATATGTACAAGCAAAAATCGAAACAATGGAACAGCCAATGACGGCATGGATATTCCTCTCTATTGCTTTTCTCTTCATATCCGCATATGTTTATTTTGTAAACGGAGCTATCACATATATCGTAGCAACAAAAAACATGCATGCAGAAATCGCTCAATTGGCTTCTTCCGTCGGAAATTTGGAAGGGCAGTTTTTGTCGACTAAAACTGAAATCAATATTGAATATGCTCGTTCAATTGGTTTTATAGAATCTCTAGTCGAACCAACATATATTGCAAAGAGACCATCTATCTCTCTATCCTTCAATAGATAGCCTTGCTTCATGCGCCGAATACAACTGTTAAAGGTTTTCATATTGGCTTTCGCTCTCATTCTGATTAGTCGGCTTTATTATATTCAAGTTCTAGAAAGCCAAATCTACAGAGATCAAGCTGACAAACAATATGTGAAGAGAGGACAAGCTATATATGATCGAGGCTCTATTTTTTTTTCACCAGAAACAGGTAATATCATTTCAGCAGCCACTCTCGCCACTGGCTGGATCATCGCCATTGAACCAAAAAAAATTGAACAGCCTGAAGATGTTTTCAATGCTTTGTCCGGAATTTTGTCCATAGATGAATCGGTACTTTTGACCAAAATCGAAACAAACAAAACCTATGTGGAAATAGTAAAACGGGTAAATGAAAAAACCGCCAAACGCATACAAGATCTCGATCTGGCAGGAGTGAACACATATAAAGAACGTTGGAGAATATATCCTGGTGGCAAAACAGCCGCCAATGTTTTGGGATTCGTCGGATTCCAAGAAGACGGCACAACTCTGGCTGGCAGTTATGGTCTAGAGAGATACTACAACGATATTCTCACCCGTGATTCCTCTGATTTATACGGCAACTTTTTTGCCAAAATTTTTTCTGATCTAGGTAAAGTTTTTGACAATGATGTATCTACCGGAGGCGATATCATCACATCAATCGAGCCTACGGTTGAACAGGAACTGGAAAAGAAAATTTCTTCTGTCCTAGCGATGTGGAAATCCGATCTCGTCGGAGGCATCATCATGGATCCTATGACAGGAGAAATATACGCCATGGCAGTTTTACCTTCATTTGATCCAAATGATTTTGCTGGGGAAAAAAATTCGGCTGTCTTCGGCAACCCACTCATAGACAGAGTTTATGAGATGGGTTCTATTATAAAACCTCTGACCATGGCGGCAGGAATTGACGCAGGAGTTATCACACCTCAAACTACATATACAGACTATGGTTTTATAACTATAAATGGAGCCAAAATATCCAATTTTGACGGCAAGGGCAGAGGTAATGTACCTATGCAGGAAGTTTTAAATCAATCACTCAATACTGGCATGGCATTTGTTGCGCTAAAACTCGGCAACGAAAAAATTTCAAAATATTTTAAATCATACGGTTTTGGCAAAGAAACAGGCATAGATCTGCCGGGAGAAACACATGGTCTGATAAAAAATCTAGATAGTCCGCGCGATATAGAATATGCCACGGCGGCTTTCGGTCAGGGTATAGCCATGACACCGATTGAAACAGTACGCGCTCTGTCTGCTTTAGGAAATGGTGGGACACTTCCAAATCCGCATATAGTAAAACGCATAGACTATGTGACAGGTATTTCAAAGACACCCTCGTACGACAATACAGAGAGAGTTTTTAAGCCGGAAACTTCCGAGACTATTACACGTATGCTCGTAGAAGTGGTGGATAAAGCGCTCCTCAACGGAACGGTCAAACAGCCACGTTATTCCATAGCCGCAAAAACAGGGACGGCGCAGATGGCTCTCGAGGACGGCAGGGGGTATTATGAAGACAGATATCTGCATTCGTTTTTCGGCTATTTTCCGGCATACAAACCGCGTTTCATTATTTTTCTCTTTACGGTTTATCCGAGAGGAGCACAGTATGCCAGTCATACCCTCACTATGCCTTTCATTGACCTCGTAAAGTTTTTGATTAATTATTATGATATTCCTCCCGATAGATAAAATGAAAGGTAAAACTGAATGAGAAATTTTCTCAAAAAAACCGCAAAAAAAATTACAGTAGCTATTCTTACATTCGAAGCTCAAAAGGCTTTGATGCGTCACAAACCAAAAATTATCGCCGTGACGGGAAGCGTGGGTAAAACAGGGACTAAAGACGCCATATATGCAATTGTATCGAGCGCTTTTGAAACGAGAAAGAGTCAAAAGAGCATGAATAGCGAAATTGGCCTACCTCTGGCTATATTAGGATTGGAAAATCAATGGTCTTCGGCTTCCGGTTGGGCCAGAAATATCTGGCGAGGTGCTCGTATAGCTCTCTCTAGCAACTCATTTCCAGAGTGGCTCGTTCTCGAAATCGGTGCAGATCACCCGGGAGATATAGAAAAAGTGGGGAAATGGCTCCATGCTGATATCGTCGTTCTCACTCGTATGGCGGATGTGCCTGTGCATATAGAATATTTTGAAAACACAGAAGAAGTTCTGCACGAAAAAATGTTTTTGGTGCGATCTTTGAAGCAGGGTGGCACGCTCGTTGTAAATGCGGATGATTCATACTTTACAAAGGCTGTAAAAGACCTAGATGTAAACAAAATATTTTATGGTCAAGCTAAAGAAGCTGGGGTAAAAATTATTGAAACAGAAACCCTATATGATAATGTATTTCCGGCAAGACCGCACGGACAAAGTGGGGTTCTAGATATAAATGGCCGAGGAGAGAGAATAGAGCTCAATGGGGTAATAGGCAGTCATATTATGTATTCAGTTGCCGCCGCCTGTGCTGTGGCTTTTATTTTAAATATTGCAAATGATTTGGCAGATATCTTCAAACACCAAAGAGAGCCTAGAGGCAGGATGCGATTGCTCGCAGGCAAATCAAAAAGTACCATCGTAGACGACACATATAATTCTTCTCCTATAGCGTGTGTTGAAGCTTTAAAAACTTTAAAAGAACTATCCGTCAGAGGCAAAAAAATTGCCGTTTTGGCCGATATGAAGGAACTCGGCGCTCACACAAAAAAAGCTCACAGAGATATAGGTAAATTAGCCGGAGAAATAGTCCATACACTTGTCACGGTAGGAGAGCTAGCCAGAGATATGGCAGATGGCGCCCGAAAAGCTGGTATGTCAGCCGATCGTATACTCTCATTTGAAACTTCCGAACAGGCTGTCAAATCTATAGCCGACATCTTGCGTGAAGGTGATGTAATACTCGTAAAAGGCTCTCAATCCATGAGAATGGAAAGAATCGTTCTAGCACTTTTGGAAAATCCTTCAAAAGCCGGGGAACTCTTGGTTAGACAAGAAGAAGAGTGGAAAAAACGGTAACAGTATCATGTACTTTTTTTCTTGCCGTCGTACATAATATAATTCATCAGTTTTGATAGTTCACTTGTGACCCTACGGGGAATCGGACCCCGATTTAGAGCTTGAAAAGCTCCTGTCCTGACCATTAGACGATAGGGCCGTCTTAAAAATCATCGACTAACACTAATCAATATTGCGAAAGCTTTTAGAGAATAGCCAATTTTTCAGTTTTTATCAAGAAAAAAGTGACCGGAGAGCATAAATGCTTCCGGTCACTCTGTCTATTTGTGATCAATGACGACTGCGTCGTCTTCGATCTTCGCGAGTGCTGTGGCAGAGTGCGCAGCAGACGTGTACCCGTGAGCCATTGCGGACGAGAGTGTCCGCTTTTGGTGGAACTCCTCAAATCTCTTGCGATTGAAGAGCTCCGTGACTATGGCCGCATAGATTTTGGCTGACGCGCTGTCAACCACCCTGTATTCTTCCATGGCGACGAGCATCGCTGCATCGTGTATGGAAGCTCCTTCTCTCAAAGAAGGAAGCAGGTTTTCAGCTCTATCAGCTAATTTTCCTACGACGGCCTCGAACTGATATGGCTTCGAGCCGGCTTTGGTTTTCATGATCATCTAATCGCCATTATACACCCACTATCTCATTCTGTCAAGCTCGTGAAATAATGTCCGAAAATAGAGTGTTGTTACACTCCAATTTCTCTCCTCCAATTTCTGCGAGGTTTTTTCTTTGGATGATTTGTCGACATTAGGTCCATTTCGCTCACAAAGCTAAACATCACAGTTCGAGCTCGTGGAGGTTCATCACCAAGAAACTCTTTCTGTGTTTTTTGAAAGGCCGTATTTAATTGAACCACTTTACGTTTTATTTCTATTGCCGTCATGACAATAGGTGGCGCTACAGGCATCGCAATTACTGGCACATTAATCTTGGAATTTTTCGTGCTTTCTTTGATTATGTTATTTAATATTCCATAATCACCATTTCTGTTGATACGAGCCAACCAGGAATTGTGACTAGCGACTCTGCCTATATCACCTTGTATCGTGGCATGAGATTTTCCAAATCTTTTTGCCGTTCTCTCTATAAGATCGAAATCCAAAATCCTGTTTCGAGCTTCATCCCATCTGATGTTTCTACCCTCTACGGTATCTGCATATACGATTTCCTGTGAAATCCTGCGAACAGTATCATACAAGGATTTGAGATACTCTGGCTGATTTTCTTTGAGCGGTCTTTCAAATGCGATCCAAATAAACCAAGAACTGGCTATACGAGCTTGTTTTTTCTCTAACAATTTTCTTTGTTTCTCTCTCTCCTTTGCTGATAGGGAAAGATCTATTAATTCGGGCATGATTGCCTCCTTTGGTTGAATTTACAAGTTACAACTGTTGCAACTATACAACAAAAAGACTATCTACGACAACTTTTATATCAGACCCCTCCGCTTTACCTTTAAGTTCCTTTGAAATCGTGCCAATCAGTTTGCCTGCACCTGTTTTGTCTGTGATTTTGAGTTCTGTTTTTTTGATCAATGCTATTTTTTTAATTTCTTCCAATGGCATGGTGGCGGGGAGATAGGCAGAGAGGATTTTTAATTCTTTTGATTCATTTTCTGCGAGATCTGGTCGGCCACCCTTTGTAAATTGATCTATGGAATCTTTTCTTTGCTTTACCAGTCTTTTTATAATGGTTAAAACTTCTTCGTCCGTGCCTTCGTTTGCCGTAGATTTTTTGGCTATGAGCTCCTTTTGTATTTCTGCTTGAACGCCACGCAAGACGAGAGTACGGATTTCGTTTTTGGCAAGCATGGATTCTTTTATATGGCTTTTTATTGTTTGATGTAGGGTCATAAGCAAAGTATACTACAATCATGACCAGTTCGCTTCTCATTATATTTGGAATATTAATCCTAGTTTTGAATGCAGGTATTCTCTTTTTTATTCTCAAAAAGAAACCGGAAATAGAAAAAAATGATAATGAAGCCATGAAACTTCTACTCAATCAGATGAATGAGCTGAATCGTACGGTGGATAAAAAAATAGGGGAAACCAATCGCACGGTGGGAGATTCTATGCGCAATCAGTTTTCCGAGTCTCAAAAGCTAGTGGACAAGTTTTTGAAAGAACTCGGTACAATGACAGAGAAAGTGACTAGGGTAGAGGAGACGGGCAAACAAATGGTGAACTTTGCCGATCAATTGCAGAACCTTCAAGATATATTGAAAAATCCAAAACAACGTGGTGTTCTCGGCGAATACTATCTAGAAGCTCTTCTGAAAAATGTTTTACCGCCGGGCAGTTATCAAATGCAATATCCATTCAAAGATGGAGAGATTGTTGACGCCATCGTGCGGGTGAAAGATAAGATTATCCCTATTGATTCGAAATTCTCTTTGGAAAATTATAACCGTTTGGCGGAGGAAAAAAACGAGGTTGAAAAAATTAGGCTGGAGAAATTATTTGTGGGCGACCTCAAATTACGTATTCAGGAAACTTCAAAATATATCAGGCCGAGTGAAGGTACTATGGACTTTGCTTTTATGTTTATTCCTCATGAAGCAATTTATTATGATCTGTTGGTGAATAAAATCGGGGCTATTACGGAAGATACGGATAATTTAATTCAGAGAGCGGCAAATAAATTCAAAGTGATTATTGTTTCTCCGACATCATTTCTGGCATATCTTCAAACCGTACTCCAAGGATTGAAAGCCATGCAAATAGAAGAAACGGCCAAAGATATCGTTCTGCGGGTGGGGGAACTCGGCAAGCATCTGAAAGCCTACGAGGACTATCACAACAAACTCGGTAACAATTTAGCGACAGTTGTGAATCAATATGTATTTTCTTCAAAAGAGTTGAAAAAAGTAGACAAAGACGTTTTACGTATTACAGGCACAGCAGTAGGACTGGATCCTGTGCTCGTGGAAAAACCTGAAATGGAAGAGTAAGCGATGCATATACTGTTATATAGGGCTTATATTCTTGCCTTTTAAAAGGCTATATGCAATACTGTTCAAACTATGGCTACAGATAAAACAAAAAAGACGCAAAAGGTAATTGGAACTAGTGCTTTTGCTGTTATAATGACCGGAGGCAAGCAATATAAAGTAAGTGTGGGAAATATCATAAAAATAGAAAAAATCATCGGAAATCACGTTATAGGCGGTAAGATTACATTTGATAAAGTTCTCTTAGTGGATAATGCCAGTCAAACTGTAGTGGGAACTCCATTTGTGAGCAATTCAAAGGTGGAGGGCGAAATAAAGGAAATTGGTCGCGATCCAAAGGTAACCGTCGTCCATTACAAGCCAAAAAGCAAATATTTTAAAAAACAAGGCCATCGTCAGCCGTATTTTAAAGTAGCGATTACATCGATTTCATAGATGGTAAAAAAAGTGGCAGATATAAGTTCGAGGCTGCGAGGGAGAGGGATTGCCCTTAGGCAAGGGTCCCCTCCCGAGCAATGAGAACTTATATCTGCCACTTTTTTTACTATCTCGTGTATCCGAGATAACCGAGATAGCTTTAGTCTATAACACTTTTTACTGTGAGTTTTCTTTTCAAAACTTTACGCGGTTTTGCTTTTGTGGGAATGATTCCAGCTTCTATGTCTTTAAGAAGTTTTTCTATATGCTCTATTTTGTAAATTCGGTAGTTTGACATGGGATGACGGGTAGCTGGGAGCTTTCCTTGCTTATCCCAATTACGTAAAGTGAGAGGAGAGACCCCCAAATACTTCGCTGCATCTTTTATCATCATAAATGAGACTGCCATAAAGCTTGATTTATATAGTTATAAATTATACTCATTTTAAAACGTCTATCAAGGTTTAATAATGTTGATAAGCTGTGGAATATATGGGGAGAAATAAGCAGAAAAGAAAGCGAAAAGAAGTCTGCTCGTGGAGCACGCTGTCTCCGTCTGCTGACGGAGCAGCTCACTCTCGCACCGTCGTGCTCCGAGAGTCTCCACTCACAGACTTCTTTTCGCTTTCTTTTCTGCTTACAATGCTATAATTCATCACATAAATCATAAACATGTTCTCAAAAAGAAAAATTAGAGTGGCTATAAACGGCTTCGGCAGAATAGGCAGAGCTTTCCTCAAAGTAGCTCGCGAACACGAAGAAATTGAAATTGTCGCCGTGAACGACCTCGGCGATATTAAAAATATGGCCTATCTCTTGAAATACGACACGGTCTATAAGACTTTTCCCTTTGATGTGACTGCTGTAGAAGGAAGCGATCCATATCTCTTGGTTGATGGAAAGAAAATATTTTTTTTAAGCCAGAAAGAACCATCACAATTACCGTGGAAAAAAATGAATATAGACGTAGTCGTTGAATCCACGGGACTTTTCACTTCGTATGATAAAGCAAAAATTCATATTGAAGCGGGGGCAAAGAGAGTGGTGATCAGTGCGCCGGCAAAAGGGGATTCTACCACAAACGGCGAAACCGTTCTTATGGGTATAAATGAAGACAAGTTGAAAACATGCAATATTACTTCGAATGCTTCATGTACGACAAACGCCGGCAGTCCTCTGCTTGCCATACTAGACGAAGCAATTGGAATTGAAAAAGCAGTTCTCAATACTGTCCATGGATACACGGCGAGCCAGGGAATTGTAGATGGACCGAATAAAAAAGATTGGCGCGAGGGCAGAGCGGCAGCTATGAACATCGTGCCTTCATCCACCGGTGCGGCTATGGCCACAACCAAAGCTCTGACACAGTTCCAAAACAAATTTGATGGCATAGCTATCCGCGTACCCGTTGTCGCCGGTTCGATTGTCGATATAACTTTCATAGCAAAAAGAAATACCACAGTAGAAGAAGTAAACATCGCTCTCAAAAAAGCCTCAGGCGAGGCTCGCTGGAAAGGAATTTTTGAGGTAACAGAGGAAGAACTTGTCTCATCTGACATTTTGGGTTCGCAGTATGCCTCTATCGCCGATCTCAAGTTTACACGCGTAATTGGAGACAATCTCGTAAAAGTCCTGGCTTGGTATGACAATGAGATGGGGTATGCCCATACTCTCGTCGATCACGTCAAAAAAACGGCGCAATATATTTAATTATATTTAATTTATGAGAATTTTTATCGCATCAGATCATGCTGGGTTTGAACTCAAAAAATTCTTAGTTGAGAGGCTTTCTCTGGCCGGACATGATGTGAGGGATTTAGGACCAAAAGAATTCAATCCGGAAGATGATTATCCCGATTTTATTTCCTTAGTGGCCAAAGAAATTTCCAGAGAGCCGTCTAGTGCAAAAGGCATAGTCATAGGAGCTTCAGGTGAAGGCGAAGCAATGTGCGCAAACAAATTCTACGGTGTTCGCACGGCTGTTTATTACGGAGGCAACCAAGACATCATAAAGCTTTCCCGCGAACACAATGACGCCAATATACTGTCTCTCGGCGCACGATTTCTCTCTTCCACAGATGCTATGAGTGCCGTGACACTGTGGCTCGCTACACCTTTTTCCGGAGACGAAAGACACAAACGCCGACTGCAAAAACTTTTCAATATTACGCAGAAATAAGTTTTCAATTAACCTTATTATAATCACTTCAAAACTATGGTAGAAATTATTCCAGCAATACTTCCAAAATCATATGCAGAATTAGAATCAAAACTCGATATTGTTGTAGGTCACAGTAGTGTGGTTCAAATAGATATCTGCGACGGAGTTTATGTGGCAAATCGTACGTGGCCATATTTAAAAGGTGCAAAGAGCGAAATAAATGATCAGATTTTTGAAAGGATTGTAAACCAAGAAAAAGCTCTGCCCCATTGGGAAGAGTTGGATTTTGAATTTGATCTCATGGTCAAAAATCCTTATGAAAAAATTGCTGATTTTATTTCTGCTGGCGCTTCAAAAATTATTGTTCATAAGAGAAGCGTTGATGAGATAGAACTGGCAAATATCATCCGTCACTATGGAAAACATTCTCCAGAACTTGGACCTTTTGATGTTGAGCTCGGTATAGCCCTACAAGCTGATGATTCTGCCGATTCAATCAAAGAAATTGCGTCTCAAATCCACTTTGTCCAAGTCATGGGCATTTCCAAAATCGGTTTTCAGGGTCAAGATTTTGATCCCCAATCACTCGATTTGATTCGTGGTCTGAAAGTCGCATATCCATCTATTATAATTTCAGTTGATGGAGGAATAAATATAGATACGGCAAAACTTCTAATTTCCGCTGGTGCGGATAAACTGATAGTGGGTTCCTATCTATTCAATGCCACTAATTTTTCTGATACACTAAAGACACTCAGGGCTCTTTAAATGATACTCACACAATCAAAAATAAAAGAGTTGGAAATAAAAGCGAATGATATACGTCGTTCGATCATAGAAATGCTCTTGGAAGCGGGTTCTGGACATACTGCAGGGTCTCTCGGTATGGCTGATGTTTTCACAACTCTATATTTTCACACCCTGAAACACGATCCAAAAAAACCACGCTGGCCAGAGCGTGATCGTCTGGTACTTTCGAACGGCCACATAGCTCCTGTGCTCTATGCGACTATGGCTCATGCCGGCTATTTTCCAGTGGACGAACTAAAAACTCTCCGTAAATTCGGCACACGTCTGCAGGGTCATCCTCATCGCGAATATTTACCCATGCTCGAAACCAGTTCAGGGCCTCTCGGCGCCGGTCTCTCTCAAGCCGTCGGTATGGCTCTGGCAGATAGAATTGATAACGGTAAACAAACACAAAAAAGGATTTACTGCCTCACTTCGGATGGTGAGCATGATGAAGGTAATACGTGGGAAGCCATAATGCTAGCCGGCAAAGAGAAACTAAATAATCTCGTCTGTGTGGTTGATAGAAACAACATTCAAATAGACGGCTATACGGAAAACATTATGCCCCTCGAACCTCTGGCAAACAAATACATAACCTTCAACTGGCATGTCATAGAAATTGATGGGAACTCCATAGCCGAAATCGTTTTGGCATTTGATGAAGCCAAAACTATTTTTGAAAAGCCGACGGTTATCATCGCTCACACTATCCCAGGTCGTGGTGTTTCTGAATTCGAACGCAAATACGAATGGCACGGCAAAGCGCCGAATAAAAAAGAAGCAGAGATGGCATTGAGAGAGCTTCGCACGCTTGGAGGCAAGATAAGGAGCGAGCACGAATAAAATATACCGATCATAACCTTGCCGTAGGGTCAAATAAGTTATTAAATTTTCTTTATCTTTTCTTTATCTCCCATTTGTTAGGGTTTGGTGATGGAAATTGAATACTTTTTAAAAGTACAGCAAAAAATAGAGGAACTAGATAAATTCAAAAAATCAAATCTCTTTACCATTTTCAAAATCTTTGAGGAAAGGATTATTTGAACTTAGAATTAAAACTCGAGACACGGAGATTAGAATTTTGTATTGTTTTCATAATAATAAAGCTTATCTTTTGCATATTGTGACAAAGAAACAAAATAAATTAAAAAGAAAAGATATTGACAAAGCAATTAACCTTATGAACCTGTTGCGTTCTGATAACACATAAGCTATCATTATGGATATGAAAAAATTAAAATTTATAAATCATAAACAAGTAATAAAAGAGGCTTTTGAAAATGACCCTGAGCTAAAAAAGGTTTATGACGACATGGAGTTTGAATTTAGTATCATAAGGGCTTTAATTAAAGCTAGAAATGAAAAGAAACTTTCACAGAGAGAATTTTCAAAACGTATAAAGATAGCTCAATCATCCCTCGCACGCTTTGAATCTGGTAGGGGGAATCCAACACTCTCGTTTCTACAAAAAATAACCAAAGGTCTTAACCTTACACTCACTGTAAAACCAACACACGGGTGATATACTAAACAGGCAATGATCAAGCCTATTGTATGATTTCCCAAAACCAAAAATTAAATCCAAAAGTATTCGACAGAGACGTCGAACAAGTGCCAATTCGAAAAGGTTTTGGCCAGGGCTTACTTGAGGCAGGGGAAAAAGACACAAATATGGTTGGGCTCTGCGCTGATTTGACTGAGTCCACTCAAATGCACCTTTTCGCCGAAAAATTTCCAAAGAGATTTGTAGAAATCGGTGTGGCGGAGCAAAATTTGGTAACCGTCGCTTCCGGCATGGCTTCCATGGGCAAAATTCCTTTTGTCTCTTCTTATGCCATGTTTTCCCCGGGCCGAAATTGGGAGCAGATACGCACGACCATCGCATACAATGATGTGCCTGTAAAAATTATAGGCTCTCACGCCGGAGTTTCTGTGGGTCCTGATGGTGGCACACACCAAGCGATTGAAGATATCGCTCTCATGCGCGTCTTGCCAAATATGACGGTTATTTCTCCTTGTGATCACATTGAAGCTAAAAAGGCGACTATTGAGGCCGCGAAGACAAAAACACCTATATATATACGTCTTATTCGGGACAAAACGCCCGTTATAACGACCGAAAATACGCCTTTTGAAATAGGCAAGGCGCAAATCTATTTTGAACCGATTACAGGTAAACCAGACGTCGCTATCATAGCCACAGGAGCTCTCGTTTACCGAGCGCTCATGGTCGCCAGAGAATTGGAAAAAGAAAAAGTCGGTGTGACTGTTGTCAATCTATCTACTATAAAACCTCTCGACGAGAAAATAATATTGGCAGTGGCGAAATCTACCGGTGCCATCGTCACAGTAGAAGAGCATCAGATTGCCGGAGGTATGGGAAGTGCAATTGCTGAATTGCTCGCCTCAAATTTACCTGTGCCGATTGAATTTATAGGCATCTGCGACAAATTTGGCCAATCAGGCACGCCAGTGGAGCTCGTAGAACATTACGGCATGGGAACTTCTCACATAAAAACCGCCGTCATGAAAGTTTTGAAGAGGAAGAAGTAAAAAAAACGGCAGGTATAGTTTTTTTACATATTTTACATAATCGATTTCGTAAACTTTGATTTTTTAAATTATTGTGTTAGGATTTTGATAAAAGGAGATATTAATGAATAAATATATTTTTTATCATGTATTTACCCATACGTGTGGAAATGCTTTTTTGGTACCGGTTTTGAAATCTGAAGAAGAAATTCCAGAAGGATCTAGGTCTTCTATTGTTGATAGGATTATCAAAGGGGCAAAATATCGTCCGTTTGTGACAGATATGAAAGAAGTAAAAAGAATGGAAAGTGAAATTTTGTGTCCCAGATGTTGTATGACAGGAATATTTTTTGATCCATTACCGTAGCTCGAGACCGTCCGTTTTTTCGGACGGTTTTTGTTTTTGTTACATAATCACTTCTTCTTTTCTGCTCGCCAGAGCATTTCTGATCGTTTCGGTATCTGAATATTCCAATTCTGTTCCGGTGGAAAGTCCTCGACCGAGAATAGAAACTTTGAGAAAATGTTTTTTGACGAGAGGGGATATGAGGCCCTCCACGAACTCGCGCGTATGTTCGCCTTCGTTATTTAAAGAGAGAGCCAGAATAATTTCTTTTAGACCACTTTTTGTACGATGTTCAATTATTCGCACGAGTTCTTTTGTCCGTATTTTTGATTCAGGTTCCTTTTCTATGAGAGATAATTGATTACCCAAAACGAAATAATAGCCGTTATAAACTTTACTCTTTTCGACAGCATCGAGGTCTATATCTTTTGCCACGAGCAAGAGGCAGTTCACGTCCCGAGAGTCATCAGAACAGACAGAACAGAGGTTTTTGCCAGAACTTTTTCTATCAAAAAATCGAAAACAAGAAGTACATAAAGTAACCCGAGAAACCAATTCAGTAATTTCTTTGGCTAGAGAACTGCGAAAACCATCAGTCGTACCAAGTAGAAAATAGACAAATCTTTTGGCCTGCCTTGGCCCTATGCCGGGAAACTGCCGAAACAGCTCATGCAGACGATTCAAGTGGTCCATGAATGAAATTATAACAAGCGCAGAAAAATAGTGCTTGTGGAGCACTATTTTTCGAAGTACTTTAAAACGATTCGTCCTCAACTTGAACAAAATCACCAAAGTCGGCTTTTTCGGCAGACAGGAAAGTGGACTTACTACTATCAAAAATAAGTTTCACTTCGCCAGTCGGGCCATTTCTGTGCTTTTCTATGAGAATTGTCGTATCTCGCGATTTGGCTTGTTCGCCACTCTCATCTTTTTCGCGGTGAATGAACATGACAACATCGGCATCTTGTTCTATAGAACCAGAATCACGGAGATCGGAGAGGCGAGGTTTGCCTCCGCGGTTTTCAACAGCCCGTGAGAGTTGTGACAAGGCAAGCACAGGCACATCCAAATCGCGCGCCAGATTTTTGAGTGATCGGGAAATTTCTGTTATCTGCTGTACCAGATTATCCGAACCGCGCGATTGAGTAGGGGTCATGAGCTGGAGGTAGTCAACGATGATCAGTCCGAGATTTTTTTCTGCCTTGAGGCGTCTGGCGATGGCGCGCATCTTCAAAATAGTATTACCCGGCTGATCATCTACATAAATAGGAGCTTGGGAGAGCACTCCCATGGCATCGCGCAAATGAGTTGAGAGTTCTTCCATCTTCAGACCTTTGCCTGTACGTAGTTTCCAGGCATCAATTTTGGATTCCGCCGCAAGCATCCTCTGGACCAATTGCTGGGCACTCATTTCTAGGGAAAATATGGCGGTTGGAATTTTATGTTTTACCGCCGCCTGACGAGCGATATCGAGAGCCAGAGAAGTTTTACCCATAGAAGGTCTGGCCGCCAATATGATGAGATCTGATTTTTGCAAACCAGAAAGTTTGTTATCGAGAGCTTTGAAACCAGTCGGCACGCCGCGTAATTCATCTCCAGATGAATGCAATCTTTCGATTTGTTCCCAAGCTTCGTGAAGGGTGTCTTTCAATTCGACAAATTTATGAGTACCCACGGAATTGGTGACGTCGAAGAGACGCTTTTCGGCATTGTCTATGATTTCCTCCAAATCGCCTTCTTCGGAAAAACTCATAGTTGAAATATGCTCTCCGGCTTCTATCAGCCGGCGCATCATACTTTTTTTCTGAACTATGGTCGCATAGTGGCGCACATTTGAAGCCGAAGGCACCAGACTGACGAGCTCCGAAAGATACGAAGAACCGCCAATTCTATCGAGTTCGTTTTTGTCTTTGAGTTTCGTCGAGAGAGAGAGCAAGTCTATCGGTTCGGCTTTTGAAACGAGTTCCAAACAGGCCCGCCAAACCACTCGGTGCTTGTCTGCGTAAAAATCTTCTTCGCGCACGACATCACTGACATCATGGATAGCTTCGGGACGAAGCATGACAGAACCAATCAGTGCCTGCTCGGCTTCAAGTGACTGTGGCGGCACGCGTATATGATCTCCAATGCGTTGCATGGAGACATTTTAGCATTTAAAAAATCGGATACAGAAAATTCAAACGTTTACAACGTGGGGAGAAGATGGGGAAACGATTTTCTGACCTTCGGCAGTATCCTTCACTTCAAAACCGAGTTTTGTAATCTGCTCGCGTAACTGATCGGATTTTTTCCAATCTTTTTTGTCGCGGGCATTCTTACGTTCATTCACCAGTTTCAAAATATTTTCAGGGATTTCAATTTTGTCTTCTTTTTCTCCTAGTTTAAGTCCGAGCATTTCGTCGATCTTTATAATCGTCGCTTTTTTGTCGGCGGGAGAGAGTTTGTCGTCTTTTAAAAGATCCCAACAGAGTGCCAGAACTTTCGGCGTATCCAAATCATCTGCGACAAAACCGAGAGCTCGATTCCAAATTTCTTTATTTACTTTTCCACCCAAAGGTAGTTCGCAAACAGCCGTAATTAGTTTCTTGTATGCATTTGCCGCCCCGTCTAGAGCCTGCCATGTGAAATTGAGCGGTGTGGAATATCGAGCACCCAAGAGGAAATAACGATAGGCTAGGGGAGAATAGCCTTTTTCTTTGACTGATTGGAGAGTAATAAAATTTTCGTCGGATTTTGCCATCTTTTCGCCCTGAATATTTATAAAAGCATTATGCATCCAATAACGGACAAAAGGTTTGCCTTGTGAGCCTTCGGATTGAGCAATCTCATTATTGTGATGAGTGGGTATATGATCTATACCGCCCGTGTGTATATCAAAAGTTTCACCAAGCAAAGCTCGAGACATAGCAGAACATTCAATATGCCAGCCGGGAAAACCTACACCCCAGGGCGATGGCCATTCCATATCGCGCTTTTCACCTTTTGGAGAGAATTTCCAGAGAGCAAAATCTCGTTGGTTTCTTTTTTCATTATCTAAACCAATTCTCGAACTAAGATTTAATTGATTATCAATTTTTAAATCTTTACCCATACCATACAAACCACCTAATTTGCCATATCCAGGAAATTTTGACGTATCAAAATAAATGCCATCAGAAGTGCGATAAGTAAAACCTTTCGTCTCTAGCGTTTTTATTATTTTTATTTGCTCCGAAATATAATCAGTGGCCCTTGGAAATTTCGTACCTTGAGTGTCAATATTGAGAAGGGTTAAATCTTCAAAAAAAGCGTCTGTATAAAATTTGGCTATATCCCATGCCGATTTGTGCTCGCGCTCGCTGGCTTTTTCTATTTTGTCTTCACCGCTATCAGCTTCGCTTGTGAGGTGTCCTACATCAGTTATATTAATTACTTGTTTTACTTTGTATCCATTGGCTTTCATTAGGCGTTTCAAAGTATCAGCGAATACATATGCCCGCAAATTTCCTATGTGAGCGTAGTTATAAACTGTCGGGCCGCAGTTATACATGCCGATTGTAGGTTTGCTGAATAAACCGTGCTGGAGAGGCGTGAATTTTTCTTTCTTCCTAGTGAGAGTATTGTGAAGCTCGATATCCATATATTGGTATAGTATACTGTTTATATTATAATCGGCTCTATGAATTCATCAAAACGACTTTCGCTCGGCGCTGTATTGATAGTTGTCATCGTTATTTCATATCTCATCGGTTTTCAATCAGGCCGTATTTCCGTGCCTCCGGAAAGTCTCATTGCTACCATCATAAACAAAGACACGGGCAAGCCTGAAAGCGTAGATTTTTCGACTTTTTGGACGGCCTGGAATGTCATAAATCAAAAATATGCTGGCACAACGACTGTCGATCAGAATCGTGTTTGGGGAGCCATAGAGGGCATGACGACCTCTCTCGGCGATCCTTATACTGTTTTCTTTCCACCCGAGGAATCGAAAATTTTTCAGAGTGAAATCGCCGGCAACTTTGAGGGTGTCGGCATGGAAGTGGGAGCAAAAGACGGCAAACTCGTCGTTGTTTCTCCCATAAAAGACTCTCCAGCTGAAAAAGCTGGCATTAGAGCGGGAGACACGATTATGATGATAGATGGTAAGGAATCTCTCACTATGCCAACAGACAAAGCGGTGCGGCTGATTCGTGGCAAAGCCGGCACAAATGTAAAACTGACTTTGGTGCGTGAAGGTGTAAAAAATCCTATAGAAGTAATCATTACTCGAGCGACTATCGATTTGCCGACGATAAAAACGACGACAAAAAACGAGGTGACAGATGTCGGCGCGAGAGGTGGCACAGGCTTGCGCAAAGATGGCATATTCGCTATTTCTCTTTACAGTTTTAGCGCCAATTCGGCAAATCTCTTTCGAAACGCCCTGAAAGAATTTATAGATTCCGGCTCACATAAACTGATCATCGATTTGCGAAGTAATCCTGGAGGATATTTGGAGGCGGCTGTCGACATGGCTTCGTGGTTTTTACCGTCAGGAAAAGTAATTGTGCGTGAAGAATTCGGCAAGGATAAAGAAGAGCGTACATACAGAAGCAAAGGCTATAATATTTTCTCTGATAAGTTACGTATGATTATTTTGGTTGATGCGGGTTCGGCTTCAGCTTCTGAAATTCTGGCTGGCGCTCTGTCAGAAAACGGTGTGGCCAAGCTCGTCGGCACGAAAACATTCGGCAAGGGTTCAGTTCAGGAATTAGTGAGTATTACGTCCGATACGTCCCTCAAAGTGACAATCGCAAAATGGCTGACACCAAATGGTCATTCTATATCCCAGCAGGGAATAGTGCCGGATTATGTCGTAGAGCTATCCGCTGATGATGTGAAAAATAAAAATGACAAACAGATGGATAAAGCGGTGGAATTACTTTCAAAAGAGCCATAGATAGGTGAAAGAAAGTATACTTTCTTTCACCTACAATGTTGCTGGAATGCTTGCTCGCAGAGCACGCTGTACGTGCCTGCTGGCACGTCAGCTCACTCTCGCGCCCGCGCTCCGAGAGTCTCCGCTCGCAAGCATTTCAGCAACATTGCAGATCTATATAAAATAATATAACCTGTACAGATTATGAAAATAGTACTGATAAAGGATGTAAAAGGGGTGGGGAAAAAGCATGACATAAAGACGGTAGCGGACGGTTTTGCCCTAAACAGTCTTATACCCAGAGAATTGGCTGAAATAGCGACGACGCAAGTGTTGGAACGTGTGGAAAAAATAAAAAAGCAAGAAGGGATGGATAAAAAAATTCATGAGGACCTGCTTTCAAAAAATATCAAATCCCTCCATGATGCAGTTGTAGAAGTCGCTTTGCCAGCCAATGAAAAAGGCCATCTCTTTGCCGGTATTCATACAGTCGAAATCGCCTCTCTCATAAAAGAACAAACTCGTATAGACGTCCTGCCGGAATTTATAAAACTCGACAAGCCGATCAAAGAAATCGGCGAGCACAAAATAGACGTTTCTATTCACGGCAAATCTGCGACTTTCACCTTAAATATAAAAGCAAAATAACAAACAGATGGTGATTTTTTTGTTTATTTTCCCTACTCTATATTTACAACATTTTTTATCTTCGTCTTGTTATTGAATCCGACTTTTCTTTTTATAGAATTTCTGACGATGCCGTCTTTTGTGGCGTAAATAGTGTAATCGCGACCGAGAGCAGTATTTTTGCCGGCCAATGTATTGAGACCCTCCTGACGAATGATAATAGAACCGATTTTGGCCTGTTCACCGGCATAAAGTTTGATCCCAAGATATCGTGGATTTGAATCGCGGCCGTTTTTGGTTGTACCTGCTGATTTTTTGGTTGCCATATTTGTTGTATGCTTGAACAATGAATATACACAAATATGTATCAAAAATCAAGATTTTGGCTCGGATTCTCGACAAGAGAGATTTGTATACCATTTTAATCGTTATTTTTGTTGGATTGGGTTCTTTTTTCTTGGGTAAAATATCCTCCATAGAAACAAATAGAAAACCAATTACGATTGAAAGGGGAGACTGGATTTCTCCAGAGTCTATCAGTTCTACTTTACCTAATTTAAAACCTAATTTAAACAAAGGTGTTTATATCGGCTCAAAATCAGGCACAAAATATCATTTGCTGACCTGTCCAGGCGCCAAACAAATAAATGAAGCTAATAAAATCTGGTTTTCTTCCAAAATAGAAGCGGAAAAGGCTGGTTATAGCCCAGCTGGAAATTGCAAAGGAATATAGGCTAACTGGCAAGACTTTAAAACGGCTCTATTGAGCCGTTTTGGGTTGACAAATACTCCATTTTCTTGTAAACTATTGACAACTAGAACGATAAGTGCCACAATGGAGGCACATCAGAGATTGATCTCTGATGATTTATTTTAAAGGCTTTTTATGATAGAACTTACAACCACATTTCTCATGCTCCTCTCTGCATTCACACCGATAACCGCCAAAATGCTTGTCGATACGAAAGCAAATCTAGACACGAACATGAAGGCTGATACGACCGAGCAGGCAATATCACCAAACTATCCTCTCACTTCTGTATCCGTAGAAGCCTATGTGCGTGATTATTTTGTCAGTGATCCGATTCTAGCGGAGATAGCAAAATGCGAATCAACCTTTAGACAGTTCGACTCTCGTGGAAGTGTGATTAGAGGCGAAGTGAATAAAGGCGATATAGGTATCATGCAGATCAACAAGTATTACCATGAAGAAGATGCTACCGAGCTTGGCTTCGATATCTACACATTCGACGGAAATCTCGGTTATGCCAAATGGCTTTATACTAAATACGGCGATACCCCGTGGAACAGTTCGTCAAAATGTTGGAAAAAATACCGTGAGATTGCCATGAAGTAATTATTAGACAAAAATGACGTGGAAGAGTAATATCTAAAACGGTTAGTTCATCACAACCGCCCTAAAAAATTACCTGGGTAAACAATAGAAAAAAGAGGTATAACTATGAATGACGTCGATGTCAGTAAAATTGGTATGTTTGATAAATGGCGCGAACGATACCATGTAGAGGAAATAACTTTGGCGGAGAAAATGGGCCTTCTCCACGCTCTCTTGCCAGATATTGGGGAGCTCATTGCCGGGAGATCTAGTCCAGAAGTGTGCGCAAAAGAATACGCCAAACGGCTTATTTTTCTTATCAGAAAAGCCATCTATGGAAACGGCGAATCGGATAAAGTCCATAAACTCGCTCGGGGAATACTGGCATATCAGTTTTTCGAGAAACAAAATTCGATTGATATCTATTCTGGTCCAGGACCTCTGGAATTTAATCGGGTGATCTCAAAACTTATAATTGAACAACCAGAATTATGTGCCACGATGATTAGTTTCTTCAGTATCGACGGTGATTACTGCTTTATTAATATCCCTCCCGGTAAATCTCCTTCAGATAAGAATACAGCAACAGCACTTGCAAAAGGTTGCGAGAAACTCTGTTATCTTCTGACTTGTCAAAAAGAGATAGGTTATGGTTCAAGCTCATACGGAAATCTCGAATGTAAGTTGATTGAACAATTGAGTTTGCATAGACAAGCGTTCATGCCAAAAATCCTCGATTCTCTGTTCTCTACGAATCCCAAAGCACTCCTCACGGCCTGTTGGAATGCACATTACAAGGATAATTTCGGTAAATTTCCCGTAATTGAAACTCTTCACAGGGTCGTATTTTCCTACGGTCTCGTTCTCAAGCCTGCAGGGGAGTGGATATATGATTACTATCATAATGTCAGACGTAGCAACGATATGTGTCGGCTGGCACATGCGGATGTGTACATTTTGCTTTTGGCTCGGGCTGGTTTGTTGGATTCCGAATTTAATTCTCCTCCAACAAAGTAAAACCCTCAAACTACCTTCAAGTGAAGGTAGTTTTTTTGTATTTGTATGTATTGGGGAAGGATCAAAAGCTGGTTTATATCTATGTCGCACAATATATCTTTTCGGTAATATAGTTAATATATGCTTCTTATGAGGTATTCATTTGAGGTATTCATTATTGATCTATCGGCCGGTACCCCTCATCCTCTATGCGCAAAAATCTCTGGCCGGCATTTTCTAATTCACTCGGTGCTCCGGCGTCTATCCTGCCTAAATTATGGATGAAAGCTTTCCAGAGAACACCTATGAAAATATTTTTATACAAATAGGTGAGTGGTCCTTTCAGATAACCATCCCAGACGTACTCTACCCCACTCTTTGTGTAATTTAAATTTTTTTGCGCTAAAGGAGATTCGATTACAGCTTTTAAATCATAACCGAAAAAACTCAAAACGATAATGAGAATGAGAATGATAATAATATATTTGATCATGAAATAAGTATAACAGAATGGTTTCAATTACAACTTCGGCAAATACGCCGTCGGATCGAGATATGCAGTTGGGGGCGCAGCGACAGTTTTTATACCTGTGCAGCGTGACGAGCCGAGAGAGCTCGAATCGACTATGCGAATGCCTTGGGTGATGTATAAACCAAAGTGGAGATGTGGGCCTGTGGCGTATCCCGTATCGCCACTATAACCTATGGTATCGCCCGTTATGACCGTATCTCCAAGCTGTACGGATACAACAGAGAGGTGGCCATATATGGTAGAAAGACCATTTGGGTGTTTTATGAGGACAAATTTGCCATATTGACAGCCACTTTTGGCACGAATGGCTTCCATCTCTGTCACCGTACCCGAGAGAGCTGTTTTGATTGGGGTGCCTATAGAAGCTCGAAAATCTACGCCATTATGCGTGCCAGAAACGTAAAGACGTTTGGCTGAAAATGATTTGCCGAAATATTGAGTTATAAAGACTTTATCGAGAGGCCATGATAGAACCCCTGCTCTCGCGCTCGGTATAGTTGACGGATCAATGGCGATTTTCAGTTTTGATTCATAGGCAAAAAGTTCTTTTTCAAAAATTTCTTTTTGTTTTATTTTTTCGGTAAGAATGATTTTGTAATTTGATTCTTTGCTCTGGGTGTCTTTGAGTAATTTGTCTTTTTGTTGTTTGGTATTGACCACCACTGATTTCTGATCGGAGAGATTTTTTTGATATGTTTCCAATTTTGTTTTTTCGCCTATGGTCTGATCCATCTTTATGGCTAGAGTCGAACGCAAATCGCGCAAATTTTCTAGGTCAATTTTTATCCTGCTCTGAATGGCATGGAGAGCGTTCACATAGTTCCAAGTTTCGGAGATGCTTTTGTTGCCAAGCAGTTCTTCTACAACCGACTGTGATTCTGTCATATTGGTGATACGTATATTCTCGCCTATAACCACTAGAGCCTTATTTATACTTTTTTCCGCCTCGTTTATATCGTCGTTTAGACCTGTAAGAGTCTGTTTCGTTTTTGATATTTGAGTCGAGGTCAAAGCCAGACTGGCTTCCAATTTTTTCTGGGTCAATTCGAGAGTGGCCAGAGCGCTTTTGAGGGTTTGAGCTTCTTTTGAAGTTGAATTGAGTAGAGTCGAGTACTGTTCTATCTGATTTTGCAAATCTTCTATTTTTTTATTGTTATCAGAAATTTTTTGTCGCAATTCGTCTACAGACTCGGCAAAAACAGGGAGAGTGAAAAAAAGAAGTGATAAAAAAAACATCAGATATAGTTTGAGCAACGGAGGGATGGGGTTGCCCTTAGGCAAGGGTCCCGTCCCGAGTAGCGCAAAACTATATCTGATGTTTTTCATTATTTAGAATATACAAAATTTTTTCTATAAGATATTTGCATCGGCGCAAGCGGAAGTACATAATTTTAACGCCTTTTCTATACGTTTTAAGGTCGTTTGCTTGCCTAAAATAGAAGCCAAAATAAAAGGGTTTGGCGATTTTTCTTTGCCTGATAGGGCATAGCGGAAAGGCCAGAGAACCTCTCCCCTGCCCTGATTTTCGGCGTACGGCCAAACGACAGTTTTTACATTCTCCTCATTCCAACTTTTTTCCGGCAATTTTTCCAGTTCTGATCGTATAAAATTGAGATGGTTTTGAGTTGAAGAGAGGTCTGGCTCTTCTTTCCATTTGAGAGATAAACAATCATACTGCGGTTCGGAAAAATAAAAATCCAGATCTCGCCCAGTAATCATATTATCTATATCGGAATACACTTCTATTCTGTCGATGATCACAGGAGCGATTTTCTCTATCGTTTCATTTGAAACTTTCCATGCCAAATCCTTTACCCTTTCCGATGATTCTATGTGTTTTTTCAATTCTTTTTCAAAATCTTTTTTCGGCAATCGTTTTATATGTTCTTTGTTTATCCAGCGCAGTTTTTTCTCATCAAATACAGCACCGCCTTTTTGAACTTTAGAGAGATCGAAAGCCAGAATGAGTTCGTCTAAAGTAAAAATTTCCTGCGCTGTTCCCGGATTCCATCCAAGCAGAGCCAAATAATTCACCAATGCTTGTGGCAAATAACCTTTTTCTCTAAACTGACGAACTGAAACAGCACCATGACGACCAGAAAGTTTTGATTTATCAGCCGCCAAAATAAGCGGCACATGCGCATATGTGGGTTCTGGCGCGCCGATAGCTTTTTGAATGAGAATCTGTCTAGGGGTATTTGAAACGCCATCTTCTCCCCGAATGACATGAGTAACTCCGGACAAAAAATCATCGACAACCACGGTAAAGTGATACACCGGATCATTGACATCCCGAGCGATGACAAAATCACCGAGCTCGGTCGTATTAAATTCGACATCTCCGCGGATGATGTCAGTGAATTTTATTTTTATATTTGGATTTTTAAACCTGATCACCTCTGCCCTATCTCCTTCTTTTTGATTTTCTTCTTTTGAAAAATATGCTTTGCCCTCTCCTATCAGATTTTCCAAATATTTTCTATAAACCTCGGTTCGCTCTGATTGATGCCAAATTTCACGATTATCATATGACAAACCTAACCACTCTAGAGATTCAATGATGTCTTTTTCGTATTCATCTTTTGATCTGGTCTTGTCCGTGTCTTCTATGCGAAAAATAAAAGAACCTCGGTTTTTTCGAGCATATAAATAATTGAAAAGAGCCGTCCTAGCACGCCCGATATGTAAAAAACCGGTGGGACTCGGAGGAAACCTGGTTACCACCTTCTTTCTCCTGGAGAAAAGGTATTTTATACGGCGAAGCATGGCTCTAGTATATCCTCTTTTGAAATGAAAAACACAGATACAACATTCTGTGTTTTTATACTTTACTTTACATGTGTCAGAGCAATCCGTATGACTTCCCTGGCAATAGTATCTGCGGCATTTCGGTGGGCGAACTGGCCAGCGCCAACTTTCATTTTTTTCCGAATATCGGCACTTCCTATGATGCGATCTATCTCGGAAGCCAGAATATGAGGTGTGAGATTTATTTCTTCTATGACAGAACAAGCGCCCGATGCAGCATAAGCAAAAGCGTTTGATGTTTGGTCGTGACTGATTTCTTCTGGAATAGGAATAACAATGGAAGGAATACCCCAGAGAGCGATTTCAAATATTTGCGAGCCGGCACGAGAAATTACGAGAGAAGCCGCACCGCTCGCCATGCGCATTGCTAGAGTGTTGAGATAGGCAAAAGGCTTGTAACGATCATGATATTGGCTTTCATTCAAAATAACATTGGCTGTATGGATCATTTCTTCTATATTTTCCTTGCCTGTCTGATGTATAACATGATATTTTTTGACGAGCTCCGGCAAAATGCCTGTGATGCTCTCATTTATCCTCTGCGAGCCTTGAGAGCCGCCGAGGATTAAAATGACCGGCAAGTCATCAATGATTTTCAAAAATTCTCTCGCGCCATTCCGCGCCGGCTCCATCACTTCGCGCCTCACAGGATTGCCGGTAAAAGCTACTTTGCCAACTGGAAAATATGCGGCAGCTTCTTTATATGAAATAGCGACTTTTAGAGCGAATTTACCCGCCCATAAATTGACTTTTCCTGGATGAGAATCAGACTCATGGATAATAACGGGGATGCGTAGCAATCGCGCCGCACAAAGCACGGGAAAACTGACATAACCCCCTTTGCTGAAAACAACATCCGGATATATTCTCCAGACACTTATGATAGCGTTTATGATGCCTATAAGTGTTTTTACAGCGTCTATAATATTTAGAAGGGAAAAGTATCGCCTCATTTTGCCCGCATACGACCTTTCGAATATGATGCCGTTTTCAAAAAGGGCTTTTTCATCATACTGTTTTGGACCCATGTAGTAGAGAGATGGCTCTATGAGCCTCTCTGTTTTGGTTATACTTCTGATAGATTCTGCTACGGCAATTATCGGATAAAAATGCCCGCCCGTGCCACCGCCCGTGAGAATAATTTTCATATTAAATATTAGTCTGTTTATTTTACCATTTTCGCACTTTTGGAGATATTCAACAATATGCCAACTTCAGCTAGAACGAAAAACAGAGCCGTACCTCCTTGAGAGACAAAAGGTAGTGGAATGCCTGATAGAGGCAAAACACCGACCATGGCGGCAATATTTACAAATGATTGGACGATTATATATGTGACAATACCTACACCAACGAATGTACCAAAAGGATGATTCGCCACACTTGCCACTTTGAGAGCGCGTAATGTAAAAAAAACAAAGAGAAAAATGAGACCGAGCGATCCTACAAAACCAAACTCTTCGGCCGCCACGGCAAAAATCGAATCGCCAACCGGCTCCGGCAAATAATTGAATTTTTGGATACTTTGGCCAAAACCCCGCCCCGTAACAGCACCTGATCCTATAGCTATGAGAGATTGCTGTATTTGCCAACCGGTCGTGAGACTTTTTAGAGACGGATCCAAAAAAGTGCTTATACGTGCGCGGATATAAGGCTTTTCATACACCAAGAATGCAAAGGCCAGAATACCGATCAGAGCAATCATAGTCGCATGTTTCCACTTGCCTCCCGCCACCATAAACATAGCGACTAAAGACATGGAAATGACTACAAATGTATCTGTATCAGATTGGGCGCGACATAATACGCCAGTGATAGCGAGTATGATGACCAGGGGCAGAAATCCCCTCTTCCATGTCGTCACTTTCTCTCTTACAAAAGAAAGCCAAGCCGCAAAATACATGATAGTGGCAATTTTCAAAACTTCCGACACTTGGAGAGAAAAAGAACCTATGAGAAGCCATCTGGTCGCTCCTCCATGAGTGAGACCGACACCTGGTATGAAAATAATAACATTCAACACAATAGATAAAAGAAAAAACCAAAATGAGAGCTTCCTCCATTTGATATAATCGAATCTTGAAAAAATATAGAGAGCGAGGAGACCAGGAAGAAGCCCGAGAAATATCTGTTTCCAGGCGGCGGAACCAAAATGAACCGAATCACGAGTCAACAGGCCGAGAGATGCGGATAGAAATATGAGAAAACCGGCTAGCACGAGCAAGAGAATAGAAATGAGCAGTTTTTTATCTACTGGTTTTTTCTTCATATTATTTTGCAAAATATTCTAGAGTGGCCTTTACAATAGTATTCAAATCATTGAATCTGCCTTCATATGAGGAACCGAGGATAGAAATAATGATTGGTTGATCGAGTCCGGTATTAAAGGCCAACATCACATTACCTCCAGATAGTTCTGTATAGCCAGTCTTTGAAGCCAAAACATTCGGAATTTTTTCCAGAGATTTGTTTGTATTGACTGCATCGTGGATTTTATTTTTTGAGCCTATGTTTATTTTCGAGAAGGCCGTGGCTTCGAGTATGTGAGAGTTGGTTTTCAAGATTTGCGCCGTGAGCAAAGCCACGTCTTTGGCCGAGCCGTACCCTCCAGAGAGAGTTCCAGAAACATCTATGCCGGAATGGTTGAGAAAATACGTTTCCGTCAGCCCTATTTCACGCGCCAGAATATTCATACGTTCAACAAAGAGAGCATCTACGGAAGTGGTGGCCGAGAGGGAGGCAATCTGGGATCCGGCAATCGAAGCTATGGCCCGAATACCATCATTGGAAGAGACGACCAGGCTGTAATCAATCAGCTTTTTTATATTCCATTCTTCGCCGGGGAAAAGTCCTGTGTCCCCTTCTTCTCCTACATCATCGGATGTTATACGCACCAGCATATAATCGGGTACTAATTTCGAAGCTGTAAAGGCAACCATTAGTTTTGTCAGAGATGCCAGAGGCCATTGCAGTTCCGGCTCTTTTTCAAACAAGATTTTACCTGTGCGAACCTCGAGAACATAAGCTGATTTTGCTTCTATAGATATAGATGGAAAAATATTATATCCTTTTTTTTGAACGACTATAATATCATTGGTTTTTGCCACTTCCGTAGGATAAAGCCACCACAAAAACAGCGCTATGAGAAACGCTATGAGCGACATTTCCAACCAAGTTAATTTC
>JBBTTY010000040.1:0-11575 GCA_038063975.1 Patescibacteria group bacterium | reverse complement strand
AGAGGGAAGACTATGTTTTGGATCTATGGAAGCGAACACAGACAAAAATCGGCCTCTGGATGCAAGGTCAGCTCATACTTGCTATTGTCGTTGGGCTTTTGGTATATCTAGGTCTCATGATTCTAGGCGTTCGCAATGCTCTTCTCTTTGCTGTGTTGGCAGCTCTGCTAGAGACCATACCTCTGTTTGGTCCGATTATCGCCGCTATACCGGCTGTGGCTGCGGCGTATGTGGACAACGGCGCTTCTGCTGGTTTTATTGTTGTTGGTCTCTATCTCATCATTCAACAATTTGAAAATCATCTCATATATCCATTGGTCGTCAAAAAAATTGTCGGTGTGCCACCGATTCTCGTCATTATATCTCTGCTCATCGGTTTCAAATTAGCAGGCTTTCTGGGAATCTTATTATCTGTGCCACTCTCATCTATGCTAGTCGAATTCTTGGATGATGTTCAAAAGAGAAAAGTGTCACAAGTGTAAAATTTTGTTCGAGAGCGAAAGAAAGTCTGTTCGCTCAGCACGACGTTCTCGCCTGCTGGCGAGCCGTCTCATTCTCGACCGCCTACGCAGTCTCCGAAAGTCTTCGCTCACAGACTTTCTTTCGCTCTCACATATAAAATAGACTTTTCTCGTTCTTGCGGTATTCTTAATTCATTCATGAAAAAATCTTTTTATATAACTACTACTCTGCCGTATGTAAACGCCAATCCGCATATGGGACATGCTCTGGAGTTTATTCGGGCTGATATTATTGCCAGATGGAAAGGTTTGTCTGGGTACGAAGTTTTTTTTAATACTGGTACAGATGAACACGGCCAAAAGATTTTTGATGCTGCACTAAAGGCGGGAAAGCCGATTCGAGATTATGTTGATGAATACGCAAATAATTTCAAAAAGCTCTTGCCAAAACTCGGTATGAGCGAGGGAGTTCAGTTTATTCGAACTACAGACAAACATCACGAAAAATCCGCCCAAGAATTTTGGAAAATTGTAGAAAAAAACGGTTTTATATACAAGAAAAATTACAAAGCCAAATATTGTGTCGGCTGTGAAGAAACAAAAACAGAATCGGAGCTCGTAAACGGAAAATGTCCTGTACACGATACTGTGTCGCAGATAGTAGAAGAAGAGAATTATTTTTTTAAATTTTCTGCGTTTGGTGACAAATTGATAAAACTATATGATACGCACGGTCATAATATTGTGCCGGATTTTCGTATGAACGAAATGCGCGAATTTATAAAGCACGGACTCGATGATTTTAGTATTTCGAGATTGAAAAAAAAGATGACGTGGGGCGTGCCTGTGCCTAACGATGCAGATCATATTATGTATGTATGGTTTGACGCTCTGACTAATTATATTTCTACACTCGGTTGGCCAGAAGATCAAAAAAATTTTGAAAAATTCTGGAAAAATGGCACTCCGACGCAATATTGTGGCAAAGACAACACTCGTTTCCAATCTGTTATGTGGCAGGCAATGCTTCTGGCGGCTGGTCTTCCTCCGACTCATACTGTAGTTGTAAATGGTTTTGTTACAGGTGATGGCGGCATAAAAATGTCGAAATCTCTAGGTAATGTCGTAGATCCAATTGACATATTGAATGAATACAGTACAGAAGCTCTGCGTTATTTTGTATCTTGCGAAATTTCCCCTTTCGAAGATTCTCCTTTTACTATGGATCGTTTCAAAAATGCTTATAATACCAATCTGGCAAATGGTCTTGGTAATTTAGTTTCTCGTATTATGAAAATGGCGACAACACACCTCGAAAAACCAGTTGAAATTTCTAATGAAATTTTTGAAAACATTCTTCCCACAGAATACAAAAAAGCTCTCGATTCTTTTGATATTCAAACAGCCTCAAATATAATTTGGAAATATATAGGAGATGCCGATCAATTGATCCAAGAAAAAACACCGTTTAAACTGGTAAAAACAAACAAAGTAGCCGCTGTTTTGATAATCAAAGATTTATGCACCAGACTTTATAATATAGGGATATTGCTCGAACCGATATTGCCAAAAACTTCGGAAGTAATAAAGAAACTTGTGAAAGAAAACAAAATGCCCGATGCACCACTTTTTTTGAGAAAAGAATAAACTTTATTTATGCGGCCGCAATTCATAGATATCCACGCTCACACAAACTTTATCGCTTTTGATGTGGATAGAAATGAGGTAGTTCTACGAGCATTAAAAGCAGGTGTGTGGATGATAAATATAGGCACGCAACAAAATACTTCGCGGAGAGCCGTAGAGATGACTCGAGAATTTCCAAAAGGTGTTTATGCTATTGTCGGTCTTCATCCCATTCATGCAAACGCTTCTTTTCATGATGCACAAGAACTTGACGACGATCTGAAATCAAAAGGCTTTACGTCACGAGGTGAAGTGTTTGATAAAGAATTTTATAGAAAACTCATAAAAGAAGGCGGTAAAAAAGTTGTGGGAATAGGGGAGTGCGGACTCGATTATTATCGCTCGCCGAGTGAGGAAGAACATACGAGACAAAAAAGAGCTTTTATAGATCAAATAGAAATAGCTATTGAATTTGATTTGCCTCTCATGCTCCATATTCGTTCGGATAAAGGCGGTAATGCGTATAGAGATGTTTTGGATATTTTGAAACCTTATAAAGAAAAATACGGAGACAAACTCCGTGGGGATGTTCATTTTTTTGCTGGTAGTTTAGAAGAGGTTCGCGAATTTTTAGCTCTGGGTTTCTATCTCTCATATACGGGTGTTGTTACATTTGCAAAACAATACATAGAGCTCGTTCAAGCGACACCTATAGATCGCATTATGTCGGAAACAGATTGTCCGTATGTCGCACCTGTGCCCGAGCGTGGCAAAAGGAATGAACCTTTATTTGTCACTCATATAGCCGACAAAATTGTCGGTATAAAAGAAATTGATTTGATCGATGGGAGAAAACAGTTGGTGGATAATGCGTTCAGACTTTTTAAATTGACAGAATAAGTTTAAAGAGTAATATCAACTTTGAAACGCTTGAAGGTTCGCCTAAAAGCTTGTTCTAACAACTAAAAAAAGGATATCCCATGAACGAAGGTTTGCCTTCAATCTTGAAAGTTATTGCGTCCGGTAAGACTGGACTTTCGGAAGAAGAATGGATCGCAGTTGTCGAGATGTTCGGACTCAGGGTCAGGTCTGAAATGGAGAGAGTGAGTTTACCACGACTTTCGGCTTTCGTTGCTCAAGCAAATAGTCTTGAGAACGCCGTAAGTCTATTGAGAGAGGAAGATCTTATCCCTAATCAGTTCTGGCTTTCGAAGCAGGGTCTGTATTTTTCTTCGATAATCAGGTTGGACTTTTTACCTGATTCTCGTTACTGGTTTGTCTGGGGAGTATGCAGAGAGGACAGTCTCTGGTCCTTGATCAAATTCTCTATGGCGAGATTCCCCGTGACAGGACAAGATGACCAAGAAGTGCTTACCATGACCTCTGTGCCGCGTACCGGTCCTAAGGAGATTCTCGAAACAATGAGGCGGACCAATGGAAAATTCACGTATTTCGATATTTGCACGTGCCTTGCATCGTTCGCCGATAAAGTTCTCGAGGATCGTTTAAAGCTTGTGGCCAAAGTTGCAATCTTGCAAGGACGATTCAGAGCAGATATTGAGCTTCTCAAATGTCTCAAGTGATCTCTCAAGAGTGATCTCTCAAGTTTTGAATCATTGCCTGCATTTCAAATGCAGGCTTTTGTTTGCAAAGATGATATTTTCGAGTATGATGTGACATACTTGCTTTGGATAAGTTTTCCGACCGGAAAACGGCTTATTGCAAGGAAAAAATTATAAGCTAGTCACTTTAAAAATGACAAAAGAAACGGTTAAGACGGAAGAGGCTTCCGTCTACGAGGTGGGATTCCACATCGTTCCCGCTGTTTCTCCAGAGAAACTATCTGAAGAGGTAGACGCTATAAAAGCAGTTCTCGGTAAGAGCGGGGCAGTGATAATCAGTGAAGAGTTTCCAAAACTTCGTAACTTGGCCTATACATTAGTAAAGACCATTGGTCCGGCTCGCCATAAATACGATACAGCTTATTTTGGCTGGATCAAATATGAGACATCGCCTGATTTTGCGGCGGACATAAAAAAGGCTCTCGATGCCAATGAGAAAATTTTACGTTATCTCATTATAAAAACAGTACGAGAAAACACGCTCTATGGGTCGAAAATCTTGCCTGAAGAAAAGCGAGAAGAAGCAAAAACAGATGGGTTAAAAGATGTAAAAGAAGTGCCATTGACATCTAGAGAAGATCTCGACAAATCAATAGACAAATTGGTAGTCTAGGATACAATGAGAGCAACTTGGTTTTCTTACTAGTGTAGTTCAATAGAAAAATATATGTATCTAAACAAAGCTTTTATTATAGGCAATCTCACCCGCGATCCAGAGTTGAAGGCATTGCCGTCAGGTATTCAAGTTACGTCATTCGGGGTCGCCACCAATAGGGTTTGGAAAGACAAAAACGGTGCCAAACAAGAAGCTGCGGATTTCCACAACATCGTTGTATTCGGTAGACAAGCAGAAACATCGGCGCAGTATCTCAAAAAAGGCCAGCAAGTGATGATAGAAGGCAGAATGCAGACGAGGAGCTGGGATGACAAGGCAACAGGCGAGAAAAAATATCGCACTGAAGTCGTCGCCGATCGCGTTCAATTCGGTCAGAAATCAGGTGGAGGAGGTTTTACTTCTGTAGGTGATACTTCGAAAAGCGGAACAAAAGATAAAGACGTGGTAGAGACAATCGAATATCCGACCGAAGACATAAATCCAGAAGATATTCCTTTCTAAATTAAACAGTGAATTATAAATAGTAACTATTATAAAATGACAAAGCAGTGTTTCTTCAAACAGCATAATATCGAGCACATAGATTATAAAGATACGGAAATTTTAAAGAAATTTCTCAATCCTCATGCGCGCATCATAGGTAAAAAGCGCACGGATGTCTGTGCCACAAATCAGCGTAAATTGGCTACGGCAGTCAAACGCGCTCGCTTTATGGCTTTGTTGCCTTATGTAGCTCGATAAAAGTAAAAAAGCAGCACATCTTTCTCTCGAACAGTCCTCGGATCGAATTTGTCAAGGACAGACCTTTGACAAATTCTCACCTGCGGAGGTTCTCGAGAAAAATGTGCTGCTTTTTTACTTAAAAACAAATTTTTAAACTCGTTCCCTGTATTCGCCGGTTTCGGTGTTGATTTTCACGATATCACCTTCGTTTACGAATAAGGGAACGGTGATCATAGCACCGGTTTCTACTTTGACTAGTTTCCCGCCACCACGAGCTGTGTCGCCTCTGACGCCTGGAGGAGCTTCTACGACTTTGAGATCTACGGTCGTATCGAGCTTTATGCCGAAAATTTTTTCATCAAATACCATGACGTCATATATAGAATTCGGCTTCATGAATTTGGCTTTTATGCCGAGAATATCCTCGGTAATCTTGAAACGCTTTGATGGATCGTTAGCTTCGGAAAACCACCATTCGCCTCGGCTCTGATAGAGATATTTTACTTCTTTTGTTTCTATTTCCGCTTCCTCAACTTTGTCTGCTTGATGGAATGTCATATCGGCTATGCGGCCTGAAAGCAAGTTTTTAATTTTTGTCTTGTTTTGGGGTTTTCTCTGTTGCATACGAAAAATATGATTCTCGAGAACCTCATAGGGTTCTTTGTCTACAATGATATATTTTCGGGCGGTTATTTCGCTGTAATCGAGGAGTGACATAGTAAATCAATATAAAAAATGGCTCAATAAGGCTTTATACTAGCCTGTGGCCGATAATTTGTCCACTGACTCCATATTTTTTTGTGTTTTATTTTGTGTTTTTATCAAAAGTTATCCACATCTACTGCGCGAAACTTTATCTTTTCTTTATCTCCTCTTTTGTACTGTAATCATAGATGATCTTTGAATAAATGAACCATGAACCAAGTGCTAAACATCTCCGCCTTATGAGCGGGGATGTTTAGTTGAAACTTATCTATTGTCAGGTTTTTTTTATATCTCCTTCAATTTTTCTCTAATTCTCTTTAGGATTTCGTTGGCGATTTTTGTATTTTCTTTGAGGAATTGTCTGGTTGCGTCATAGCCTCGGCCGAGAGGGATTTTTTCGCCAATCTTTTCAGTATCTTTCTCACCACTTCTTTCATTACTTGCAGGTATGTATGAATACGAAGCACCAGATTTGGAGATTATCCCGTGACTTTCGCCTAGAGCAATAATTTCTCCTTCTCGCGATATGCCCTCGTTATACATCAGATCGAATTCTGTCTGTCTGAATGGAGCCGCCACCTTATTTTTTACTACTTTTACCCGCACGCGACCGCCGACCACTTCTTCACCTTTCTTTATTTGGGCTATACGACGAATGTCGAGACGCATGGATGTGTAAAATTTCAGAGCCTTGCCTCCCGGAGTTGTTTCAGGATTGCCGAACATAACACCTATCTGCATGCGAATTTGATTGATGAATATAACGACAGTTTTGGACTTTGCCGTGATGGCTGTGAGTTTGCGTAGAGCTTGGGACATCAAACGGGCCTGTTTGCCCATGTGACTCGCACCCATGTCTCCTTCTATTTCGTCTTTTGGTGTAAGAGCGGCAACGGAATCTATAACAATGACGTCAATTTTTCCTGAACGTACCAGAGACTCAACAATCTCGAGAGCTTGCTCGCCCGTGTCGGGCTGGGAGATGAGAAGCTCGTCAATCTTTACTCCGATCTTTTTTGAATATTCCGGATCCATAGCGTGTTCAGCATCTATAAAAGCGCATATACCTCCAGTTTTTTGAGCTTCGGCAATGATGTGCAGAGATAGAGTGGTCTTGCCAGATGATTCTGGACCGAATATTTCTATAATCCTACCGCGAGGCACGCCGTTAATACCTGTCGCCGCATCGAGGCCGATAGAACCAGTTGAAATGGCGTTTATATGAACTCTCGGTTTATCGCCGAGTTTCATGATGGCTTCTTCGCCGAATTTGGTTTTTATAGCATTGAGTGTGTCTTCTATATTTTGACGCTCTTTGCCTGTTTCTTTCATTGCTTCTTTTGTTGTTTCTTTCATACCGTCATCTTTTATTTCCGTTTTTCTTTCTTTTTTTGCCATATTATTTGTAGATTATTTGTAATGATTTCTCCGTCTTTCTGCCAAACCGATCGGAAGCCTCGAGAGTAATTATATTATACCCGTGGGAAAGCAGAATTTTTTCTTTGAACAACCCCGCCTCGTCGGTAAAAATTTGAGCGCCGTTCAAATTGAGAAAAGAAATATTTTTTGCTATACCAGAAACTATCACAAGCGATTGCGATACTAGCGATCCATCTACAGGTTCCGATATATTAATTTTCGGTCCTTCTGCCAAAGTTTGTCCGCGAAATACGCCGTATCCGCCTATCAGAGCTACTATAAAAAAAGCTATTAATATTTTCAACAATCTTTTTACTTTTCTTCGATCGGTCATAGCCTTTGTAAGTATAAAAAGAAGAGATAAAGAAATTATGAATTTTCCTCTCCTGCCTGTGGATTACTTTTTTCGGATACTGCGCTGAGAGATGCCTCATTTCTGCCTGTGCCGACGACCGAGCGTGGTTTAGAGCCATCCGCCGCACCTATCACGCCTCTTTCCTCGAGGAGATCTATGAGCCGCGCAGCCCTAGAATAGCCCACACGAAGTTTCCTTTGTATATATGACGTCGAAGCCTTGCCAGCTTCCAAAATAATTTTCTTGGCCTCATCGTATAGATCATCATCTAGACCTACGTCAGCGTCGTCATCGAGTGTCGCCGAAAATATGTTGGTGTCATTTTTTACGGCATTGTCAGTGAGATTTATTTCGTCAGTCAATTCCAAAGCATGATTGTCGACGAGAAATTTCACAACTTTCTTTACTTCATTTTCTGATATAAAGGCGCATTGAATGCGGGTCGGTTTCGACATCTCGCCGGAGAGATAGAGCATATCTCCGGCACCGAGCAATTTTTCCGCACCCATAGTATCAAGAATAGTGCGAGAATCAATCTGAGAAGCGACTTGGAGAGCCATACGAGCAGGAATGTTTGCTTTTATAAGTCCCGTTATGACATTTACCGAAGGTCTCTGGGTAGAAAGTATCAAGTGAATGCCCACAGCGCGACTCATTTGAGCGAGGCGCACGATACCAGCCTCTAGTTCACGTGGATAAGTGGACATAATGTCGGCCAGCTCATCTAAAATGATGACTATAAAAGGCATTGGATCAGGGCCTAGATTTTCAGCTGTATCAGAACCATCTCTTCTCACCCTCACCCTCTTGGAGGCAGGTTCGTATATGTTTTTGTGATACGAATCTATGTCGCGCACGCTGTTTTTCTCTAGAATGTTATAGCGTCTCTCCATTTCTTTAGCCGCCCATTTGAGAGAGAGGATAGCTTTCTTTGGATCGGTGATCACTGGAGTGAGGAGGTGGGGGATCTTGTTATACATAGTCAGCTCAACACGCTTTGGGTCTATCATGATGAACTTGAGTTTTTCAGGCGAGCATCTGTAGAGGAGAGAGACAATCAGACCGTGAATAGTGACAGATTTGCCTGATCCGGTGGCTCCGGCAATGAGCAAGTGTGGCATTTTGCCAATATTTGCAAAGTGTGATTTTCCAGAAATACCCTTGCCGAGCGAAACTAGAAGCGATTTTGGAGAACTCTGGAACTCTTCGACAGAGAGGAGTGTGCCGAGACCAACAGTCGTCTTGATCGTATTTGGTATTTCTATGCCGACGAGTGATTTTCCTGGAATAGGAGCTTCTATGCGCAGAGGATGAGCAGCCAGAGCTAGAGCCAAGTCGTTTTGAAGCGCCACAATGCGCGAAAGTTTTACGCCTTCGGCGGGTTTCAGGGCATAACGCGTGACCGATGGGCCGATAGACACTTCGTCCATTTCGACGTCTATGCCGAAATTGGCGAGCGTTCTCTTTATAATGTTTGCATTGGCTTTTACGTCACCTACTACTGGTTTACCTTTATCGCGTTCCAGAATAGATAGTGGTGGAGGAATGTAGGCCTTATCTCTACCTTGCTCTGAACTCGATTTTATGAAACCGGTTTCATCATCCACGGCGTTTGGGGCAATTTTGAGATTTTGTTTGTCTTTTTTGTTTTGCCCCGTGTAGTTTTCGGAGTTTTCTTTTTTCTGCAAGTCCTCGTTTCTTGTTTCTTTTTCCTTTCTAGGAATTTCTTCATCGAGAGCCATAGAGAGTCTCACATCTATATCGTCTTCCTCATTCTCATATCCATTTTTATTTCTATTCGATGAAAAGAGCGATTTGATATCGAGTTCTTTATTAAAAGTTATAATTATTGAAATAATAACCAGAGCGGATAGAAAGACGAGGCTAGCCGTTTCTTCGAAAAGCTTGACCAGGAGATAAGCAATCCAGGTGCCGATTTTGCCACCAGAGTTAGGAGAGACGATGTTGATTATACCCAAGATTCCAAGGAGAAAGATAATAGAACCATATAATTTTGCACTATCAAAAGTACGATGAAGGTTGCGCAGAAATGTCACTCCGAGCACCACAAATATAAGAGGTAAGAGATAATAGCCGACGCCTACGAGATAAGATAGGCCGAAAAATGTATAGTGACCGACGATACCGGCTTTTTCCCATATGGCCAGAGATGTGAATATAGCAAGCACAAAAAAAACTATGGCTGATACTCCTCCAACGGTTTCACTGGTGAGGTTTTGGAAAAATCCGTCTTTTATTTTTTTTCGTGGTTCTCTTGTCGCAGGTTCTTCTTCTCGGTCGGTTTTTTTCTTCGGCATGCGAGTAATTATATCATGCGGGAACCGAGAATATATTGAGCAAATTGAACAAAAACTAGAAGAAATATGGGAGGATTGATCAAATATATCTTTCGTGTCCCAGACAAAAAGACTCTTTACGTCCTTTACGGTATGTGACTATAATGGACAAATCTAATTGACGATTTTTTATAAAAGACATAGTGTCAAAAGGACATAAAAGACATATTATGGAAAACAGTACAGACGAGAATAGACAAATTGATACAGGAGTTGAAAATTCTCACACAGCTGTTTCTGTATTTGGTCAAGGTTCGCACTTTGTTTTCCTATACAAAAAGACAGAGAAATTGATTGCGGCCATTTATATGATCACTGATTTTGTAAAGGACAATGAACCATTGAAATGGCGAATTCGCGAAAATGCTCTGGAACTCCTCTCTCTCAATACCAGTTTTGCGACCGTTTCTCTGTCAGAACGTCTCGAGCTCCTCAAAAAATATCAGGCGCTCTCGCTCGAAATTGTCTCGCTTTCCGGAATAGCTCATATAGGCGGTCTTATTTCGGAGATGAATTACAATGTTTTAAAGATAGAGTTTGAAAAGTTAACGGCCATCATAAACAAGGATGAAAATAAAAAAGCTAACGAAGAGACGGTTGTTTTAAATTCAGGTTTTTTTGATAGAGAAGATGTCCTTTATTCTCCGCAAAAACCTCTTTCTAAAGGACATTCTCAGTATTTACCAAAGATTGTTAAATCTGTTAAGTCTACGGACAATAAAGATGATAAAAATGATCGAAAAACCATTATTAGCAAGCTCCTTTCTAAAAAAAATGGCTTAAATATAAAGGACTTTAGTCAGGCTATAAGAGACTGTAGTGAAAAAACCATACAGAGAGAGCTTTTGTCTATGGTTGCCTCTGGTATTTTGAAAAAAGAGGGAGAAAGACGCTGGAGCACGTATTCCCTTGCTTTTTAGTCTGTTTTGCCGTAATCTCAATATGCGAGGTGATTATTGCCAAACCTGAGGATAATACTGTAAAAAAGCTTAAAATCGCTCTTTTCCGTTATCCACAGATAGTGTTTTGCACACGTGTGCTAAAAGCTCTATAATTACCCGGTTACTATCTCTGGTTTTGTGTCGAACCGAGCGATTTGTTTTCAAGAGCAATTAGCAGTTAAAATTGTTTGTTTGAAAATAGATCGCTCGGAAAAATAAAGCCGAGAATAGTCGAGTTCCTCCTAATAGCTATGAAGTAGCTATGAAGCATGGAGTGAACGAAAGATTATCACCATTATTATCATTATTAGAAGTACACACAAATTATGCAAATTTCAAAAACTTCGAAGGTTGTTGCAGTTGTCATCGGTTTCACGATGGCTCTCACGGTCTTCGCAGCGGTTGGTGCATCGACAGCAGGGGCACAGTCTATGACTTTGTCACAGCTCGTTGATCTATTTATCAGCCTCGGTATTATTTCTCCTGACAAGGCAGTTGCAGCTCGCGCCGCAGTTACTTCGTCAGCTACAGCATCGTTCACTCGAGACCTCACAGTAGGTTCTACAGGTGCTGATGTTACTGCCCTCCAGGGTAGAGTTGGAGTTAGCCCAGCAACGGGTTACTTCGGTTCAATCACAAAGGCAGCTGTTCAGGCATACCAGACTTCAAAAGGTATTTCCGCAACCGGTTACGTAGGCCCTCTGACGAGAGCTTCACTTAACGGTTCGGGAACAGATACGACAGCGACAG
>JBBTTY010000039.1:0-4306 GCA_038063975.1 Patescibacteria group bacterium | reverse complement strand
ATTTTTCCCATATATACCAATTATATGAGTTGCATTTCAAACAAGAATTTTCATTGAAATTTAAGAAAGGTCAATTTTGCTGGATTGGTTGCACCAGAAAGACGAATAAACCTCTAGTTTCCAAGGCTTCCGCCGAGGAGAGGTTTATTCACTTTCAGTGCAACCAAAAAATCATGAAAAAAAGACTAACCGTAATTGTGGTCTCCGTTGTCTCTATTATTGCCATTGCGAGTATTTGGCTATACTCCTACAACATCGAGAAAAGGGGACAATCCGTCTCTCGCCAGCAAATCGTGGAGAAACTAAAAGAGGCCAAGAACCTCTACGCGGACTCCATGGAATCGCTCGGCAACGAAGGAAACTTGAAACTGAAAGTGACGATCGATGGGGATTTCTATCCTAAAAACATTGAACGTCTCAAGAAGTACAATCCGCGTCTCGGATATTTTCGGCAGAAAGTTTTCGAGAGTCGGCAGATTGAAGTTGAATTCCTGGACATCCAATATCAGCCTCCCGGCCGTGGAAATTATGAGCAAGGAATACTCACCGGCTACAGAGACCTCAATACATTCCTGAAAGACCTCGCCATCAAGGGATATCGTTCGTTGGTATTCGAGGAACTTACTTGTCTCATCGAAACATATCATGATCTCCAAAACGAATGGCGACTCATGGATTTCAGTCCTGAAGAAAGAAAAGAGGGACGGGGTAATTTCTTCAATTCTCCTGGTATCTGCGCTCTGGGCTCATCAGTGGAAGTCCAACACAACGGGTACTGGAAAGGTTATATCGTGCCCGTATTCACCATTACGAGAAAATTCAGGGACGATCCTCCACCATTTCTCAGATACGAAGTAAGAAGTGTTTACGCTAAACAACTCACACACGGCGTGTGGAGATCATTGAGTCTTAGTATTGACTCTACACGAGACGATCGTTTCGTCTTGGCAGTTACGAAACTTTAAGTTCTTTTTTAAGTTCTTTCCCTATCACAACCCGCATCACGCAAGTGCTCTGCGGGTTTTTTGCTTATTAAAAAACTAAAGGAAAAGTGGATTGAGAAAACGAAACCGAGGGCACGACGGTGCCCGAGCTTAGGAAAATTTTTAGCAAAAAATTTTCCGTTCGTTTTCGAGAGACACTCTTCCTTTAGTTTTTTATTGATTAACTCTTCTTTTGAACCGCATACGATCCCGCTCCGCTCGCCAATAGACTGACCAGCCCTGCAAGCACAGCGAGAGGTCCCATGAATCCCTGAAAGCCCATGGAACGAACATAGTAGATTGCAACGAGCATGACGATAGCCAGAACCCCTGTCGCTATTTCCGTCCAAAGACCGAGAACTATGAGCACGCCACCGATTAGTTCCGCATACGAAACGATATAAGCCAAGAAAGCAGGAATACTCATACCGCCAAAGAAATCGATTGTTGCTGCCATATCAGAAACTTTCATCCAACCTGTCGTTATAAAAATACCGCCGATGATGAGACGAACGATGAGAACTGCCAAATTTTTGTTTACTTTCATATTTGTCTTAAATTATAAATTAAACTATAAAACTAGCTTCCATTATAACCCACAAAATAAATTGCAAAACCAGACTTACTGCGTAACTTTTGCCGAGAGAATTCTCGCCAAAGCCTCTATTTTACCCACATTGACAAAGGTTGGAATGCCCAGATAACAGGTATCGGCCCCGCGGATTAGAATGGCCGCGCCGCCAGAATTTCCCTGCTCTATTTTGGCGGATGTGATGTAATAATCCCCGTCAAAACCTGAAATAATGCCCTCGGTAGCCGTGACATCACTCTTTGATCCTATGCCTGGATAGCCTATTATGACTACTTTTTCTCCTACGGAAACCGCCGTACAGATTTTTCTATCAACAGCATTTTGAGCAAGCAGATCTATCGCTCCGACTTTATTCGATACGTCAACGATACCTATATCCCCACCCTTGCTCGGATATGAAATGGAATCTCTGGAAAGATTAATAGTCCCGGAAAGATCAGGAAAAGTTACTTTGCAACTCTCCGCCGTATAACTGTCATAAAAGACGACATGCTTGTTTGTGATGAGATGAGCGTACGGATATTTCGAGGTTTTCGACAAGAGAGCCGAGCCTGAAGTTTCCGCTATGACTTTCGGCGTATCTATAGTGCAGGAAATACGGGCAATGTACGGCCTCCATAATTTGACGATTGTAGACAGATCGAGCCCTGACTGCGTACTCGAAAGTGCCGAGGACAGAATAGCTAGACGGGTAGCCGATTCTGATTGAATTTTTATTTGAGCAGAAGCGAGATTTGAGCTCTGTTTTTCCAAGGTTGCGAGACGTTCATCATCGGAAACGAGTTTTTCTACGGCCTGCGACAATACGGTGTTTGTTTTTTCAAGTCTTTGTGAGAGAGTTCCTATGTCAGTTTTGAGATTTTTTACATACACAAAAGTATTGCCAAAAATAAAAGCCAGAATTATTGCTGTGACAATTCTATATACCAATTTTTTATGTTTCACTAACATAGAGTCTATTATACTCGTACAGAAAAAGCAGCAGGTGCAAGGTTCGAGTCGCAAGGGAGAGGGGTTGCCCTTAGGCAAGGGTCCCCTCCCGAGCGACGAGGACTTTGCACCTGCTACTTTTTCTGTTACAAGCTAAAATTTGAATCCAAAAACTATCCGTTGCGGTGATGACTGGCTATTTCTCCGCGAACTTTCTCCACATAGCGAGCGGCCGCATCCTGACCACCGAGGCCGAATGATAGACCAAAAGCCAGAGACAGAGCGACCACGACACCCGTAAATAGAGTCTGGATAAAGCCTACAGCGATGCCGAGTTGAACCAGAGCGGCCAGCAAGGCAAAAATCCAGATAGACCACTTTGTAACCGTGCCGAGGAAGTTTGCTGAGTGCACGCCAGCCGCTCGAGCAGAACCAGTGACAACCTTGCTCAAAACATCCGCAATAACTACGGATACGAGCAGGATGAGCACAGCGACAATGACTTGAGGCAAGTAGAGCAAAACAACACTCTGGAGAAAGATATTTACTTGCGTCAGTCCGAGTACATCGAACGAAGCCACCAGGAATGCAACAATGATGAACCATTCAACTAAGCCACCGATGAATCTGCCGGAATTGAGATCAAATCCAGAGCGTTTCAGGACATTGCCGAGTCCTGCTTGTTCGAGAGCTGTATCCAGTTTGATTACTTTTATGATATGAGCAATCAACCTGCCGACGAGTGATCCGACGATCCAGCCGATAATGAATATGACGATCGCCGCCACGAGATTAGGAAGAATATCGGCAACGCCAGCCCAAATACTCTGGAAAGCATCCGTTATCGTATTTCCCCACGTTTTAAGTACCATAATAATGAAAAATTAATCTAAAAGCTTATAAATACCTCCAGCTTTAATTATACAACGAAAAAAATGTTCTGTGGGGCAGGTGGGGATAAGAAAAAGTCTATTTTTTACAGTAATTAGCGCGCAATTCCAATCTTGTCTACGAGAATTGTATGGGGGAAATCGAGAACATCCCGCACCAATTTGTCGTTCATATTGACTCTATAGGCAAAATCTGGACCTGAGAGTACGGCATAACGAATATCCTTGCCCATATCAGACTCTATACTGCGCACGATGCGGTCAATGGAACCTGATTTGACGTTATCCCCCACAATAAAGAGATCGAGTCTCGATTCGGCATCTCCCATAAATATTCCTGAAACTATAACGGCTTTCATGCGACCGGCCTTTTCGAGTCTGCGCACTATAGCCTTGTGCTCCAGAGAATGCGTGCGAACCAAAAAATCAGTGAGAGCTTCAATGTATTTGAAGTTTGAGTCCAATGTCCAAGCCTTTATTTTTCTTTTCTTGTTTATGACTTTTTTGCCTTTTTTTAAAGTAAAAGTAATGGTTTTGATAAGTTTCTTTGGCTTTATTAAACCGAGTTTTTTGAAGAAAATTATTTCCTTTTTTATATTACTAGGTTTCGCGTCGGTCTTGCCTTCTATATATTCAATATCAAAAGAATTCCCCTGATTGAAAAGAAAAATCCGCATCATTTTGACACGCATAACCGACCCAAAAAGCTCTGAGAGGATATCCATAATGCTAAATTATATATGCAGTTTTGAGTTACTTCAACTCTACTTTTCCGCCTGCTGTTTCTATATCTTTCTTTAACTTTTCTGCGTCTTCTTTCTTTACACCCTCTTTGAGTACTTTTGGAGCCGCGTCAACGAGATCTTTTGCTTCTTTTAACCCCAGCCCCAGAGCTTCTTTGACGCCTTTGA
>JBBTTY010000038.1:0-23013 GCA_038063975.1 Patescibacteria group bacterium | reverse complement strand
AAAGTCCGCATTCAGAGAGAACATACCCGACCGCATGTCTGGGAAAGCGATCATCATGTTTTTTTCTGGAGCAACGTTCCTCGTGAGCGGCCGCAACAATTTTTCCATCGACGACGAGAGCAGCTGCACTGTCATGATAATACGCCGAAATGCCGAGAATACGCGTCTTGTGACGAGATGCTGACATCATACATTATTAAAAGATGGTGTATATAAATGGGGCCACGGCAGTCGAGCCACCAAACACGATTATTGTCCCGACTAGAACAAGGACAATAATAGCGGGCAAAAGCCAGAATTTTTTTCTCATTCTGAGAAATCCCCAGATGTCTTTTAGAAAATCCATATATTTGAAATTAATAAGGTACTTCTAAGTCCTGTTTCAAAAATTTATAATTCCTATCGATAAATGCCGTGACTGATCCCTCCCAGCTCGAAATAAGCATAGTATCATTATTTACCAATCTGTGGAGAAATCCAATTGGCAATACAACAACAAAAAAAACTAAACTAAAAAAGATTTTAGGTACGATCATATTCAGGACTTTCACTAGCTTGAGCCAGACATAGGCGACAGGATAGAGTGTTTTGGGAATAAGAGTAGATAAAACAATAAACAGTATAGAAATGACGAGAAACTTCCTTGAACCACTGAACCCAAGAATGAGAAAAAGGAGGGCCAAAACGAGACCTGTATCTTTAATCCATTTATCAGTCATTGAAAAATTTTATCATAAAGTCGTGATTTGCAATAGCATCATTTCCAGTGATACCATAAGATTATGCATTTGTTCATCTTGGGTTTTGCCAGTATTGTCTCCACACTAGCACTAATGGTCGTTTTACGTTTCGACGTCTCTTTACTCGCCACCTTCGGTCCGACAGCTCAGATTTACTTCGGAGGCATAAAAAATGGCCTCATCACTGCAACCGTCATCCTAATTATCGCTCTCGTATCGAGTATAATTTTAGGAAGAAATTTTGGCAAAATCGAAAGTCGTCTAAAAAACTTCTGGAACTCTCTGGGACAGACCAAAAAAAATCTGCTTATTTTGGCAATCTGTTTCACATTTGCTTTCATAAGCCACGCAGGAAATATTTTGAATGGTTATTTTAGTATGGACGATTTTATCGTCACGAGCACCAATCGTCTCGTATCATTCCAAGATACTGTGCTCACACCATATGGCAACGACCACATGATTCCTCTTTATAAGGGAGAGATGAAAGTTCTCGATAGTCTCTTTGGTGTCAATCATATTCCATACAACACTTTCGTTTTCATCCTTTTTGCTCTCATACCATTCTTTACATATCTCACCTTCCGAAGGCTCAATATCGGTACAAAAAGCTTTTTTGTATTTCTCGTGATCTTTACAGGCGCAACGAGTTGGGCGGATATGCTCACGGGTCTTTATATCATGTCTATGTATCCACAAGTAGTACTTTTCTTTTCTATCGCTCTGTGGGCTTATACGGCATGGACAGAAGAGCGAAAAAATAAATATTTGGTCTATTTCGTCATAGCGGCTCTGGCAGGGGTCCTAATAAACACATCCGGAGTATGGACCCTTCCGGCACTCCTCCTTTACATGGCCTATCACAGCTATATAAAACAAGAAAGCTTTGGAGTCAGGCTAATAGACGCACGGAGATTCTTTAGAGAAAATTACCACTCTCTCTTTTGCCTCATTTTTGTCACTCTGATTTTCGCAATTTCTTTTTATATTTCATTTAAAGTCATTCAGCCTGATACATTTCTCACTGCGCTCGGTGCAGAGGGCGTAGCCCGAGCCGATTTTACAGACAGAAAAGAATACTGGAAACCACTACCCCTAGCAAAGAATTTCCTGTCGTTCTTTGCGAGTGGAGTCTCTCTTCCACTGCTTGCACCGAATGCCGTAAAGATCCTGGCTCATCCGGCTGTAAAAGAAAACGCCATACCTCTTTGGCCTTTTTTGACCATATTCATCCTCGCTTTAAATGTCTTATTTTTCTCTCTCGTCTGGAAAAATTCGCCGAAAAAAGAAAAGAAATTCATCATATGGCTCCTAGTGGTGATGTTTATAACAATCTCTATGGTCATCCTCGCCAGACCAAACCATGAAACGATCCCTGATTTCGATTATAGATACGCCGGTGTGCCTTTCTATTTTTATTCCATCTTTCTAGCTTTATCTTCATCACTCATCCTGAAAAAAAGAGGAAATGCCGCCCTCCGACTGATTATACCGATCGTCATCATCATTTTTTCCGCCCAACAGGCTTTTGGCTTTCATTCTCTGCGCCTAAAAGAAGAGTCGATACAAAGAAGAGATGCCATCGTCAATCTGAATCGGACTCTACTCAAAGAATTAGAAACTTTAAGCAAAACAAATCTTGAGTTGCGAGTACCAAATTTATCCGGCAGCCACATACTACAAAAAATGCCGGGTCTCACTCTTGCCAACTATGTCATTTTCTTTGATATGAAAGCACCCTTGACACTCATACAAAATACGGCTCAGCCGCCTGAATCAGGCACCTCTATTGTGAAAAAAGTGAAGAGCTTGCGCACATCCACAAGCCCGGAATTCAAACAAGTGCTCATGGAGCAATCGGCAGTAAGGTCATATTATATGGATCCGGGGATCATGCTCTATGAAACACTTCCTCTCTCGGACACCGAAACAAACAATTTAAATCTAAACCAGAAAAGAGAAATAGTCATAAAACAGTCCCAGTTTGATCCTGAAAAATTGCATACAGTCGTCTTTACACTCATAACAGATAATGTGCCCGGCAACATAAAACTCGCTTTCTATTTTAAAAATGATTTCGACATGAGAGATGTTGTCGGAAATATTAGAGTGGATGATTACACTTCATATAAAACATTGGGTGATAAACGAGTGTACCGTATTCGTACAGACCTACTTCAACTCTTTTCTTTTGCCCTATCTGAGAAAATCTCTGACCTAATTATATCTGTTCCAAATTTAAAGAACGCTGCTATAAGTGAAATTAAACTATTCTGATTTCAGGTACTGGAATGATGAACTTTACTCCCCTTTTCCGTATTTTTTTTTCCTTTTCCAATATTGCATCGGCGTAATTCCATGATAGAAGTAAAATGTAGTCGGGCTTTTTTTTGGTGAGAATGTCCGGATGTTTTATAGGAATGCGCATACCAGGCGTATAAGCACCCTGCTTGGACGGCGTCGTGTCCGTGATAAAATCGATAATTTTTGGCCCTATTCCTACATAATTTAGAAGAGTTGTGGATTTACCTGGAGCGCCATAACCGACTATGGAGTGGCCCAGCTTCTTCAGTGCCACAAGCAAGTCTCCGAGCCTTTCCTTGTTTGATATGACCTTTTCGGAAAAGCCCTCATACGTCTCTTTTTTGGTAAGCCCCATTTCTTTTTCCTTTTCCAAGAATCCATTTACTGCTTTGTTTTCTTTGCCTTTCTTTGCCGCGTACACGCGCAGAGACTCTCCGTGGATAGGTACGAGATTTACATCTGTGATCGTGAGTCCGTGTGTGGCAAGGAGGGTCTTCAGAGCATGGAGGGAATAGTAAAAAAGATGCTCGTGATACACCTGGTCAAATCCCCCTTCGTGAATAAGATTGCCCACCCAGTGACATTCAAATACAAAGTATCCGTCATCGTGGAGAAGTATATCCACGCCTCTGAGCACATCATGAATATCATCTATGTGAGCAAAGACGTTGTTTGCGACGATTACCTTCGCGAGACCGTGCTTTTTTACTATTTTGCTCGCCGATTTTTTGCCGAAATAATCAGTAATGGTTTCTACTCCCCTCTTTCGCGCCAGTTTTGAGACATTGTCCGCGGGATCGACGCCGAGCGCTCGATGTCTGTCTCTCAAAGCACCAAGCAGGACTCCGTCATTTGATCCGAATTCGACAACCAAATCTTCCTGGGAATCCAAATAGTGCTTCGAGAGCTCATCCGCCATCCTGGTGAAATGCTCGACGAGCGGCTTCGATGCGCCTGTATTGTAATAATAGTCCCGAAAGAGGGTTTTTGGATCCACTGAATGTGCGAGCTGGAGGAGGAAGCACTTGCCGCAAAATACTAAAACCAGAGGAAAGTATTCTTCCTTCTTTCTTAAATCCTTCTTTGAAACAAAAGCGTTGGCCGGCGGCGTCTTTCCGAGATCGAGCACTCGTTCCAATTTTCTGTTGCCGCAGATTCGGCATTTTTTTATTTGTTTGACCTTTGTCATATTATTTCCATTCAGTATTTATATATTCCTCGAGTGCTTCTTTCCATGGGCGCAGGGCGTGGGGACCGGAATCGAGCACTTCGTTCCGCAAGGTATTACCGATAGGGCCAAAACTAGAAAGAAGCGTAGGAGAAATCTCACTATGTGATCGAAGTGTCTCTTTCAAGACCAGAGCCATGTCATATCGCAACGCACTGCCGGAGTTTGTCACATGTATGACACCAGATATATCGCTTTGTAACAATTTTTCAAGCACACAGGCGAGATCTTTGGCGTATGTGGGCGTCCCCTTCACATCACTTACAACGCTTATCGGTTGATCCATAAGCAATTTCGGCAAGACTTTACCCACAAATTTTCTATCTTTCATTTTTCCCCCGCCAAAAATCCATGACGTGCGCACTACGAGATTGCGTGGATCAGCCCGCAAGACAGCAAGCTCACCGCTATACTTTGTCTGTCCATATACGTTTACGGGATTAGGTTTGTCTATGACAGCGTATGCACCGTTTTTTTGCCCGTCAAAAACGGCGTTCGTTGAAACATAGACAACTTTTGCTTCGATTTCTTTTGCGACACGAGCGATATTATATGTTCCAATTTCATTTATATTTCGTGCAAGATTAGGGTCCTCTTCACATTTTTTCATATCTGTGAGAGCGGCTAGGTGGAGAATAATATTTGGTTTTTCGGCCCGTAGAATTTTTTCAACTTGAGAAAAATTGGTCACATCGAGGTCTGTTTTTCCAAATCTCAAAAAACGCAAATCATTTTTGAAATATGAGCCGAGCATACCGTCTCCGCCCGTGACGAGGATTCTTGGAGATGTTTTTTTAGGAGATTTTTCCACCGAGTTTGTTTTTTATTTGAATAGCGGATTCTAGGAGTGAATCAATTGTGCCTGTATCGTACCATTGACCATTCACAACAGAAAAACTTGTTTTACCCATTTCCACATAATGATTGAGAGCGTCAGTCATTTCCAATTCTCCTCTCTTTGAAGGTTTTAATTTTTTGATAAATGAGAAAATATCATTATCTACGAGATAAAAACCGGTTAAAGCATAACTGGATTTCGGATTTTCAGGTTTTTCTTCTATTTTTACTATTTTTTTGCCACTTTTGTCAAAAACTGGTACACCATATCTCTGTGGATTGGGAACTTTTTTCAAAAATACTTTTGCGCCGTTTTGAAAGCTCTTTACCGAACCCTTGAAACTGTCTTCAAAAATATTGTCTCCTAGAATGACAGCCATACTGCCTCCATCTGAAAAATCTTCTGTATAAGCAAGAGCGTCAGCGATACCTCCATTGTTTTTATCTTGAACCGCATAGGAAAGCTTGACTCCATATTCTTTGCCCGAGCCTAGAAAATTTATAAAATCTCCGGCATGTTCCCTCCCACAGACAAGCATAATTTCTAAAATACCAGACCGGCGCAAGGTTTCTATAGGATACAAAATCATCGGCTTGTTATAGACAGGTAAAAGATGTTTGTTTGTTACAAGCGTTAATGGGCGGAGACGAGTACCTAAACCACCGGCTAATACGATTCCTTTCATATTTTTATTTTTTTATTAGAACTTTTCTCTAATTTATGCTTTTGCCACAAATCAATGTGCGGATTGAAAACACCTGTGCGTTCTCTCACACGTAGAATCCATTTTGGATTATCTATGTACCATTGTATAGTCTCGGCGAATGCCTTTTCAAAAGTATACGACTTTTTCCAGCCGAGTTCTTTTGTAATTCGGCTCGCATCAACTGAATAGCGACGATCGTGACCCGGTCGATCGCCAACGTATTCAACCCACGATTGGTCACGATCAAAGTATCTCAAAATACGATCAGCGATATCGGTGTTATCCAATTCATTATCTGCACCTATATGATAAACATTTCCAGGAATTCCTTTCAAGAGACAGAGTTCCAGAGCATAACAGTGATCGAGAACATAAATCCAATCTCTCACGTGTTTACCGTCACCATACAGAGGCAGTTTTTTATTTTCTAACATGCGCGTCACAAAAAAAGGAATGATTTTTTCTGGATATTGATATGGACCGTAATTATTTGAGCAATGAGTTACTACTACAGGCACTTTCCATGTTGAAAAATACGCTCGACAGAGCAGATCACCACCAGCTTTGGTTGCAGCGTAAGGCACATTAGGAGCAAAGAGTGTATATTCATTAAATTTCTCTTTGGAATCAAGTGACACACTGCCATGCACCTCATCCGTTGAAACCTGTACGTATTTTATAACCTTTGGGTTAGTTTTGACTGCTTCAGCTATATTAAAAACACCTTCTATATTAGTTTTTATAAATTCCAGAGAAGCACCATGAATACTCTTGTCTACATGAGTTTCTGCTGCAAAATTTATGACATAGTCCGGCTTAAATTTTTTAAATACCATATCAACTTTTTTCTTATCAACTATGTCGCCTTTTACAAAATGATAATCAAAAGCGCGATTTTTTGCCACATCTTCATTATTGTCTAGGTTACCGGAATATGTGAGCTTGTCGAAATTAACAATTCTCGTCTTTGGGTGTTTAGAAAAAATGTAACGAATAAAGTTGGAACCTATAAAACCCGCTCCACCGAACACGATTAATGTTTTGCCATTCAAATTTGGTGCTTTGTTCATAGCATTTGGATAGAAATAAAGTATTTTCCATCTTTACATAAAATAACAAGAAGTCAAGAATTTGACTTATTTTTACAAACGATACATCATAGAAGAGTATGCGCACAATAGAAGAGTTGAGACAACTCGGAAATCCCAAGATTGTCGAGGAAGCTTATGGTGATGCGACCAGGAATATCGGTATGTCGGATAGATTGATAATCGAGAGTGATGGAAAATTACCACAGAGTTTAGAAAACCATCATGTAATAATTTACGCCCGTGAATTATTCCAACTTCTCGAGTCTATGAAAGGGTCAGAATGTCGCAGGTAACCGCGAATCAGGTTTGACGAGTCACCGATGTTTTGTCGGTGACTTTTTTTACGTTATATGTATTCTGGTCAACACCTTGGAATCTGCTCTTTTCTACAACCAAAAACCAGCGAGGTATATCATGAATGATGAAACATGTCTTGAACTTTGCACAGTGAAAGATCTGCTTGCTACTAGTCGGCCAACAAAGCCAGTTGACGCAGTCATGGTCTATAGTCGCGGATTGCAAGACCCTGGAATTGCTGATCTAAATAACGAGTAGTGATTTATAAAACCCTCTTTGGTTTCCTATCAATAACCCAGAGAAACCAGAAAGAGAGAATAAACCAGAAAATTTTCAATCCCCATTTGGCGAGCTGGTGCCAGCGGGCGGTCAGTTGTGATTCTCCCACCCGTTCGCTGAAAGTAATTGGAATTTCAATGAATTTGATTCTCTGGGATATAGTCAAAAGTAAGAGTTCCGTGGCAAAAAGAGCGTTTGTCGTTTTCCAGAGAGGTTCAAGCTGTTTTAAAATACTGCGTTCAAAGAGTTTGCAAGTGCAACCAATTTCCGTGAGAGAATTTGTGGCAAATAAAACTTCAATTGTCTTGGCCTCAAAAACATTGGCAAGTTTTCGGAATAGACCCATAGAAGCACCTTCCAAAATGGCGCTTTGATTTGTCCTCGTGCCAAAGACAGCTGGAAAATCTTTCGCATATACGAGAAATTTTTCGAGATCTCGGGCCGCATACGTGCCGTCAGCCTCCGTCAAAAAGATATAATCGCCTTTCGCCTCCCTGATGCCTGTCTGATAGCCATGGCCGTAGCCTTGTTTGGTTTCGTATATAAGACGGGCTTTTGTTTTCTTTACCTCTTCGTCGGTTCCTTCCTGCGCATTGTTGTTTACGATCACAATTTCGTCGACAAAACCAGTCGCAAAATAATTGTTGATCACCTGCCTAATAGAATCTCGTTCTCTGTAGGTTGAAACTACAACTGAAACTGTTTTGCCGTGCCACATATATATAATCTACTTTTAATTTTTAATATTATCAATAGCAAATCTCCTTTTGAAAATTTGGTATAGAAAAATGAGACCTGCATATGCAATTATAAAAATAAGAGGTTCAACAGGCATACGGAAGCGAGCATTCACAGTGAGACCGTTTATCATAGTCGTAAACATAAAATAAAAAACGGTGAGAACGGCAAAGATGATGGCTCCTGTTAGAAGATGCCATCGCCACAAAGCATATATGCCGAGCAAAAAGAGAGCCATAACAGCCACCCAAAAAAGACGAGCGAAAAATACGAGGGCAAAACTGGTGTGTAATTGTTTCCAAATTTCTCTCATCAGTTGTACGGGTTCAGTGAGGAACATGATAACGGCTGGTTTTGACAGATAGCTCACCGGCTGGATTCCAGAAGCTTGGAGAAAAGTGAGCATGCCGTCGTGGGTAAAGAAGGTGAAGCCGTTGAGAGCGGAGAGTTTTATGAGAGCGATCGGATGTTTTTTTATTTCATTTATGGCCTCGCTCGATACGGATTTCGGCGTATTAAAGAAAATATCGGCGGCTTTGCGCGGTAATTTTTGCTGTTCTAGGACAAAACTGGTGCCGTTTGCCATGGAGAGAACCGAGGGCAAGAGCACTTGATAGAGATTAAAAGGCATTTGTCCCGATAGAGCGATCATATTGAACGTCCTATGATTCCTGTAGAGCCAAGGCGAGAGGACGAGGAAAAACAGAGCGACAAAAAGAGCAATTTTTTTGACGAGGTTTTTTGTTATTCCCTTTCGAAAGTGCCAGAGCATAAAGAGAGGTACAAGGATGACGTAGTATTGCACCACTGGTCTTGTGAGCGCCGAAAGAGCAAGAAACATGGAGCTCCAAACTGCGAGCCGTAGAGACAAATGCTCGAGAAATTTGAAAAACAGAATGAGAAATATGCCAAAAAGAAAAGTAAAAATTGTTTCTGTATAAAAAATGAAAGAAAAGAGTATTTGGTATGGCGCCAATGCCAAGAGAATACCAACAATGAGAGGCGCACGACGAAATGGCACGAGTAAGTGCGTGAGGTGCATGCCTATGACGGGAATAAAAGCCCCGAGAATCATTTGGACGGCTATGGTAAAAGCATAACTGCCACCGGAGAGCCAGAGTAGAAAATAGAGAAAGTACGGATAGCCCGGCACTCCATATGAATATTCAAAATACGGTGGTTCAGGATTGATACTAAAGCCATTGCCAAAAAAGAGATTCCTGCTCAGATCGAAATAGCCGTCCTGACCGTGTATGATTGTTATGAGATTTCCATCTGCTCCATTGAGATTAAAGAAAAAGAGGGCGAGCCGTACGATGATAGCCAAAAGAAAAATATAAAAATAGGGATTTCTTTTAAACCTGTGAAAAACGAGAGTTTTTATAGCACCCAAACCGTCATACCAACGAATTTTCTTGCCTTCGGCGATATTACGTGGCTTGTATGAAATCGGAATTTCCGGAATTTTTATACCACGAAGCGATGTCAGAGCCGGCACTTCGGGACAATACTCAAAAGGCTCACTTGTGCCGTCAGTTGAACCATCATCTACAATGATAATTTCTTTTTCAAAACCTCTCGGTAAAACAATAGCCTGCACCCTCTCAATACAATCTATTATGGTGTTTTTTTCGTTATAAACCGGTACGATGATAGATAATTTCATATTTTATCTTTCTCTTCCCGAAAAATAACCGATTGTCGATTGAAAATAATATTTTTATTTATGAGAAAGGTGACTATAGCGACGAGACCGGTGGTCACAATTTGGGCTAGAACGTACCAGATATAAAGAACTTCGACAAATAAGTACATGAAAAAAATGGTTAGAAAAAAAGCAGTTACGGCAAGTATTAGATATGAGGTCATTTGAAAGTGACTCCGTGAGAGAGAATGGTCTCGAAACGTCCAGAATTTTTGAAAAGTAAAAGCTACAAAAGCAGAAACAATGAAGGCTAATGCCACAGCTGGTATGTGATCCATCGAAGCGCGTTCGACTAGAAGAACAAGCGTGCCGATTTGAACTAGCGCTGCTATGCCACCTGAAATAGCGTATTTAAGAAGCATCCTTATATTCGAGAATTGACTGAAAAATAATCTAATCATAAGCTCCGATTATAACATTTAAACTTTTCTGATAAAATTTAGAATTCGCCCGGCTCTGGCATCCCATGTATGATCCGAAACATCTTCAAAGGCCTGCAAAGCTATCTCATCACCGATTTTTGGAACTTTGACGATATTGTCTATGGCCAAAGCTAGAGCTTGTGGTTGATCAGCAACAACCAATACCGCACTCTTTTCATCTATAATTTCTCTAATCGATAAAATGTCACTAGCCACGATAGGTCTCCGGCTTGCCATATATTCAAAGAGTTTCATAGGCGAAGTGTAATATGCCGATATGGCTTCTCTCGCCGTATTTGGAAGGACCAAAACATCCGCAGATTTTTGCCAGAGAGGAATCTCTTTGTGCGGTTTGTGACCGATTATAAGTATTTTTTTATTTGCATTATGTTTTTTCTTGAAAGCCTTGATATCTCTCTCTGTACCGCCTACAAAAACTATCAAATATCCATCGTTCAAAAATTGTGTAGCCGAGGCCAGAGTATCCACACCTTTCCAACTATAGAGATGACCTGTGTAAACTGCGATTTTTTTATTTTCCGGCAATCCGAGTTTTCTTCTGGCATCAATTTTTGAAATATCAATGTCGAAAGCCTTGATATCGACCGCATTCGGCTCGTATATGAATTTCTGGCGAGAAATATTTGGGAACTTTTTGCCTATTTCCGTCAATTTCCAGCGATTGTGGACTAGTATCCAACGCATTCGAGAGAGCAATTTAGCAAATAGACCGAATTTACTTTCCGGAAAATCATGCATCTCAAAAAAACAATTCGATCGAATAAAAGAGATGAGAAAAAGTGGCAGAGATTCGTTTGAATATATGATGTCTTCATTCTTGCTCGTCTTTTTTATAAAGAAAAAACTCAAAACAGAAAAAATAATGAATGATATCCAAAAAGCTATTTTGTCAGGTAATATACCAAAGAGATCTATAATTGGAATATATTTGATTTCAAAATTCTTCTCTATGTTATAAAAAACAAAAGGATCGTTTGAACTGATGTTTTTTCTCTGCGGAACCACGACAATGACTTCCATGCCCTTGCTGGCAAAAGCTCCAGCCCCTTTTGCGGTAAAGAGAGAGGCAGCTTTTTCGCTAGGAAAACGACCGTGAAATAAGAGAAAAAGTCTGTTCATGGGTTTATAAGCCTATATTAGCAGATTTGATGCTATAATCGAAGCCACCAAATGAATATATAGATGAGATTTTGCTACCTCAACACGAAAAACATATACCCTCAAGACAGACATCTCATAGACGGTCTGCGAGAGCTCGGCCATGAAGTATGCGAGATGGAGAAAAAAAGCGGTCAAAGAGATGCTATTATTGTCGGTTTTACATCTCCTCTCTCCGTCATTTCTGCTCGCTTTTTTACGAGAGACAAAATAATTTTTAATGCCACAGTTTCACAATATGAGGCCAATATCATATCAAGGAGAGAATATGGACCGTTTTGCATTTGTGCGGTGAAGTGGTGGCTCATTGACTTTTTGTCCTTTCATTTATCATCCATAGTTCTCCTCGAAAGTAACGCTCAGATCGAGTTCGTCAGCCGATTTTTCTTTGTACAAAAGAAAAAGTTGGTACGCTCTTTTTCTGGAGTTAATGAAAAAGAATTTTATTTCGATCAGCATATAAAAAAGAATGGCAAATTTACTATTCTTTTCAGGGGTAGATTTCTACCTGAATCAGGCATTCTCACTGTCATAGAGGCAGCCAAAAAATTGGAGAATTCCGGTGTACAGTTTCTCGTTATCGGCCATGGTTTTATGTACAGGGAATTCAACGTTCTCATGGCGAAACTCCAACCGAAAAATGTCGAACATATTCACGATAAATTATCCGTTGATACATTGCGAGAGCTTATGCTTTCCTGTCATATAAGTCTCGGCCAGCTGGCGAACCATCCTAGACTGGAGAGAACACTGCCTTGCAAGCTTTTTGAGAGTTTGGCTCTCGGCCTGCCTTATTTAACCGGTCGAAACAAAGCGATTTTTGAAATACTGGAAGAAAATAAAACCTGCATTGTCGTAAATCAAAATGATCCGGATGATCTGGCCCAAAAAATTTTGGAAATGAAAGATGATAGAAAAACTCTCGATCGCATAGGCAAAGCCGGATATGATCTCTATAAACAGAAACTGACTTCAAAAAAATTGGCGCAAGATTTTATGAATGCTTGTTTCAAATAAAATGAAAATACTGGTTATAGGAACTATAGACAACAGGGGTGGTGCGGCAGGCATTTCTTGGGAACTGCGCAAGAGACTGAAAGCGGAGGGTCATACCGTATCAACTTTTGTCCGCTACAAATATTCCAATGAACCAGATGTTTTTGTCATTCCCCGCAAACGCTATCAGGATTGGCTTGTAAAACTTTTTGCTAATGATCTAAAATTCGCCCGCACAGACTATATCTTTGATACGAAAGAATATAAGGAAGCCGACATTATCCACTACCATAATCTGCACAGCAACTTTTTCAACCTCCACGACCTCGTGAGAATGTCTCACGAAAAGCCAGTGATATGGACTATGCACGATATCTGGGCTATTACAGGATTCTCAAGCGATAGTGTTACTTTGAAAAATCCGAACAAGAAAAAATTTCTTTTTTGTCTGTGGGACAATACTGCGCGATTGCTTGCCATGAAAAAACGGATATATGAGAAATCAAAGCTTCATATAGTGACAGTTTCTGAATGGCTTAAGAGAGAAGTGGAGAAAAGCATTTTGAAAACGCAAGATATAACTCGCATATACAACGGAATAGATATTTCGATTTTTAAGCCATATGATAAACAGAGCATAAAAAGAGAACTCGGTTTGCCTTTGGATAAAAAAATTATAGGTTTTGGAAAAAAGGGCTGGACGGACTCAAAAGAAATTGTTGATAAATACAGAAATTTTGATGATGTTGTTTTTCTTTCTATAGATACTCCATATATAAATAAAAAAGTAATTGCTCTCGATCATATTGAAAACAAAATTCTCATGTCAAAATATTTATCAGCTATTGATATATTTTTCTATCCCACCAGAGGAGATACGTTTGGCCTCATAACCGCTGAAGCAATGGCCTGTGGCACTCCAGTGGTAACATATGACGTCGATGCCCTGCCGGAAATCGTTACTCATAAAGAAACAGGATACGTAGCTATGTCAGCAGATATAAGAGATGCGAGAAAAGGTTTAGATTATATTTTAAATTTACCAAAAATCGAATACGATAATATGTGTTGTAAAGCAACACAAAAAGTGGAAAATTTGTTCAGTTTAAACAGAATGTACCGAGAATATCTAGAACTATATAAAAAAGTTATTTCCGAGCGAGAGCAACAAAAGAAAGACTAAAGAGATTCGGCATGGCCCGTGCGAGAAACTTTGTAATGGTTGAAACTAATGGTATGGATTCAAAAACTGTATTTGACTGCAGTTTTACAAGTGAGAGTCCTGTGCGAGAAAAGAATGTGAGAAGAACGGGTAGGTTAAACCAATAAACGTGACCTTTTTTTGGCTGATTATTTTCCGGCACATGGCCTATGAGGGTCTGGAGACGCGCCGGCAGAGAGCTGAAATTCGGCACGCCGACAATGATATTTTTTCTTGAAACTCGCCTAGCCTCACTCAAAAGAAATTGTGGATCATAGAGGTGTTCGAGAATGTCGAGCATAACCACAGTATCAAAGGAATTATCTGGAAAAGGTAGTTTATTGGAGCTAAAATCAAAGACTTTTGTATCGAGACCTTTTTTATTGGCTTTGATTACGCCTTCTTCTGATAAATCAAAACCTTTACCTATAACACCTCTCTCATGCAAGAGGACGAGCAGGAGACCATCACCTGAACCGAGGTCTAAAACTGTGCCAGAATCAATCATAGAAAGTGTGGCTTTATGCCGAAATTGAATTGTCTGGTCTTCCCTCTGCCAACGGTTATTTTCAAATTGTTTTACGTGCATAAATTTGTGTTCTTTATATTAAAAAATTAAACGATTTCAGTAGTTATTTTATTGCCAAGCTCTCGGAGAGAGTGTCGTTCAACGGCAACTCGACGAAGTTCTCTCCCCCACTCCGCTTTTTCCTCATTCGATAAAGCAAGCAATTTTTCCAATTTCAAAGCGATATTTTCCACATCATTTTCTTCCGCTATAAAAGATTTCGGAACTAATTCCTCGAGGTTTTTATTTGTAGCTAAAGTTAGAGTTTCGCAAGCCATCGCCTCGAATATGGTCTTGTCATACATACCAGAAGACGAGAGATTTACAAAAATTTCATGGTTATTGTAAGTTTTCACGGTTTCCGTATTCGGAATACCTCCGTAAAAAGTTACCGAATCTGATAAGCCGGCCTCTCTCACGTTTTTCTTTAGATTTTCATGATATATCTTATCTTTATCAAGCGAATCCCCGTATACGTTCGCTACGAAAAGAATTTGTCTCGTTTTCAAAATCTTTAAAACTTCAATCAATACATGTGGTTTTTTTACAGGCGCTATACGCGAGAGAAAGAGAATTGAGCGTTCAATTTTTTTGATTGCCGGCAATTTCACAAAAAAATCAGTATCGACACCTACGGGCATAATGGATGTTTTTTTATATTTTGCAGTATATGAAAATTTTGATGTGCAAAAAATTTTCGTACACAATGTGACTGCAATATCCGTGAGAAAACTCCCCCCATGATGATTTCGCCACATATAAACTCGCTTGCCCATCATTTTCCAAAATATGCCACCTAACAATAGATACTCTTGATTCATATGAACAAACACAGTGTCATATTTTTGGTCAAATATATATTTATAAAATCTCATGACATATCCAAAACGACCTATACCCTCTTCCTTGCCTAAAGAAAGCACTTTTACATTCCCGGGTAAATTGTATTTGCCCACTTTTAGACAAACGACGGTTATAAACTCAAAATGTTTTGCGAATTCGATAACCCACCTGTGATATACAGAAAGCACCGGGTCATTGGTATCGAGAGCTTGAGTGAATAGGAGTAGTTTCATAATTAAATCAAAGCTCTCTCTATATCCCGCTTATAAGCCTCTAAATAAGCCTGTTTTGATTGATATTGGTATGTATAAGACTTGTTTAAAATTTGGCCTGACAAAGCTTTTGAGAGAAGTTGCGTTATGGCATTTACATCACCTGATTTTGCAACGGCTGAAACGAGAAGGGGCGCAATGCCTGCATCGGTCGCTACTAGAGTCGCTCCGGCCGTATGAGCCTCGAGCATAGATAGACCATAACCTTCGTAGAGAGAGGTGGAGAGAAAAACGTCGCAGGTTTTCATATATGATATGAGCGTATCATATGAAGCCCACGGTAAACGAACGATCATCGGAATCGCCGATTGCAAAGCTTTTATATTACTTTCTTCTGGACCGGAACCAACAATGATGAGACCTGTATTTGGATATTCTTTTAGAATATTAAAGAAGGCTTTGATACCGGTCTTTATATCTTTTTCTTCTGTGAGCCGAGAAGCCATGAGGACAATTTTTTTGAATTGAGGATACATCTTTTTCAGATTTATTATCACAGGCGCTTTTTTTATAGCTGAAAGATCGGCAAATATAGGCAAAACGGAAGTTTTTACTTTTAAATCTTCTGGCAGAGAATTTTTGATTCTCTCTGATACGACGCGGATAGCCGTGGCTCGAGGCAAGGTTTTGTTTGATATGGCTATTCTTATTTTATTGAGCAGACTATTTTTGAAGTATGGACTGTGAAAGTCTGTATGTATTTGAACATGGTGATGGATGCCTGATTTTTCCGAAAGTTTTTTGCCGACGAGACCTGTCTCAAAAGGATCTTGAGTTGTTATGACAGAGTTTTTAGATGAAAGTTTGGAATTTTCAATTATAGAAACACCGATTTTAATTGCGTCCGTGACATACAAAAGCTTTGTAATTGAACTCGTCGGATAGGCAAAAGTATTTTTGGAAATTGCCACAGGTGCATTGTTGCTGTTTTCCTTTGTTGTAAAGACAACAATATGTAATTCCTCAAAAAGGGTGCCGTATTCCGACATACGCGTGCGGACAGGACTGCTTTCTTCAAGAATTTTTGTATCAGTCGATATCATGAGTACTTTTGTCATTTTTTTCAATATCTGCTATTGCTTTTTTAATTCTTCGGAAATTTGAGAAAGCATCACCTCATCAGTGAATCTCGCCACATCATTTTTAGCTGTTTTCGACAGAGCTTCCGCCCGTTTTGGATCCAGTAAAAGGCTCGTAATAGCCTCTAAAAGGCCTTCCTTGGCCCCAGGAGAGACCAGAATTCCGTTCTCGTTATTTCTTATGATTTCAAGATTACCACCTACAGCAGTGGTTATAATCGGTGTACCTAAAGCCATAGTTTCAATGATTTGATGAGAAAATCCCTCATATGAAGTATTCAAAACGAATAGATCCGCAGCCTTTACGTACCGAAAAAGCTCTCTCTGATTGAGCCGGCCCATAAAAATCACTTTATCGCCGAGATTTAAAGTTTTGATTGTTTCTTCCAGATTATTTTTTTCCGGTCCGTCGCCTATGATGACAAGCCTCGCATCTGGCACGACAGATAAAATAGCCGGCATAATTTCTATCAAATCTTTCATGCCTTTCCACAGCACCAAACGACCAACACTCACAATGACATGGCCCGACAAATAAAGTTTTTTGCGCAGAGCTGATGGTGTTTCTTTCAGGGGCTCTATATGAAAACCGTTATAAATCACTTTCATTTTTTGTAGATCAACTCCCCATGTGGAAACAATGCTTTTCAGGTATTCGCTCGGCACGATAATTTTTTCGGTGCCGTCGGCCACATATTTTTCGATTTTCTTGAACAGTTTTACTTGCCAAGGATATTTATCATACGATTTTGCAAAATCATCCAACATATCCGTCACCCCAAATCTCTGCGTTCCCTGCTCCCAAGCATAATCACCGGCAATGCGCAAAATGAATTTTTTGCCACGAATTTGCGATGCGAATAAAGCAGGCAGTCCTACTGAAACAGGATCGAGAGCATATATCAGATCAGTATCTTTTGCCTTGCGGACAAGTTCCATAAAATACAAAAAATGGCTGACTATTTTTGGCTTATCTATATAATCGCTGAATGTAGAAATATCAACATCTATGCCGTATTTCGGCAATTCATCATAGAGAAGCTTTGCGTAAGTCGCTGGCCCGCCAATCTGGGGAGGATATATGCCTGTGGCAATGAGAATTTTCATGAAATCAGTATATCAAATGCCATATCAAACACTTTTTCTTTCATATTTTTTGCCACTAATTTCCAGTCATATTGCCTGACAACCATGTCAAAAGCATTATCCACGATTTCATCACGGAGATTTTTGTCGTGGAGATATATTTCTGTTTTGCGGGCTATATCTTCGGGAGAGTTTACTTCACAGAAAAGACCTGTTTCTTTATCCCGCAAAAAATCAATGATACCGCCCACGGGTGTGGCAATGACGGGAATGCGGGTAGCCATGGCCTCTATGAATGAATTGCCGAAGCCTTCCGAGAGTGAAGGCCGAATGAAAATATCCGAGGCTTTTAAATATTTTGGCATATCTGTATGTGGCACATAACCCAAGAATTTGATGCGATCGGACACACCGACATCAGACGCTAGTTCTTTCAATTCTATTTCTTGATAACCAGTACCAAGAACGAGAAAGTAAGCCTCTGGAATGTATTCGAGAGATTTTATGATATCAGCTACGGCATTTTTTACGACTAGCCGAGAAGTAGTGATGAGCACCGGGGCGTCGTTTGGAATTTCGAGATCTTTTCTGATTTTTTCCAGATCTGATTTTGCATACTCTTTCGTAAAGAGACTCACATCAACACCATTTGGAATTACTTCTATAGAACACTTCGCACCCATTTCCCTACCAAAATCAGCCAAATAATTTGAAATAGTTTGGATGCGATCTGCGTGAGTGAAAATTGATTTGAAAACCGGAGAAACAAAACGTGTCCGTTGTTTTATATAATCAATCGGATCACCTTCTTGGAGGGTGAGAATAAAAGGCACGCTCTTGTGAAAAAATTTAAAGAAGAGAGCGCCAAAGCCGGAATAATTAGCCATTATACCCCATGTCGCATTATACTTTCTCTTTGCGTGGAGTCGTGAGGCTTTGATGCATGCCAAAACTGGATAGAGATACTTGTTGATATGAAGATACCATGGCAGAGAATCAGCTGAATCTTTTTGTGTGCATGCAAAGCCTACGCGATAAACATTTACATTGCCGATTTTTTCGAATATAGGAAGTTTGTTATCCAAACGCAAAGCCATGAGATCAAATTCAATTTCACTCGGATTCATGCGATCCGTAATCTCCTTTATAGCAATCTCCGCCCCACCGATAAATCGCGGATAATAGACGAAAGAGAATATAAGGACGCGCTTCGGTTGATTTGACATAATGGCTATATTAAGGCATTTTTTGACATCTGAAAAGGCTTGTACTACGACGGTACAAGCTTTTTTATTACATATCCAAAACTTTCTTCAAAACATCTTCCGGCACTTCTTTCTTTTGTTGATTTGATGATGGAGACATTTGCGGTTTTTTTATGATGGCTTCGAGGGCTTGTTTCAAATCATTTTTTGCTTCTTGGGTTATAGACTTTTTCTCCGGTGGTCCTGATCTATGTGACAGATTATTTCTCTGATTATTTTCTTTGAGATTGGCTATATTGAGAAAACCACCGCTCTCGTCTGGTGGAGGCGCTTTTCTCTGGGCAGTCTGGTAGACGGGCGCTTGTGGGCGAGGACGTGTATCTTGGTAGTTGTTTGTTGGTCTTCTATCATCTCTCCTATCGTTCCGTCTATCCTGAAACTGTGGCGTGGAAGTTCGTGGTGACAAAGAAATTGATGAAGATACGGGCGCTAGTGGAGGTGGTACATAGACAGGTTTGTCTTCCCCTATGGTTTGCAACTTCACACCTTCTTCTACAATTGATCGCAATTGACCGTAGGTTGCGCGGGAATGTTGTATAACTTGTTCGCGGAAAGAAACCGGTGGTTCGGCAATCGGTGGCAGGGTCGTCGCCGAAAAAGGTTGTGAACCTATGCCGTCTATCATCAGACGCAAATAAATCTGAGCAAAGCCGAGATTGACGATGTCTTCGGCTGTGAACTTCGGGGCAAATTCTTTTTCCAGAATTTCGGCGTCAAAAGAACCAATACGGAAAGCGATCATAGTGCCGACGTTGCCAAAAACGGCAGCGCGCACTTCTTCCGACATCTGTTCTATATATTGATGAGCGATAGTGAGATTCAATTTGTATTTGCGAGCTTCTGACAAAATATCTGCAAAGGATTCATTGGCAAAAGATTGGAATTCGTCCACATAGAGATAAAAGTTCGGCAAGGTACGCAAAACTTTTTCCTGTGTATCAGCGCGCGACATAGCGCCAAGATATATTTTGGTTATAAACATAGCACCGAGTAGGTTGGCATTGGATTCACCAACTAGGCCTTTTGAGAGGTTGATGATTATAATCTTTCTCTCGTCCATCATTTTGCGTATGTCAAAAGAAGATTTTGGTTGACCGATTATATTTCTGATCAGAGGATTGTTTGTGAATTGGCCGATTTTATTCTGTATGGCCGGCGTAGCTTCGGCTGCGAACTTGTCCGTATATTTGGCAAATTCATCAACCCAAAAAGATTTGACCGACGGATCGCTGATATTGGCCACTACTTTTTTTCTGTAATCTTTATCGGAGAGCATTTTGTTGACACCGAGGAGAGTAGCGCCGGGGTATTCTAGGAGAGCGAGCAATGTATTTGTGAGAATGTATTCCATACGAGCCGACCATGCATCAAGCCAGATTTTTTTGAACGTGGACATGAGGCCAGAGACGACCAGATGCCGCTTGTCATAACCGACATCTTCCATGACATTGAAAGAAGTCGGGAACTCTACATCAAAAGGAGCAAAATAAACGACATCTTTTATTCTATTTTCAGGAACGTAATTGAGCAGGAGATCTGCGGTTTTGCCGTGAGGGTCTATAAAGGCCAGCCCTTCCCCATTCTGAATATCCTGCACAGCCATATTTTCAAGCAAGGTTGATTTGCCCATGCCAGTCTTGCCTATGACATACATATGACGCGTGCGATCTTTGGATTTTATGCCAAATTTTATCTTTTTATTGCGAGCGTCTGTCTCTCCAAAATATGTGACTTTGTCTTCGCTTGTCATTTGTCGTATTATGACACTTTTTCATACATAACAAAAGCGGTTCACGATGAAATTTCGTGAACCGCAGAACTAAACTGGGTGGGATTTTATCTTCCCGCCAAACGCCTCAAGCCGCTAATTCCACTCGAGGAAAAAAATGGACTGCCTGGTTGCTGAAAAGGGGGTTTGTTTTCACTCAAATCAAACTTCGCGGTCGAAGTTATGGGCTGTGAAAACGGATAAACATTATTTCCGTTTATCTGATTGGCAACCTGCTGTGATGAACTAATCGACGCTGACATACTTTGCGACTTCATGTTGAGCTTTGGACAAACCGACAAAACCAGTCATTTTCCCTCGAGAAATTAGAGTGTCCCCGAGAGACAGCTCTGAGACTGGAATCAGAGCCGAAACCTGACAAACCCGACAAATGTAAAGACTACTCCGCTTTTAAATTTTGTCCAGACTACACCTGTGCATAAAAAAAGTCGACCCAGATAGGAGGTCGACTTCCGAAAAAGACTGGGACATTAATTGAACGGTACGTGTGGCGAACCAAACATAACGCAGCGTTTGCAAGTTCCGCCACCTTTGTACATCTGACAAATGAACTTTTTCTTGCCACATCCCGAACATGTGACACGTTGCAGTTCCAAACTAATTGTCCGCCAAATATTTCTCAATATTTTCATGATTTAACTATTGATAATGGTTGCGACACAAAAAAACTGATACGGTCTGATTATACCATATATATTATAGAATTACAATAGTAATATACAAAAACAGCAGGTACAGTTTCTCGTCGCTCGGGCACCGGGACCATTGAATCCGCCAAACATAATAGGTCCTAATTGCCCTCACGACTCGAAACTGTATCTGCTGTTTTTTAAATTTCAGACAAAGCAAAACCCACAGAGCGCTTGCGTGATGCGGGTCGTGAAAATTTTATACTGGCGTATCCACCGAACAAGCTAGCAACTAAAGTTTTTCAGTGTGTTAGCTCTTTTCCGTTTCGGGAAGAATCAAACCATTTCTCGTCTTTATAAAGAGCGATTTCGGTTGCCAGAGTTATTTTGCGACATGTCTTCATTAAATGAGGAAGTTTAATTACTTCCTCAGCTTTTTTAAAAGCATCACCATCATTTGCGTGAAAACCAATTGGATAATACTCCCTCTTGAGGGGATCACGATCATAATCCGGCTCTTCTTGTTCAAGGATCAAGATATAATTTTTCATTTTTTTAGTGGGTTTCGGTAACTATAACCTCTTAACGCTCCCAAAAGTTACACAGTAATGATTGGGTATTCTTCACAACAAAAACCCGCAGAGCACTTGCGTGATGCGGGTTGTAGAGAGTATTTAATCAGACTCTCAAAAAACTGGAGCAAATGTCACCTTTCGATGACGACAGAAGCACTCGAGGCCGAACCATCATCGGTCAACCGGTGAATGTGCCATTTCCATTCAATACCATTGTGGATCATTTCGATCACACCGAAACTTCTGCAACTCTTGAACAGAGTTCCTTCGAAGCTGATATGACAGTTATTGCCGTCAGCTCGTACCCAGCCGTTGAGGAGGTCAAACCTACGATTCCAGAGAGTCTCAAATATCTTCGCATCGGCTCGGATGAACGGAGACGTTTTGAAATACTCTATCCTTTCCAGTACAGTCGGATGGTTCGTTTTGGCGAGATGTATCTTTGAGAGGTCGACAACTGAGATCTTTGTGCTCACCTCGTCCTCCTCGTAGACTTCCCATCTATCCCATTCTCCATCCCAGTTGATCTGGAGAGGTGTCGATCGATTGATTTCCAAGACTTGGTAGACCGGAGTTGCCAGAGTACCAGCAAAACACCCAAGGTTCAGTTCAATATTCATTATTGTTAATGATTGAGGTTTTAAAGAGCACTGTTTCGTCCTTTTGGACTCATCAGTCTGGATAACACATCCAGAGACAGGGGCATTTTAAGGTTAATGCACAAACCAGTGGAATCACCACCATTTTTTGATCAATTATTACTCGACCCTTTTAGAGTCGTTAACGGGATACTTTTTTCCGACCTTGTTTTTCAAAGGCGATAATCAGTTCCCGTACCACTTCCGGCAAAGGGTCGCAGTCAAACTCCAGCGAGGAATTATCGCTGATTATTTCCGCTTCTTTGCCAGATTCATTTTCGGCCGACCAGTCAAGGTGGCGAATTTCCAACCGTTGACCGCTATCGAGTTCAACAAGATAGGATTCTTCGAGGGTGTGCCCCTCGCATCCTTTAGTTTCACTACTAAGCCGTTTGGTTTTCATAGTTAAGTTTAGTGAGGAAATCTACGATCCGCTTGGTGTTATACCAGCAAGTCAATCGCTTCTTTCCTTCTAAACTCAACCTTTCAATTGAAAATTCTTGTTTGAAATGCAACTCATATAATTGGTATATATGGGAAAAATA
>JBBTTY010000037.1:337-11559 GCA_038063975.1 Patescibacteria group bacterium | reverse complement strand
TGGTATTCTGAGGAGTAATTAGCAACCGAGTTGCATTTGACCCCAGAATTTACATTTCAATATCTTCCTACATTATATACCTATACTTTACTTCTGTCAAGTATTATTGCTTTTTCATTTATTACATTTTGGGATACGGCTCTATAAAGCCATTATATGCTATTGTTGTTCTTGACATTATTTTCTTGCTTCATATTCACTTCCTTATCCCCACTTTATGCAGTAGAGCCATATTTCCTATGTGTTGCGCAAAAAACGGCTTCATATATACTGTTCAAAGTCTTATTATTAGTTTAGTTTTATAATATGAACAAAGCAGCAATTGTAGAAGCAGTACACGGCGTATTGAATACGACCAAAGTACAGGCAGAGCAGGTTGTAGACAAGGTTTTTGATTCTATCGTAGCCGGTCTGAAGAAGGGTGATGAAGTTTCGATCGCTGGCCTCGGTATCTTTTCGGTAAAAATGAGAAAGGCTAGACAGGCTCGAAACCCTCGCACAGGCGAAGCTATCCAAGTTCCAGCCATGAAAGTGCCAAAGTTCCGCGCCGCAAAGGCCCTGAAGGATTCGGTTAAATAATTTCCCTCGCTATTTCCTAAAATTCGCAGGAATAGAAGGCAAAAAACCACCAAATTGAAAGATTTGGTGGTTTTTTGGTGGCTAAAATACAAAACCCCGTACATTTCTGTACGAGGTTGGAGTTTGACGCTATTCTCCAGAGCGTTTGGCAGACCTACTGCCGTTTTTCCCTACGAATTGGCGTGGGCAGAATCCAAAAGGTTAGATAATGGAAGTAAATAAACAAAAATTACTTCACATCTTCACGCTCCAAAATCCGAAAACCACCGAGAATAGATTCACAAAAAAAATCCTCTAGCTGACTAAAGTCTTCTTTGGTCTGAGCCTTGTAAAGATACGCATAATAGAGCCGTTTCCGTTCCTGGAGTATTATAGCCGGGGCAAAATTTGCCTCTAGGAGCATGGCGTTCATGAGTAAGCGACCGATGCGACCGTTGCCGTCAGAAAAAGGATGGATTTGTTCAAATTTGCTATGAATAGTCGCCACCAGAGCAATGACATCTTTGGTTTTTGTCCCAATCCGAACGATTACTTCCGACATCAATTTAGGAACACTCATGTGATTGGCGGTCGGCAAATCAACGCCGGTAATCCTGACTCCATGATTGCGATAACTACCCGCATCCGAACGAATGCCGTTCATGAGAATACTGTGGAGTTTCCGCACCAGGTTCTCATCAATTTTTCCCCTCTTTGCTATATAGTCAAACAGATAATTCAGAGCTGTCTGATGATTTTTAGCTTCCAGTTGTTCCGTCAGACTCTTGTTTGGCAAAGCTTTATTGTCAAACAAGATGGCTGCCGTGTCCGGCTCGGAGAGCGTACTGCCCTCTATACTGTTAGTGTGATAGGTGAGTTTGAGAATAAATTGGTCGCAGATATCCGGGTTATCTAAAATTTCCTTGAGAATATTTTTATGCTTGGAGGATTTTTTCTGCAAGATCTGTTTTTTGGCTATGAGAAGATCGGCTGGGATTATTTTCTGTCCTGTTACTTCTAGAAAGAGTTCATCTATGACTGCCTGCATCTTTGCTCTCGGCACTGACTTGCCTGTCCACCAATTATTGAAAGCGACAAAAGACACACCGATCTTGACCGCTAATTTTGTCTGGGTTAGACCCGACATTTTCTTGATTATCTCCAACTTTTGTTTAACAGTCATATTTTGGGATATCGCAGTCATGGCACAATACTAGCAAACTTTATAAAGTTATGCAAAAAACGAAAACTTTATAAAGTTAGTACTTCCGCACTAATCGTCACATCGTAAGTCACCAAGAAAGTGATGCCTAGAAGCAACATACACGATATATACAGTATTATTTATAGGTGGTATATCCCAAAATTCTTCTTGCCAAATGACAAAAGGTAATTCATAAGGCCAATCTTTTCCGTCAACAAAAAATACTTTGAGTGGAAGACCGGCGATAGTTATATCTTGATATACTTGCCGAATGTCATTTTCTCGGAGCGAAGTGGAACGCACTTCACCAACCACATAGATACATACTCTGTCTCCATGAGTAGATGGTCCTCCAAGATAGCTAGTTCTTCTTAATAAAGTAGATTCATCTGGATGATATATGAGTTGCATTTCAAACAAGAATTTTCAAAATACGTGTCTTTCAATACTCCAGAATGTATCAAGTCGGATACCTGCTCTAGAGAGAATACTTTTAGAGTATCAGATACAAAAAACCAGACTCTTAGCTTTTGTATCTGTGGCTACGAGTATTATTTTCATAAACATATTTTAACACTGGCGAGACATTTCGGTCGATCTCACTAATGGTGCGGGCGCCGAGAATCGAACTCGGACCTCGAACTTGGAAGGTTCATATTCTACCATTAAACCACGCCCGCAATAGAGCGATACTATCAAAAAATAAGACGCAGAGCAATAATTTTTGGATGTGAATTAAAGTATTTAAAGTATAAATTAAATTTTTTTTGAAATTTTCAGTAGCGTCTCAAAATTGTCTTCTTTGTCGAAAGTATTTTTTCTTTCAAAACCACATCTGACACATTTATGAACGATCATAAAATCTTTTCCCTTCTTTTCGTTTCTGATTGGTTTCATAGAGCCACCACACATCTCTGCTCTATCACCCGGATTTGTATCTACATGTTTTGACCATAGGCACGCCGGGCAATGATTCGTGTAACCGGTACCCACAACTTCCCTTCCACAATGCTCGCAAATGAAATTTTCAATTGTTTTGGTGAATTTTTTGGCCATTTTTGGCTTTTTCTATATTTATATATTTTTTATCGGGGCGCCGGGATTCGAACCCGGAGTCACTTGATCCCAAGTCAAGCATGTTAGCCGTTACACCACGCCCCGTTCATTTTTTTAGCTTTTTGACTTCCACATATTAGCATAAACCTATAAAAAACCAGAGTTTTCGGTTTAATTTTGTCCAATTTTACTGCAATTTTACTGCAAAATGATATCCTCCAAAAGGACAACTCTAGCTTTTCTCTGGGTCATATTCATATAGACACACGCAACATCGAATTGCCACTTCCCCGTTGCCCGTTCATTTATATATAGTTCTATAGTCCTCGCTAGCTTTCTCTGTTTCCATGCGTGCATTTGATCTTCTGGTCTTATATTCAAATTTTTATCAAAGTTTTCACGTGTAACACTTTTTACTTCTATAAAATGAAGTATTCCCTGCTTCAAAGCAATAATATCAACCTCTCCCCATTTTCTGGTGTAATTTCTATCGAGAACTTCAAAACCATTACGCATCAAATACGTACAAGCTATTGATTCGCCGATTTCTCCCTTCTTTTGAGTTTCTGAAGAAAAATTTTTCATAGAGATTTCACGTGAAACCATCGAGATACGTTACATATGTAACATGTGACCCATTACATAGTTAAAAATAAAGAATTGTCAATAAATGGCTTCATTGAGGGGTAATAAAGATAAAAGACAAAATTTATTAAATGAAACACTCAATGTCTTTTAAACACTATCCCCAAAGTTATCCACAGTTTTCTAAAAAACCCATATTTAAGGTCATACATTGGAATTTTTGTTTATGAATGAAAGTGGAAAAGTTTCGTCAGTATAAAAGTCACCTAAAAGACAATGAAATAATTCTGTGCGGGTAGTGAGAATCGAACTCACGACTGAATCTTGGCAAGATCCTGTTTTACCACTAAACCATACCCGCAATGGAATTAATATACACTAGGAATACCTAAATTCAAAACATATTTCAAACTATTTTGTGCTCCCGCCAAGAATCGAACTTGGAACGACGGTTTCGAAGACCGGTATGATATCCGTTTCACCACGGGAGCAGTGAATCAATCATACTCGACTTCGCACAAAAATCAAAAAATGTAGTAAAATAGGCATCAAATGAAAAAAGTTGATTGGAAAATTCCGCCAGAAGTTTCACATGTAACGGAAAGCCTGGAAAAGGCTGGTTTTAAGGCTTTTATTGTCGGTGGTTGCTTCCGAGATCTTCTCCTAGGGAGAGAACCACGAGATTGGGATGTAACAACCGACGCCACACCAGAAGAGATTATAAAAACCTTTTCTCATACGTTTTACACAAATAAATATGGAACCGTCGGTGTGGTAAATGATGAAACAGTAAAAGAGAGTCTGAAAATCGTGGAGGTAACGCCTTTCCGTCTTGAATCGGAATATTCGGATAAAAGACGTCCTGATTCTGTGTCCTTTAGCAAAAATATAGAGGATGATCTCAAGCGGCGTGACTTTACTATAAACGCTATCGCTTTAGGTTTCACGGGAAACATCATAGATCTATTTGAAGGCCAAAAAGACCTGAAAAATGGCCTTATTAGGACCGTCGGGGACGCCCATGAACGCTTTTTTGAGGATGCTCTGCGAATCATGCGCGCTGTGCGAATATCAGCTGAATTAGGCTTTGCAATTGAAAAAGAAACGCTAGAGGCCTTGAAAAAACACGCTCCACTCCTCTCGCATATAGCTAGAGAGCGTATTCGCGATGAGTTCATCCGCATAATCATGTCAGATGAGCCTATGAATGCGTTCATATTGTGCAAGGAGCTCGGTATTTTGCCTTTTATAACCCCTGAATTGGAAGAAGGAGTAGGTATAGAACAAAATCAGGCTCATGCATACAATGTTTGGGAACATTTGCTTCATACGGTCCAACATTCAGCAGACAAGAAATATTCCCTAGAAATTCGTCTGGCGGCTCTATTCCATGATATAGGCAAGCCAAAAACTCGCAGGTTTTCACGTGAAACAAATCAATACACGTTTTACGGCCATGAAGTAGTAGGTTCCAGAATGACCGAAAAAATCCTCAAAAACCTGGCTTTCCCGACAAAAACCATCGAAAATGCCGTGAAACTGGTGCGTTGGCACATGTTTTTCTCTGATACGGAACAAATTACGCTCTCGGCCGTACGCAGGATGATAGCAAATGTGGGTAAAGACCTGATTTGGAATCTCATGGATGTACGTATTTGCGACAGAATTGGCACAGGCAGGCCAAAAGAGAATCCTTATAGGCTCCGCAAATATAAAGCTATGATAGAAGAAGCTCTGCGTGATCCTGTCTCTGTCGGTATGTTGAAAATAGACGGTAGTAAAATTATAGAAGTTACAAAGTTAGAACCTGGACCAAAAATTGGTTTTATTCTACATGCATTGTTAGAAGAAGTTTTGGAAGATCCGAAATTGAATACAAAAGAATATTTGGAGAAGAGAGCGAAAGAAATTTCAAAACTTTCTGATACTGATTTAAAAAAACTCGGCGCCATAGGCAAGGAGAAAAAAATAAAAGCCGAAGAGGAAGAATTGGAGAAAATTCGGAATAGGCATCATGTGAAATAAGGCTTTATAGAGCCGTAATAGTTACTCTCGGCAAACGGCTCTTAGACAAAAAAAACAAAAACGGCCTGAGCGATATTTGCGCAGACCGTTCGTAAAGAGTGGTCTGGGGCGAACATAGGGCGTCTTCCAACAATTGAAGACGCGAATAAAAATTATTAATACGTCTGTTGATGGAGCGTGTCCTACGTTCTCCGCAAACTTCTTTACAATGTTGAGCCCGAAAGCTCGAGAGAGGATCGCAGAGGGCGATCCAAAAAGACCAAACCATTGCCCGCTGTTTAAAGATCTTGCGGACCGTCATCGAGAGTATGTCCTCTCGTAGTCCGTATAAATATTGTATCAGTGCTAAAGGACATGTAAAGGACACAATGTGGGGATAAACTCCCTTATAAAGGACATCAATATTTTGGCTCTATAGAGCTATATCCAGAAAAATAGGGCAGTGGTCGGATCCTAAAATATTGGAATGTATTCCTGTCTTTTTTACTTTTTCCGTCAAGTTGTTACTCACAAAAAAATAATCTATTCTCCAGCCGACATTTCTCTCGCGAGCAAAAGTTTTCATATCCCAATATGTGTATGCACCGATTGTTTTTGGATTGAGGTAACGAAAAATGTCTACGTATTTTACCGCAATGACTTTGTCTATCCATGCTCGCTCGACAGGCAAAAATCCTGTATTTTCTACATTTTCTTTTGGCCGAGCCAAATCGATTTCAGTATGCGCCGTATTTATATCTCCAGTGAAAATAATTGAGTATCCTTGTTTACGTATTTTTTCAATATAGTCGAGAAAAGCCTCGTAATATCTTAGTTTATATGCCAATCTCCCAGGTCCGCCCCCACCATTGGGAAAGTACGTGTTTACAAGAGCAAAATACGGTTTTCCAGCCTTATTATTGAAGAAAATTGTTATTTGCCGGCCTTCTTTGTCCAACTCTTCTATACCCATGCCATATTCAACTTTTTCTGGTTTTAAAGTGATTTTTACATATACAGCCACGCCACTATAACCCTTTTTTATCTTTGAATGATCAAAATATGATTTATAGCCAAAAGGGGTGACAACTTCAGTTGGCAATTGATCAGGATGAGCTTTTGTTTCTTCTAGGCAGAAAATATCTGCGTCTTGGTTTATGAGCCAGTCAAAACCACCTTTTTTTATATTCGCTCTGATGCCATTTACGTTCCAGGAAATTATTTTCATAGCTTTACTATATCCTTTACTATATCAAAAAGCGGGTCTTCTAGAAGAAGACCCGCGGACCATCACAGAGAGGAGAAGGAGGCAAAATCCCCTTCAACAAGAACAACGGCTTTGAATTTGAATCGGATTTTCGATTTCATCATCGTCACTAGAACGATGGCGCGAGTAGGTTCATTTAGACTAGCTACTCGTATATCTACAACCTTGCACTTTGCGTTTTGTCTGTAACACACGCACCGTAAGGCCCGTAATATAACTTCAAACCTCACGGGTCTAGCAAGTCTCATCCGAAACATCTCGGGAGCAAGAGCTCCGGGATCACCGTCACCCATATTACAAGGAATGTCCTCCCCATCCTCTCCCGAATACATAGCTTCTTTCGCACGAAGCATCCTGGGTAACATTTGGGATATCATAGGGAACACCTCATCCGAAGCGTACACCAGGAGAAAGACTTGTCAATAATATTATGTGGTCTTATGCATAATAATAAACCGACACAGACAATCTATTTTTTCTTGTTATGAAACTGTTTATGAATACTTCGGAGATGTTTGTCAGTGACATGGGTATAAATTTGAGTGGTGCCTATATTTGCGTGGCCTAGCAGAGCTTGAACTGAACGCAAATCGGCGCCGTTTGAAAGTAAATCGGTCGCAAAAGAATGTCTGATCACATGTGGCGTAACGCGTTTGGACATGATGCCGGCTTTGATCGCGTAATGCTTTACAATCCTCTCAACAGAACGAGTAGAGAGGGGGAGGTGCTCGCCTCCATGTTTTTTCTCCATAGAAACTTTTACAAAAAGCATATCGTCCATATCATTGCGTTTGGCCAGATATTTTTTAACTGCAATTTTGGCATCATCTGAAAGAAACACCATGCGCACTTTATCACCTTTGCCTCTGATCGATATTTCGTCATGAGAAAAATCTATTTCGCACGGTAAGGAACAAAGCTCGGAAACACGCAGGCCCGTAGAAAAAAGCATGGCTAAAATGGCTCTATCTCGTAGGTTTTTGAGATCCGTACCGTCTGGTGCTTCGAGTAATCTGTGAAGCTCATCGTTAGTCATAAATTCAATATGTCTCTCACCGACTTTTGCTAATTCGATTCTTTCAGGTGATAGAGACTTTACATTTTGCCGAGCGAGGTATTTGAGAAATGCGCGCAAAGCGATGAGATAGTAATTCTGGGTTTTCTTTTTGAGCGTCTCTCCTATAGCTAGATTATTTCCCGTAGACTGCCTATTGAGCCACAATCTGAAATCACGTACAGAATTATCAGTGATCGCTTCCGGATCATTTCTTTTAAGAAAAGAAAGAAAACGCGTGAGGTAGCGATCATAATTCTTGACCGTATTTAAACTCCGGCCTTTTTCTATCTCCGTGTATTCCAGAAACTGCTGTTTGAGAGTTTTTAGAGATATCATATAGATGAGTGTCGCACAATATTATAGCAAACCATTGCAATTTTAAAAGATATGTGCTATCCTAATCAAACCATGCTAGGAGCCACAAAGAAAACCCGAGTCGTAAAGAGCGTTGCCGTCCATGATACAGATACCGGTTCTCCGGAAGTGCAAATCGCTCTACTCACAGCAAAAATCGACGAGCTCGCAAAACATTTGAAAAAACATGACAAAGACAGACACTCTCGCAGAGGACTGCTCGCCATGGTCGCCGACAGACAGACACATATCAAGTATCTCGCCAAAAAACATCCAAAACGCTGGAGTACCGTAGCAAAAAAATTGGAACTAAAAAAATAATGTCTTTAATTTTTAATCTATTTTCATGTCAGTCATAAAACACAAAGAACAGCGTGTCGGGGTTTTTCTTGACGCTCAAAACCTCTACCACAGCGCTAAAAATTTGCACAGAGGCAGAGTCAATTTCGACAATGTATTAAAAGATGCTTTGGCTGGCAGGCAATTGGTTCGCGCCGTGGCATACGTCATCACTACAGAGACGGGCGAAGAAAAAAACTTTTTTGAAGCTCTCACCAAAATCGGCATAGAAACCAAGACAAAAGATCTCCAAATATTTTCCAGTGGCTCAAAAAAAGCTGATTGGGATGTGGGTCTCGCCATAGACGCCGTCAAATTGGCATCCAAACTGGATGTAGTCGTCATTGCTTCGGGTGACGGCGACTTTATTCCTCTCATTGAATACTTAAAAATGAACGGTTGTCAGGTAGAAATCATGTCTTTCGGCAAATCAGCTTCTGGTAAATTAAAAGAAGTGGCAGATGATTTCATAGACTTAGATGAAAATCCCGGCCGATATGTCTTGGGTCAGAATCAGAGTTTTGAAAGGGGTGGTATGAGAAAAGTAGTCAGAAAAATGAGGTAGAATAAAAATGAGGTAGAATAGAGATATGGAGTTCTACGATAAAAAAAACAGTCTGAATTTAAAAACAGATGATGCTGATCTGCACAATGAGGGAATAGATCTGGTCGGTTCTGGCGTAAACGAGGATAATGAGTTTACGGACAAAGACTCTGTCGAACCGAAAATTTCCGCTGTAGCCGTAACAGAAACTGTGATGCCTCCACCTACGCCTCCAGTCAAAAACGACCCGTCCATAAGACCCATTCGTACTTTTAAATCTGATGCGGAAGAAGCCGTGCGATATAAAAATGTCTCTACAGTAGATATCGCTGTGGCAGAACAAAAGAAAAGAGAATCAACACCGATTGAATATATCAATGAGTATGTCGAACTAAATAAATCACATTCGGGAATTTTTGTCGTCATTGTGTTTATTGTCATAATGGCCCTCAGTGGTGGCTGGTTCTACTGGTTTAAAACTTCACAAAAAATTGAAAAAATTCCTCCTCAGGTTTTGATTGAAACTATTATTCCATATACAAAAGGCTCGACGTTACTTTTGCGCAACGACAATGACCCGCTCTCTCTCATAGGAGCAAAACTCAATGCTTCAAATGCAGGTCTGGGAAATATATACGCCCTCGTACCTACATTGGATACTATCTCGACAAAACCAGCCGATGTGAGCGTCGTCTTCGGCTCTACGCACATACCACCCAAACTTTTGCGATCACTTGCTCCAGAATACATGATCGGTGTGTATACATATGACGTGAACAGCCCTTTTATTATTCTCAAAAATACTTTCTTCCAAAATACTTTCGCCGGCATGCTCGATTGGGAAAAGGATTTGCGAAACGACTTTCTAGCTCTCATCCGTGTTTCTTATCCTAACGAAAACCCCGTAACCGCCAACACGGATTCGTTTGATGATATAGTTGTTTCAAATATAGACACGCGTGTCCTAAAAAATTCAGAAGGAATGGTTATTTTGGCTTATGCCTTTGCCGATACGGAAACTCTGGTCATCACTACGAGCGAGAATTCCCTCAAATACGTGCTTGATCGATTGCTCACAGTGAGATCTGTGCAATAATACATAATATGAGAAAACAAAATATAATTGATCAAGAAGTTTTCAAAAAAAGGTTAGAAAAAGAACTCGCCATACTAGAAACGGAATTAAAAAGTGTGGGACATAAAAATCCTGACAATCCGAAGGATTGGGAGGCTTCGTCTGGGGAAGTGGATATAAACGCTTCGGACCTTGCCGATATTGCGGACAATATAGAGAGTTACGAATCAAACACAGCTATTTTAAAGCCCTTGGAAAAGCAGTATAACGATGTTAAATTGGCTCTGACGAAAATAAAGAGGGAAATCTACGGTATATGCGAAATCTGTGGACAAATGATTGAAGAAGAGCGCCTTCTAGCAGTGCCTTCCGCCAGGACTTGCGTGGCTCATAAGGATCAAGTGAGAAATTAGACAGGGATTTTCTTTATTTTTTCTTCATCTTTTCTTTATCTCTCCTTGGTAGGCTAGGGAGATGAAATTTGCAAAAGTATACAGTGCCCAAAATCATCTCCTCAAGGTCCATCTCATAACAATTGAGATTGATTTGTCGGGTGGCTTGCATTCTTTTTCTGTTGTCGGTCTGCCTGACAAAGCGGTAGAAGAATCACGCGACAGGGTTTCAGCTGCTGTAAAAAATTCCGGATTCAAATCGCCGAAACAGACAAATACAAAAATCGTAGTGTCTCTGGCGCCAGCCGATATAAAAAAAGAAGGTCCGTCATTTGATCTGCCTATTGCCCTCGGATACCTCTTGGCCTCAGGAGAAATTGATTTTGATCCTGAAGGAAAGATTTTTACGGGGGAATTGGCCCTCGACGGTGCAGTACGGCCTATTCGAGGCGCTCTATCGTATGCGAGATTAGCTAAAGAAAGGGGGTTTAAAGAAATATATGTACCGAAAGAAAACGCCAACGAAGCCGCACTTATAGGAGGCATCACTGTGTTCGGTGTAGAGAAACTTTCTGACATTATAAATCATTTAGTTTCTACTAATTCAAGATTTTTACCTACACCAACTGTATCTTTTGAAAAAATAATCAGAGAGAGTCCGCAAAGTATGAATCTTGACGACGTTGTGGGACAGGAAACTGCTAAAAGGGGACTGGTCATAGCGGCGGCTGGCGGTCATAATATCGCTCTCTATGGTCCGCCGGGGACTGGTAAAACTATGTTAGCC
>JBBTTY010000037.1:0-327 GCA_038063975.1 Patescibacteria group bacterium | reverse complement strand
CAAGACCATGCTTGCCCGTGCCCTATCTTCAATCCTTCCGCCTCTCACATTTGAAGAAATGCTCGAGGTAACAGAGATTCATTCAGTCGCCGGCTGTCTAGAAGAAGCGATTATTTCGCATCCTCCCGTACGTTCGCCTCATCACACGGCCTCATATGCTTCTCTCGTCGGCGGAGGTAACATTCCAAAACCTGGAGAAATCACACTGGCTCATCGCGGCGTGCTTTTTTTGGATGAATTTCCTGAATTCGAACAGAGGGTCATTGAATCACACCGCCAGCCACTCGAAGACAGAGTAATTTCTATAGCCCGAGCTAACGGTCGAGC
>JBBTTY010000036.1:0-1211 GCA_038063975.1 Patescibacteria group bacterium | reverse complement strand
CGGCTGATATTGATTCTAAACTTGAAAAGAAACTTGCCGGCAAATATGACTTAAAAGCGGATATTTTGAAAGTCGGTCATCATGGGTCAAAATATTCTTCAAGTAAAGAATTTTTAACTGCGGTAAGCCCGAAAGTAGCCGTTGTTGAAGTTGGTAAAAATAATTATGGCCATCCAACAAAAGCAGCGTTAAATCGTTTAGCGAATATCAGTTCAATGATTTTTCGCACTGACCAAGATAAAACAATTAAAATAATTTCTGATGGTGAAAATTTAAAAATTTTCAGACCGGCGCCTGTGGATTAATGAAAGTTGACGCTGATTATTGTTGTTTTATACTTAAATAAGCTTTAGCCCCGGTCGTTCATGAAAAGCCTCTCGTCATTGGCTTTTCAGAAGAGGGTAAAAGAAGATACAGGCGAACGCAGTCGCCAGAGTATCGCAATTGCAAAACAGTTTGACGAGTAAACTGTTCATTGCAGGGGATGCCTACCCTGAAGCCTTTTTAGGCTTCTATCTTGGAATGCGTCGGAACAAGTTCCTTCGGGAAAGTTCCTTCGAACTGGAGGCTTGGGTTTCGGCCAATCATCTACCTCCAGACTGCGTTCATTAAAACAAATAACCGCCCTACAAGGCGGTTATTTTCTTTTGACGATTGCCAAACAAATCCCTATAATTAATAAAATGCGAACTTTAATTAAAGACATTATCAATAACGAAGGCAAACAAGTTGAATTGATGGGCTGGGTTTCGGTTCGCCGTGATCACGGTAAAATAATTTTTATTGACTTGCGAGACCGAAGTGGTTTCATTCAGGTTGTTTTTTTAGCTAAACCAAAAGAATTATATGAAATCGCGAATAAGCTGCGGTCGGAGTGGGTTGTGAAAATTATAGGACAAATCAATGCCCGGCCGGAAAATATGGTTAATCCGGAAATGCTAACGGGTAAATTTGAAGTTTTGGCGTCAGAATTGGAAATTTTGTCGGAAGCGAAAACACCGCCGATAGCCGTTGATACTGACGGCAAAGAAATAGGGGAAGAAAACCGTATGGAATATCGATATTTGGATATTCGCCGCCAGCGTATTCAACACAATCTGCGTTCAAGAAGCAAAACATTGTCCGCAATAAGCGATTATTTGAAAGAAAAAGATTTTGTTGAAGTAGAAACCCCCATCTTGGGAGCATCTACCCCTGAAGGCGCGCGGGAC
>JBBTTY010000035.1:2744-24900 GCA_038063975.1 Patescibacteria group bacterium | reverse complement strand
GTATTCTGAGGAGTAATTAGCAACCGAGTTGCATTTGACCCCAGAATTTACACAGTTTTCTATTCCCATTTATACTTAAATATTTTTATCTGTCAAGGCTTCTATACCAGGCAGAGTACCGCGGGCGAGAAACTCGATCATGGCACCACCACCTGTAGAGACAAAAGAGAATTTTTCCAGTAGTCCGAGTTTATTTATAACAGCAATAGTATCTCCCCCACCTATAATTGATTCTACTTTTGATTCTACTATGACTCTAGCCAAATTTTCCGTACCCTCACTAAAACCTTTTTCATAATCACCGAGAGGTCCATTCCATATGACAAATTTTACATCGTTTAGGAGGTCAGCCATTTGATCAATCGTTCGTGGTCCAGCATCCACGATTTTTTCGTCAGGACCGACTACGTCCGGACTTTTTACGCTTTTTGAGAGTGTACTCACGGCTATAACATCAGTCGGAATAATCAGTTTTGGATTCATTTCGACATGTTTTAGATTTGTTTTAGTCTGGGCAATGATAGAAAGTCCTACTTCGTATCCTTTTTCTCGGAAAATATCATTGGCCAGAGCACCGCCGACAAATACATAATCAGCTATGTCGAGAAATTTTTCTATGAGAGGCAGTTTGCTCTCGAATTTGACTCCGCCTATGATAAAGAGAAATGGTCTCGGCGGATTAAAAGCTTTTGAAAGTGATGCTATTTCGCTTGTCAGTAGAGGACCGGCATATGATGGTAGAAGTCGAGGTAGAGAAATAATAGAAGCATGGTTGCGGTGAGAGACGGCGAATGCATCGTTTACGTATATGTCGGCCAGAGAAGCGAGTCGACCGGCAAAAACTGGATTATTTTCTTTTTCGCCAGAATTTTTGCGCAAATTTTCGAGCATGATGATATCACCTTCTGCCATATTTCCAACTACCGTCTGTGCGTCATCGAGTTTTGCTACAAACGCCTTGAGCTGTATTGATTTGGAAATATACGAGGCCACTCTGGCCAGAGAATCGGTCAGTTCGCTCTCGAGATGGCTTATGATAATTGTTTTTGCTCCGGCATCGTGCAGAAATTGGAGAGTCGGCAGAGATTTTTGTATTCTGAAATCATCCCGAACATCATCACCTATGATCGGCACATTGAGATCGAGACGTAAGAGCACTCGCTTGCCACGCAAATTTTTTTCATCAATAATTTTTTTAAACTGAATATTGAAATTAGGAGAGGTCATTTGCATACTCGATTATATTACCAAAAGCCTCTGGATCTAGAGATTGTCTGCCTACCAAAAGACCCTCAACAAAGGCTTCTTTCAAGATCATTTGGGTATTTTCGGAATTGAGAGAGCCACCATAGATAACTGGTGTTTTTAGTCCAATTTTTTTGCCAAAAATTTCCGAGACGATTTTTTTTATGTAAATTGTCATCTCATGAATGTCTGCTGGTTTGAGAGCCGTATCATAATTTTTACCAACGGCCCAGACAGGTTCATAAGCGATTGTTATCCATTGGATTTTCTTTTTATCGGACAGATTCGAGAGGACGGTTGTGATTTGCTCGCGGATTTCACGCAAATAGCGGGCATGATTGTCTCTCTCTATCTCTCCTACGCAGAGAATGACACGCAATCCTGCATCCAAAGCTTGTGCGGTTTTTTGGGCTATGATTTTATTATTGTCGCCGGCCGCGCGACGCTCGGAGTGCCCTATAATGGCATATTCGGCACCGGCACTCCGAACTTGCCGCGCACTCACAGAACCAGTATAGGCGCCACGCAGCTCTGCCGAGACATCTTGCCCAGAAATGTGGATTTTCTTGCCGGATAAAATCGAAATAAAAGACATCGGCGGAGCAATCACCACCGCCACTTTAGAATTCTTTGCCGCTCTACGTGAAATAGCCGAAAAAAATTTTCTCGCTTCTCCCACCGTATCCGGATTCATCTTCCAGTTGCCCACAATCGTGAATTTTTTCTGTATTCGCTTCATACAGATATTATATCACTCTGTTTCCTTCCATGACTTTATCTGAAAACCCATATTTGCCATACCTGATGAAAAGTTTAGATCCGCTAAATCGGGATCATAAGTAATACTAGAACCACCATCTATTGAAATATGCTTTGCCGAACCAGCTTTCAAATTTGCACCACCTGAAATAAACATACCTCCATTTGGAGCAAAAATAACCGTGTCGCTCGCACCACCACTTATAGACACAGCGGGATCACCACTACTCGTAGACAACAATAATATGTGACTATCTGTATTTCCTAAAATTTGAGCACCGCCAGATAGAGTTATATTTCCATCCGCCACGACCACATAACTCTTTGTATCATCATCTGGTCTCATATATCCTCCACCGCTTATATTCACATTTCCCGTAACCCAGAGAGTGCCAGAAACTCGCAAAGTTCCACCGCCACTCACTGTCAGATTACCATTTATTTTTTTTGGACCGAGTGTTGCCCCTGTCGAATCAACAGAATAATTTCCATTATAAACCGATTCATCGGCTTCATCTTTCCATTCGTTAATTTTTGCATCGGGTACGGGATAATCCTTATAAGCTGGATCCGCACGAGACGTATCACATGGTTTGTTATTTTGTAATCCAATCTGACAATAGAGAGGTCCGGTAGCAGAGACATAACTAGCATTGTATGAATAAGAACTTCCGACCGTGAGCATATTAGAAGCACCCTCACCGACGATGCCTTCGCCATTTGTTCCTATATAAACTTTAAAATATAAATCCAAACCAGTAGGTGTAGTATTATTCCAGCTCGAATTATATTTCCCTATTTTTGCCTGACCATTTCCATAAACTGAATTGGTGGCAATATTATAATAATTGGATGAATTTGTGCCACCATCCACAACAATCCAGTACGTGGTCCCAATTGAAAGTACGGGATTTGAAGTTAAAGTTATATCAACCCAACCATACGAAGTTCCAATGAGTGAAGAAGATAATGTGCCGCTGGCCAAAACCGTTCCTGAAGGACTTCCAGAATTATTTGTATTTATCTTTACCGTGGCATTCGATGGATTACCATTTTTTTTCACATATAAAGATAATTTCATTATTGATAAACCATCTGAAACAGTAAAACTCTGGGCAAGATCTTGGGTTCCATTAGCATTACCAAAAACAACAGATTGGCTTGGTGGTATCGGTGTACCGTTGTCCTGATCCAAAACGACAGAAGTTTTACCGGCAGCTGTCGCTTCTCCGGAAATGGTACAAGAATCGCAACCACGTATAGAACCAGTAGTATATATATCACCAACAATACTAGCACCACCATCCATATCTATACCTCCTATACCACCTTGGATAGCATAGGCAAAAGAAACACCCGCGCCTTCTTTCAAAACCAATTTTGTAGTGCGTTTTGTTCCACCGGCATCAGCTACTGATACCACTTCTTTGGAATCATCTGGTGTTTCTGTGATTGTAACCATGGCTGTGGATGTAGCCAGAGTGAGAGATTCGGAATTTTCGACAATTTTGCCTGTTTTTATTCTGTATGCGACATCTTCGATGGCCGACTCTGAAGTAAAATAGCTTTGTTTTGATAATGATTCGTTTTTTATCGTACGAACTTCACGAAAAACGGCATCAGATATTCCAGCAATCACCGCCGTTGTAGCAGCTAGAAAAAAAATCAGGGCAGTAACCAGAGCATAGCCATTTTTTTTTGAATTTTTATTTATTTCATTCATATATTATTCAGTGTATGATCCTCGCAAAACATATGTGCCATAAAAATTCAGTGATGGCACAGTAGAACTGGCATCAGGTGCAACGGTCATTTCTATTCTCACCGCCGTAGTGGTAGAAATTTGAAAAAGTCTAAACGTCAAATTAGAAACATCCATAGAAGAGGACGTAATATCGCCTACAATCGTTCCATTGTAGGTTTCTTTTACTTTATTTTCGGCAAGATAAAAAACCGTAGTATCATTGGTGCCATCATCTTTTTTCATTTTCAAAACAATTTTACCGTCACTGGCATTCAAAACACTATTCACTGTATCAATTGATGTAGCTCTGCGTATATCTCGAGAGAATCTAGAAAACGCTCCCATTGCCGTTGAATTTATTTCCAAAAAATCCCTGGACCTGTCATGAGATCGAGCAATCACTAAAGATGTCTCTATAATAACCAACAAAAGTAACGTCGTAAGTCCAATTGATATGATCATTTCAATCAACGTATAACCCAACGTATAACCATACTTTTTATTATATTTTTTATTTAAAGTCATATTAAATATTGGTTATGTACGATTTATAGTTAGCCGTAGTAGTAGACCCTCTCCAATTCCAATCAACCGACACATCCAAAAGTAATGTGTCTGGGTCAATTGTTCCACTAGAAGAAACTATATCGTCTGAAGCATCTCTCAATACCTCGTAAACACGAAAATATCTAAAAAATTCTCCATCAACAACTTCTGGATTGGTAGTTATGCTCCATGCGGAAGGAGCAAGAGATAAATATCGCTTACTGCCTGATGGAATACTTGATAAATTATTCCAACCACTTTCTTTTACGAATCGTAACGCTTCAATACCTTCTTCGGCCAATAATTCACCTTTTATGATGAGCATATCTTTGTAATGAAATTGCGAGAGAGCTGTAAATGTACCCAAAAAAGCCAAAGATACTAGAGCGAGTATCGCTGTTACAACAACAATCTCTATAAGGGTTGAACCTTTTTTAAATTCCTTTCGAAAATTATTTTTGTACATTGACTAAACCTGTACTACTTATGCTTACGCTACGTTTTACGGTTGAATCAGAAACTAGATATACATCAATTGTACCAGATGCGGTGGAATTACCCGTGAGTCTTTGAAAGACAACAGCGGATATAGAAGATGACGCTAAAACATAAGAACTAAAATCAAAAGATTTATTTGTAGAAGCCATAGGATCATATACAACACCTTGGAAAAGAGTAAATTTGTTGCTATTTATAGCAATTCCATATTGAGAACCACCCACAGAAGCTAGAGTTTGAGATCTGGCATCACGCAATCCTGAAGCGAGGGCTGTAGCAGATGCATCGAGAGCTTCTCTCCGGGAAAATGAAACGAAAGAAATGATTGATATCGTAGCAATAATTGTCGTGATGGTTATAACTATCATTACTTCCATCAATGTAAAAGCGGAGCAAAAACAGAAAAGAGATGTCCGCGTGGAGACGCTTGAGGCGCGACGGCGCCGAAACCGAGAAAATTTTTCAGCAGAAAAATTTTCGTGCTCCACGCGGACATCTCTTTTCTGTTTTTGCTCCGCTTTTTTCATATATTATTTGAAAGCGAATAAATCGGTGAAATCATGGCCAGAGCGAAAAAACCGACACCTATGCCGATAGCGACCATGAGGAAAGGCTCGATAACCGTAGACATGTCTTTTGTTTTTTGCGCCACTTCATTTTCATAAAAGACAGCTACTTCTAAGAGCGTTTTAGAGAGCGTTGCAGTTGCTTCTCCCACTCCAACCATCTCTCCCACAAACGGCGGATAAAGTTCGGTTCTCGGCCGAAAAATTGATTCTAGAGACATACCTTTTTGAATTTGATCAGCCGTTTTTGAGAGCATTTCTTTGTAATGTATGTTTTGCACTACATCGGACGTGATTTTTATGGCGGCAACGACTTCCACGCCAGACGACAAGAGTGAAGAGAGGGTGCGGGCAGTGCGAGCGGAATTGATTTCTTGGACAATAGTACCTATGATTGGCATTTTTATAGCTATTTGTCCTAAAACATGTTTGCCTATGAGAGTTTTTGAAAAGGCATAGGCAGAGGCAAAGATGGCCAATATTCCAGCAATTATAAAAACATAATAATGAGCAAAGAAATCGCTCGTCGAAATAATGGCGCGGGTTGAGAGAGGTAATTCTGTATTAAATTCTTTGAAAGTGAGGGTTAATTTGGGAATAATATAAACGAGCATCAATATTGCTATAGCAATCATGACACAAAGTATAATGCATGGATATATCATGGCCCCGCGCACTTTTTTTCGCAGTTCGTATGATTTCTCCAGTTCTTCACCCACGATACCAAGCGACTGTACTAGGCTACCGGATTCTTCACCCGCCCCTACCATAGATATGAAAAGTGTTGAAAATGTTTTTGGAAAAGAAGCTAGGGAAACCGACAGACTGACTCCTCTAGACAAATCATCAATCAATTTTTTAAATATAATCGCCCATGTTTTGCTCGACATTTGACGCTCTAGCACAGAGAGAGCTCGAGCTAGAGGCAGTCCTGCGTGGAGCATAGCCGAGAGATTTTTGGCGAACATAATGCGATCTGCCATGCGAGCTCCACCAAAAGAAATCGACAGCAGACTTTTTAGAACGCTTCTCGTTCCTTTTTCTTTTACCTCCAAGACTATACCTCCTTGGCCATGCAGTTCCTTGTAAACAGCAAACTTATCAACAGCATCCAGAATGCCATCGTAATGCGTACCGTCTTTTTTTACCGCTTTATAAGCGAAAAGCATTGGCATAATTTTACCATTTTTCTAAAATCATCGCTTTTAATTTCTCCCCATTCCCGTGCTTCAAAAGTCCTATGTACGATGTGATTACTTCCTTTTTTGGATTCTCCAGTATTTTTTTCATCATCCTATTTTTCGTCGCTGTTCGGAGCACTCTGTGATTCCAAGGTGTTGACCAGAATACATATCATTACTGTAATACGGCTCTATTTGGCCAAAAAAGCGAAAGGAGGTCTGCGAGCGAAGACTTTCGGAGGCCGTGAGGCCGAGAATGAGACGGCTCGCCAGCAGGCGAGAACGTCGTGCTGAGCGAGCAGACTTCCTTTCGCTTTTTCTATTTTTTATTCTGAAACCACTCTCAAAACTTCTTCTATGGTGGTCAATCCTTGTGCCGCTTTAAAAATACCATCTTCAAGCATGGTTATCATACCCTCTTTTTTTGCTTGGATCTCTATGGCTTCCGATGTAGCATTTTTTATTACCAATTCCTTTATAGCCGAAGACACTTTAAAAACCTCGTGCATACCTATACGGCTTTTGTAACCGTCATCGCCTTCTGAAACTCTCGGCGACCCAAACATTACTTTATCCCATCCATCAGCAGGACCGATTACTTTTTCATTGCGCAGAAGCGAGAGCATACGATCGAGATCAACAATTTTACCTAGAGCCATTAACTCTAACTTGGTGAGAGCTTTTCGATCTTTTGCATCAGCCAGTTTTCGCACAAGGCGTTGGCCGATGACAACTGAAAGTGTAGAGGCGAGAAGAAACGGCTCGATTTTCATGTCCATGAGACGAGGAATTGCTCCCGCTGCACTGTTTGTGTGAATAGTTGAAAGCACGAGATGTCCCGTGAGAGCGGCATTTATAGCCAGAGATGCGGTTTCGTTGTCTCGAATTTCTCCGACCATGATTATGTCCGGATCTTGACGAACAAGAGAACGCAATCCCGTAGCAAACGTGAATCCTATGTCGGGACGAACCTGGGTTTGATTGACCCTGGGCATTTGATATTCAACAGGGTCTTCTACTGTAGAAATATTTACATCAGGCTGATTCAAAATATCGAGAATTGTATAGAGGGTTGTGGATTTTCCAGAGCCTGTCGGACCCGTAGCCAGAATCATGCCAGTGGCAAGTCTTGTCGCCGCATGAATATGTTCCAACGCTTCTCCATGAAAGCCTAAATATTCGAGAGTAAAACCAGAAACACTCTCGCGCAGGAGTCTCATAACAGTTTTTTCGCCATAAAATGTAGGCAATATGGAAACACGCAAAGAAACTTTTTCACTATTCATTTCTACTTTGAATCTACCGTCTTGGGGTAATCGTTTTTCGTCGAGTTTCAAATTGGAGAGTACTTTTATGCGTGCTGTAATAGACATCTCGGCTTCTTTTGGCAAAACCATAGCATCGTGGAGTAGGCCATCTATGCGATAACGAACCAGTAATTCTTTTTCAAGTGGTTCTATATGTATATCGGAAGCGCCTTGAATAATGGCGTGCTTTAGAAGTGTGTCTACAATGCGAATAACCGGCAAATCTTCGGCCATTTTTTTTAGGTCTCCATCGGAACCCTCGCCACGAAGTTCCTGAGAAAGAGTTTTCAGGGTATCAGTTTCTTTTTTTATGAGATCGCCAAATTCGGCTTTCAAACTCTTTTGATATTGAACCAAAACCGACTTGATGGAATCTGTATCAGAGAGTCTAGGTAAAATTTTTAGATTAACTTTCTTCTTTACGAAATCGATAGCCGACAAGTCGTCTGTATCGAGCATGGCGACTTCGAGAGAATCCTCAGTTTTTTTGAAAGCGACAATATTGTGATTTCTAGCAATCGGTTCGGGAATGAGAGAGAGAACTTCAAAATCTATCTTTTGATTCCTCAAATCAACAAAAGGAATTCCCAAAATGTAGGCTTGGATCTTGCGCAAATCATCTTCGGATAATTTTCCGTGATTTACCAAAATCTCTCCGAGATTGGTTTTTTTTGCTCCAGCTTCCAAGGTAGCAGAATCAATGTCGCTCTTTGAAACGAGCCCGGAATCGGCTATGAAACTTTTTAGCTGATTTTCTTCGATGTACATAGCAGGATTTAATCCTCTATATTATATAGCTAAAAAGAGATCCATGCAGAACCATTACAGACGCTGAGCAAATTTGAATGCCACCTCACAGTACCAGCTGTATTTGATACACATTCGGAATCAGGAACATCACCGGGTTGAATTCCTCCAACAATGGAAAGTTTTGAGGTCGGGGTTCGTGTACCAATACCAACCAAACCACTACTCTTTACAGTAAATGTAATTTTCGAAAAAGTTACGTCTACTAATCCAAAACCATATTCATAAGAACCAGAAGAAAAAACTGAAGTGTCTTTTGCGAGTGAATATACGCTCTGCGTTATAGTAATACCGCTATCCTGTATTGAAAATGGAAAAGATTTATTATTCGTAAAAGGTGGATTTGTAGCAGTTATTTCATTTCCTCCAACTGCCACAATATACTCTCTGCCAGCCAAAACATTTACGGGTGTGATATCTGCCGATATCCAGGTAAAAGGTTGTGAGGAAGTTAAATTTTTACTTGCCAAAATCGCTCCAGTTGATACATCAATAAGTCTCAAATAAAAAACCTCACTGGTATTGGAAACAAACATCCATAATTGTGTTATCAAACCATCAACAGAAGGAGAAAACCGATAACCACCGCTATGTATACCCGAATATATCCACCTTCCCGTGGATGTATTACATCCAGAAATGCATGGTGTAGTCGTATTCCATATTTCGAACGGATTAGATGGTGTGAGTATTCCAAAACCGACATTTCCTTTGGCAATAAACAAACCGTCGGTTGCACCACCGCTGTTTAAAATAAGTCCACCTAATTTTGTTTGAGTAACCGAAGATGTTGTAATCGGACCGGATGAATTAGCACCAGTCGGACTCTGACTCGGGGGGTTCCATGCATAAGTCGATAGTGAACCAGCAAAGAATACTACAATAACAAGAAATTTTAATGTATTTCGTTTCATAATTTAACCATTTTTAACAATCTGGCCAATCTGGCGAACTTTCGTTACAAGCTGGTGGAGCGGGAGGAGGACCATATGTGCAAGTAGGAGATACTGCGGGAGTTGGCGACCATGTGCCATTGGTACAGGTAGAGATGGTTCTGAATGAGGAACATCGCGGGTATTGATAATCTGGATTACCTACAGCAGCATCGGCTGAATATTGTCTTGTGAAAGAACTGCATTGCGCGCCATCTACATTGGATGGACATCCCGCTACAGCAGAACATGAGGCACCTATGGAAGCAGTATTACGAGAACAAACAATAATGAAATGAGTCACAGTAGACATATAATCGTATTCATATTGTATTTGAAAATTTTTCTTATTAACAACAGTATATCCGGTACCACAACCGTACCAGATACCTCCATCGCCTACTGTATTACCAACAATATTCGCCTTATCATATTCACACCATGCTGGAACATTTATACCTTGACAATCGTAAACGCCAGAACTACCAATAGGATAGGGTTCGTACTTTGAACCCTGAATAGCCTCCGCGTACCCCATAGCCTGACCAACAGGAACTGTACCAGAACCGGAACCTCCCGTACCACCACTACCTGCCACTGCTATCCATCCAGGACCAGTAACTCCCCCAGAAGTCGTACTACCACAAACTTCCAATCTATATGTTCCAGATTGATTTGACCATTTCATAGTACCGTATTTGGCCACAGTACAGGCTTCTGTATCATCTCCCACTTGAACTCCACCCAATACTGATAGTCGAGAAGCCGGACTCGCTGTCCCGATGCCGACTTTGCCACTAGAGAGAACTGTAAAGGCTACACCCGATGAACCGAAAACGTCAAATAGACCACCGGGAGTAAGTGTTCCAATTCCAACTTTGCCGAATGGAACGAGCAGGCCATATGTTGCACCAGCACTATTCAAAGTGAGACCGCCAACTTTTGTTTGAGCAACATTTGAAACGTTAATTGGGGTTGAAATATTGTCACCAGGAGGAGTTGCTTTAGGATTTGACCATAGCTCTGCGTTTATATTAAAAGGAAATGATAGGGTGAAGAGAAAAATAGAGAGAAAAAAATATTTTTTCATAATTATTTGTTATTTAATTGGTGCTGTTAATTTCTCTAAAGCAGTTTTTTCTACTTCTGGTGAAATAATACTGATTGTACTAGATGCGGTTAATCTCTCTAAAGCATCATTCAATTCTTCTTTTGAAAAAACCCTCTGCGGAATTTCCCCATTTTTATTTATCATTCCTTTATTAAAAATAAAAAAATATGTCAGAAGTCCTAGAACAATTAATATAACAATCGCTATGACCAATCGTGTTTTATCCATTGTAATCATAATTATACATCAAATTTCCTCATACTTCGGATCAATTATAGTCGGTGTGAGTTGAAATACGGCGTATTTTGTAATTCCACCACCTTCACCTTTGATGGTTATGTCATAAGTCGGCGTAGTTGGTAATTTCTTGGAAACACGAACTCTGAATATTGCACCTGAACTAGGCTGTATGGTTACAGATGGATTGTTTGTCCATGGTGTACAAGAAGTAAGTGATAAACAATAACTAAAGACTGTTGGAGGTGATACAGCAGGATTGACACTATCTATAGTAATCGTAACAGGACTAGAAAAATTAGATGGAATTATGCGAAATACTTTTTCAACGGAATCTGCCTGACCTGAATTCAAAAACTGAATAGGTGTGATAGACCCACCATCAATACTGATAGAAAAATCAGCTGGTGCCGGTAAAACCGTAAACGATGTCGTATTCTTTGAACTACTATCATTACAACTAATTTTGTATGTGTAAGTTGAGTCAACTAATGGCGATCCTCCAATTTGACCTGATGAAGTTATATTTGATTGACTAAAGTTTGTGCCACCGCTAGATGTTTTAGAGACAGAACATGTCGTTCCAGCAGGTAAATTATTCAACGTCCAGACAAAAGTCGGAGTGGTGTTATACGCAACATTGTTACGACCAATCAGAGTACTACCAGTACTATCTCTCACGTCTAGATCAACACTCGCAATAGGTGTAGCGGCACCGATTTTTACCCCACAATCCGAACATATACCAGTTGATTGAACATCAAAGAGCATCCAACCTATAACAGAATCACCCCAAGCATGACCGGTAAAATGAACCCCATCATCAATACGTACTTTATAATTTGCACCAGAGAGAGAAATCCAACCATCCCAACCATCCCAACCATTACCATTTTGAGATATAGCTCGTATCCAACCTTTTGGATTGTTGCCGTTTATATCAACATTTACTCCCTGTGTACCATCACCGGTTGGAAAATCTTTTGTAGAAAAACCACCGAATTGAATCCAACCGATGTTCGGTGACCAAGCATAACCGGTAAGGGTATTATCGGCATTTTTATTTACACCGTAATCTATACCACCCTTATTTTTACAAGTATCCGTATTTGTACAATTAAAACTGATCCAACCTATGTTTGATGACCAGGCCCAACCAGACATATTACTGACACCAGGCGAAGCCGCCGTAACTTTAAACGTTCCGTCACTCACATCTTGGACAGAACCAGAAGCTGTCTGTATTTTTATTTTATAATTACCTCCAACCATTGATGGATAGATGTCTGCCACCGTCCATACATATTCATTTATATACGCAGGAAGCCAAGGTTTGATATATGTGAGACCGTTACCATTGGCATCTGCGAGCATAATGTGTAGATATTCACCTGAAGGCAAACCCTGTGATGACCATTTAATCGTATAATTTGAGCCTATTTGAATAGTTTCACCACCATTTGGACTGGTGACTGTAATAGAAGCAGCCAAAGCAACAAAAGGTAAAGCGGAAAAACAGAAAATGAGAGCCAGAAAGGATTTTATAAATTTATTTTTCATTATTATTCTTCATTGAATACTGTGTCCGTTTTGTTTACACGCAAAATATAAGTGGCTGGTGGTTTAATCAATGTTCCACTAACAGCACCCAAACTCATGAGGTAATCCCCTGATGATACTGTTCCACCAGAGACCCGTAAAACGAGGGTTGTTGGGGAATAACCATTAATACCTTTTATGATTGTAAAACTAGGTAGAACCGTAAACGCACCACCGTTCCATGAATATTCTTTCTTTTGGAATACGCCAAATCCAGCTGGTGGTGTAGCGGTTATAGTTATAGGACTCGCGAAACCGCTTACAGGGCCAATCGATATGGTAGCCGGCATAGACGTACCTCCAACCGTAGGTACCGTCTGCATTTTCACAGGTGAAGATGCGTTTACGGTAAAATTAGGTATTACTATGGGAACAGAAGAAGGGCATGGTGCTGATACGTTTATAGGAGCTTGAGATCCGCATGTTAATACGCCAACTGGACCTCCTGTTCCAGCGATATTTACAGTGTGTGGAGAACCGACTGGCCTACTTTCCCATGTCGGCACAAAACTACATGTAGATGGCCATGAGAGAGTAACTCCTAGATTTGTACCACCAGGGATATTTATTGTATTTGTTGTGAGAGTAGCACCTCCAATTACACAAGAATTACCACCTCCCGTGTTTGTGTTTGTAATAACGGTAGTGGTAGTGGTAACAGGACAAGAATGCACAACGAACGTACGCCATATTTGTGGGGTACTTGATGAAGGATAACAGGGGTAGGAATAAGGTGCTGTGTTAACCGGCACTTGTTTAGAACCACTTGCAGGCATCACACCTATATTGGATAAATCACCTAAACCAGAATAACAAACGTAACCGGAAGGAAGATCTGTATTATTCCACGTCGCCGTACAAGCACCTCCGATGTTTGTATTTACAATCGGTGGATTTACAACTTGTGCCATTGTGACTGTAAGAGGTTTACTATCTCCAAAATCTTCCAAGCCCTGTTCGAGAGCACGAACGATATAGCTTCCTGCCACTGGTGCAATCATAGAGACATTTTTTTGTCCATTTGGCACTGTTGTATCAAGTCTCCCTAAAACAACAGGCGCGCCACCACCGCTTGGTCTAATAGCAAGTTCATGACCAGGTCCCCATGTTTTCGTTCCACTATTAGTCACCGACACCGTAAATGATTGACCAGTTATAACACTCGATGGAATAGAATTATAGGTGATTCCGTTCGATAAAGTGTTTGTATTTGTATTTGTAGTTATATTAGTGTTTGTATTGGTATTTGTAGTTATATTAGTGTTTGTATTGGTATTTGTAATAGCGGCCACCGTTACAGATGCACTTTTAATCAAAGTACCACCACTATTGGTACAACTGAGAGTAAAAGTTGAATCTGCCGTAATATTTTTTATTTCTTGACCTGTCGGATCTTTATTTCCAGACCAAGCACTCGAGGCAATACATTTGGCATTGACAGCCATTCCGGATATCAACCAACTTATAGTCACGTTTCCACCTCCCGCCGGCAAGTTTGCCGGCATGACACCAATAGTTCCGGTCGGTGCTGCGGTAGTGATTACAGTGGGAGTCGGACAATTTATTGTCGCCTGCCCGATATTTATAGATCCGGAACCGCTCGTATCCTGCGCAAATGCGTAAATCGTTTTATTTGTACCATCTTTTAAAGCAGTCGGTGTTGAAATAAAGTAATTTCCCGAACCGTATGTTTCAGCTCCAGCCACCCATATGTTGTTGGGATTTCCTGATAGATAAAAGCCGAGAGCAACGCTTTCATTTGACGTATCCGGATCAACTACTCTGCCGAAAAGAGACGTACACGTAGCTTCAAAAGTGCCAGCGGGATTTTTGTTGACCGGAGGCGTTACTCCACTGGGCGTTACTCCACTGGGTGTGGCAGGAGCATTTATTGTCACTACCTTTGATGATGTCGTCCATGTGGATCGTCCCCCACTATCAGTCGCAGATGCTCTATAGGTCACAGTTTTAGGACCAATATCTAGACCTGCCGGTATATTATTGCCACTTGTAAAAGTGGTTTTATTAGTTTCATTTCCTCCAAGGGCGAATTCTACATCGTCTCTATATACACTTACGTAAAAAAGATCTCCATCCGCATCGCTACCTGTCGCCTCTATTCTATAAGCCGCTCCCGAATCAATCGTCACTATATCAGAATTTCCTCCCGCACCACCTGGACCCCAAGAAATAGTAGGCCTTGTTCGTTTTGTTCGAGCACAATAAATTCGTGAGAGCCATTTACTGCCAGTGGCGCCCTGACCATACCATTTAGTGCCATCCCAGAGAAGGTAATAATTGCCACCACCAAGACTTGCCCATTCTCCGAGGACTGCATCACCGGTATAATTATTATAATCACTCTGCTCACATAAACGATCGGGAATTACTGTTGAATATGGGTCATTATAATAATTATAACCTTTTCCCGCTGGTGATAAATTTGACACGTCTATCCATGCACATTCTTGTACTGGAATTTGATTTGGACATGTTTCAGCGTATGTTTTTTGGGGATTTATAGCTACTGTGTCTATGAAAATGATCAGAAACAGCACTAGGGTTGAAAGTATAATTTTTCTCATAGAGTTTAATTTATAGCGGATTTAGACTTTTTTTTCCTGCAATACAAGAGAGTAATGAGTCCTCCCACTCCCGCGGCAAACATGGTTATGGCAAAGATGAGATCCATATCCCTCCACACTGAACTCATATCATCACAACTCTCAAGGAGATCACATGAGAAAATTTTCTTGGAACCACTCTGCACATCACCTGTCGCGGAAATAACATCAACCGAAAGCAAGTACTCTGTATCTTTTTTGACAATATCTCTTGAGAATTCAAATGTATTCCCCGGTACTATCGTGAATAAACCTCGATCCTCTCCCACCAATACTGAGAGCTTTTCATCTTTGATATTGTCTGAAGAGTTATTTTGCACACAGCCATACGCTATGAGAGAAGATGTTCCTTCAATTTTCGCAATACCCGAGAAATTAACAAGTGTTTCTTTTTTATCACTCTTCCATCTCGATACGGCGATTGATTTCATTCCGTTGAATTCAGTCTCCGCAATGAGAGTATATGATGAGTGAGTGATGTTACTCCTCGGATGACGCACAGTGATTCGAGAAGAACTCTGTATTTCGACTAGTTCAACAAATGTTCCGACGAGAGTTTCGTCACTCACCGCATTCCAAAAATAATCCCTCCACACGACAGGCACAGAAACTGCCGTCGATGATGTATTGACGAGATCAATCGACGTTTCTACAGAATTACCGTCTACACCATCAACTTTTATACTTTTTGTATCGAAATAAACAATAGGTTTCGGCTTAAAATTCTCTATATTTATTAGAACGCTGTCTGTATTCGCTCCACTCTTTTCATATATAGAAAGATCGGGATTTTCGATATTGTAAGCCTCATTTGGCACATATGAAACATCGAGCGTATAAACACCCTTCGGCAAACCCTCTGGAAGTAGAAATAAAAAAATTATTTTTTTGGTCTCTGCTACTTTCAACACAATATCAGTCGCCGGAAATAATCGGATAAAAATATTTCCGGATTTTCCGATAAGTCGTGCAAAGAGAGAACCCCCTGACAGAGGCAGACCAGAAACATTTTTGATTTCTGCTCCAATCGAAACATCTACTCCAGCGAGAATAGTGTCCGCCGGCAAATCGAGATTCACCTTGACCAACTCTTGACCATAACTTGGACAATATCTTATTTCTTGCGCTTGAGCAAAAACAATACCGTAAACCGACAATGTTATTGACAGTATTAACCCTCTCAAAAAATACATTTTCATTATCTTAAGTATATCAAAATTGACAAAATACACCCGTGGATATAATATAAATATATGTCAGTTACAGAAGTTCGCCCGCGGGGGCGGACTTTCTTTCTTACAAGACCGGCAGCGGCAAACATGTTCTCGAAGGGTACGGATATTTTTCTACTGAAAAATTCCTCGTGCTCGCCTCGTCAGGCTCGCAAGCCCCTTCTCGAACACATTCGCCGCTGCCTAGTAAAATAAACATATGTTTGATCTAAAAGTTATACATTCGGTTCTCGGTCAGCTTGAAGAAGAACGTGGCATTCCGCGTGAAAAAATCATAGAAGCCATAGAGATGGCTCTGGCCACAGCTTATAAAAAGGAATACGGCAAACGCGGTCAGATTATCCGTGCCACGTTTAACGTCAACACCGGTGCCACTGAATTTTTCCAAGTTAAAATCGCCGTCGATGATACAAAAGTTATAAATGTGTCAGAGGATGAAGAACTGCCAGAGCTTCCACCGGAAGACGAGAGAGTGAGATACAACCCGGAACATCACATCTGGATTGACGACGCACGAAAAATCAAAAAGGGCGTGGAACTCGATGAAGAAATGCTTTTCCCTCTAGAACCAAAGGATGATTTTGGTCGTATTGCCGCCCAAACAGCCAAACAGGTTATCATCCAAAAGATCCGCGAGGCCGAAAAAGTATCGGTTTTAAGTGAATACGGCAAGCGTGAAGGAGATATCATATCGGGTACAGTTCAGAGAATTGAACGTGGCGTCATATACATAGACATGGGCCGAGCTGTCGGCATCCTGCCTTTTGAGGAACAAATTCGTAGCGAACATTATAAACAAGGAGAGAGAATCCGCGGATATCTGTTTCGCGTCGAGGAGTCTCCGAGAGGCGTATTTTTAAAGCTCTCCCGTTCACATCCGAAATTCCTCGAGAAACTATTTGAGATTGAAGCTCCAGAAATTGCAAATAAAACAGTGGAAATAAAAGCGGTGGCCCGCGAAGCCGGTTCGAGATCAAAAATCGCCGTCGTTTCAAACGACTCTCATATTGACCCTATCGGTTCCCTCGTGGGTCAACGCGGCGTGCGTGTTTCGACCGTAACTTCCGAACTCGGCGGAGAAAAAATAGACATCATAGAATGGTCTGCTGACACGAAAAAATTCATCAGCGAAGCATTGTCGCCCGCAAAAATCGCCAATATCACTCTCGATGAGCTAAACAAAGTCGCCACAGTAGAAGTAAGCGAATCCGAACAGTCTCTCGCCATCGGAAAAGGCGGTCAGAATGTGCGTCTGGCGGCAAAGCTTACCGGCTGGAAAATAGATATTCGACCAATAGGCGGCAATGGTGCAAAAGACGAGAGATCGAAACTTGGGGTATAATGATATCAATAGAGTACGGCGACAAAGATTGTGAATTATATTATGAGTAATGCACGTCCTCTATCAATAAAAAATTAAATGAAAAAAAAGCAAATGATAAAAGTATTCACTGCAATCGCTGTGTTTATTTTGACCATCGTAACTTCAAATGCGTACGCCGAAGAAGTCACTATAGAAGCCACAGCGCGAACTTCTGACGGCAAAACGATCAAGATACCTATCCGCGCACAGGTAAAAAATATGCGTGTTGAAGCAAAGGACGAGATCAAAGCCAAGAAACAAGACATCAAATCGGAAATAGAAAGCCGTAAACAGGAACTCGAGACAAAACGGACTGATAAAAAAATAGAAATGCGGGTCGAAGCAAAGGCAAAAGCCACGGAACACATTGCTGATTCGATAAAAAAATCAACCGACAGATTGACTCAACAATTAGATCGTTTCCGAGAAATTCAAGCGAAAATCGAAACCCGTCTGACAAAATTGGAGAGTCAGGGGGCCAATACCACAGAAGCTAGAGCTCTACTGGCAGGAGCAATCACAAAATTGACAACGGCGGAAACATCTATCGGTGCCATAGCAAATGTGACTGTTTCAACAGAAGATCCTCGTTCATCTCTCGATACTGTGAAAGTCGCAGTGAGATCAGCGCAAGATGCATTAAAAGATGCTCATAACAGCCTATCAAACGTTCTACCGGCTATGAAAGGACTGCAAGCGAGCGTAAAGAGATCAGCAACATCGACTAAAGACTCAAATTAATAAAATTAAATTATAATTTATGGATACCATGGAAAACCAGATCCCTAGCACAGAGCCAAAGAAATCTTTTGGTCCTCTCATAGGAATAATCATTATTATCATCGTTCTTTTGCTCGGCGCTTTCTACATCTGGGGTGGCAAGCTCTCGGTGAGCGATAAATCTACAGATGGTGCAACGAAATCGCAAGAAGTAGCGCCAGTCTCTGATTCTGATGAAATCAGTGCTATAGAGAATGATTTGACCGCAGGTGGCGTTTCGGAAATTGATTTTTCAGATGCTGAAGCGAGTTTACGGTAGATAGAAAAAGAGATGCTTGAATCAGGAGAAGTCGAGATAAAGAGTTCTATCGAAGCCAAAGAATTCGATGAAGCGATAAAAACTACCCTAGAAAATATCCGGAAAAATTTTACTCTGGACGGTTTCAGAAAAGGCTCTGTGCCGGAAAAGATTGTAAGAGAAAAAATCGGTGAAACAACGCTTCTCTATGAAGCGGCTGAATATGCAATATCTCATGCATATAGTCATATTCTGCGAGCGGAAAAAATAGATGCGATAGGTTTGCCAAAAGTTTCCATAACAAAAATAGCGGTCGGTAATCCTCTGGAATTTACAATCATCACTGCGGTAGTGCCGAGAATCGAAAGATTTGATTACAAAAAAATTGCTGTGGAAGAGAATAGCAAACCTATTGATCTGCCAATCGTAACCGAGGAAGAATTAATAAAAGCCAAAGAAAAAACGCCTGAGGTGACAAAAGAAAATTTGATCAAGGAAAAAGAATATCGGGCAAAGGAAAAAAAGCGTCTAGAACTGATAGATGTTTTGACAAAAAATATCAATGTCGTCGTGCCAGCCGTTCTCGCTGATTCTGAACTGGCTCGGATGATTGAACAGATGAAACACGACATAGAGCGCATGGGACTGAAATTCGAAGAATATCTGAAACATCTCAAAAAATCAGAAGAAGAAATGAAAGTAGAATGGCGCCCGCAAGCTTTGCAGAGAGTGAAACTGGATCTGGCTCTCTCTCATATAGCTCGGCAAGAAAAAATCGTACCTGATATGATAAAAGTCGAAGAGGAAATAAAACATGCAAAAGAGCATCACAAGGATATAGATGAAAACCGCGCCCGTATGTATTTTGCCCATATATTCGAAAATCAGGCGGTGTTTGAATTTCTGGAGAAACAGAAATAAAAAACCAAAGCACAAGTTACTCTCGAACAGTCCTCGGGTCGGATTTGTCAAGGACAGACCTATGACAAATCCTTCCCTGCGGAGGTTCTCGATTAGCTTGTGCTTTGGTTTTTTATTCGATCAACAACAAAGTGGCAACTGCAATGGCAGCCGTTTCAGCTCGGAGAATTGGCGTGTCTAAGGTGGTAATGAGTGGGCCTTTTTCCCTGAACATTGAAATTTCTTTTTCCGACCAGCCACCTTCGGGACCGATACATACGACGAGTTTCAATGACTCGGATGTTTTTATTTTTCCAAAATTTTCCTTTCTAAAACCTCCGCTCTCTGTATGAAAAACAATTACTTTTCTTTTTTCGGCATCCAAAAATTCTGTGAGCATCCGAGGTTCATTAATTATCGGCACATCTCCCCTGCCCGATTGCTCGCAAGCTTCGATTGCAATCTTTTTCGCACGTTTTATATTGAATCCTCTCTTCTCACTTCTCTCCGATATCAGAGGAATGAACTCCGACACGCCGAGTTCGGTGCATTTTTGTATTATCCATTCTATATTGTCTTTTTTTATGAGAGAGAAAGCCAGAGATAATTTTAAAGAGGAGTGGGATTTCAGAATTTTTGTATCAACAACACGAAACATTATTTTATTTTTACCCAGAGAAACAATTTCCGATTCAAAATCTAATCCATTACCATTGAAAAATATAACTCGATCACCGTATTTCAACCTCAAAACATTTTCAATCTGATGAATAATTGACAAATCGGGGAGAGAATTGACTTTTTTTTCTTCTATATTTAAAGGCGTATAAAATCTGTGTAACCTCATATGTGTAACATTATAATTTTTTATATATCTTATCTCTCCACTCAATAAAAAGAATTCTAATTGAACCATTCTCGGTTTCAAATATGAGTCTGTAGTCTCCAATTCGAAAACTCCATAAATCATAACCTATTAGATGTTTTGCAAATTTTAGTGGATCTGATTGAGATATAAAGAAACGCATTTTCTTGGAAATTCGTTTTTGATTTTCGTTTGAAAGGTTTTCAAGTTGTTTTGCCGCTGTTTGTGTATAGAAAACCTTCATTTAAATTTACTTATATACCGAGCTTTTTGAATAAATCTTCTTGAGATATAACCCTTCCACGTTTTATATCTTCTTTAGCAATAATTATGCTTTTTTCAAAAGCCCCAATTTGAAGTTCATTTTTTACAAACGCTTTCAAAATTAGATTCAAAACCGCACTTAAAGTGAGCCCTTCGGCACGGGCTTTCTTCATAGCGGCAGTTTTTAACGATATGTCCATATTAAATATTGTTTTTGTGGTCATGTGGACAATATATACCAGATATATATCATGTCAAGATTTAAAAAACGATATCTAAAAAGGCACCCGAATAATCGAGCGCCCATGTGATTAATGAGTGCAAGATGTATGTGAGGTTAGTCAATTTGCATTATCGTATTTTTTCCGTTATTCTTTCGCCATGTCAATCTTGATCCCGACAGTCATAGAAAAGACCAGTCTTGGCGAACGTGCTTATGATATCTATTCGCGCCTGCTAAAGGAAAATATTATTTTTCTTTCTGGTGTCATTGACGATCATGTGGCAAATACGGTTATCGCTCAACTCCTCTTCCTTCAATCCGAAGATTCAAAGAAAGAGATTTCTCTATATGTGAATTCTCCTGGCGGATCGGTCACAGCAGGACTGGCCATCATAGACACGATGAATCATATAAAAAATAAAGTTTCTACCGTCTGTGTGGGTATCGCCGCGTCTATGGGAGCGGTTATTTTGTCAGCTGGAGAAAAAGGTAAACGTTATGCCCTGCCGAATGCTGAAGTGATGATTCATCAACCTCTCGGCGGAGTGGAGGGTCAAGCTGCGGATATCGCCATCACAGCAAAGCATATTTTGAAAACGCGCGAGAGAATAAATAAAATCCTTTCTGACAACACGGGCAAGCCTCTATCTCAAATTGAAAAAGACGTAGACCGTGACTTTTTCCTCGACGCTGAAGAAGCCAAAAAATACGGCATTATAGACAAAATCTCGCCGAGTCAGAAGTAGCTGGTTAGTAGAGGGTTGCTTTTTCTTATTCCTTCGGTAGTATCATTACAAACCCTGTTCAGGAAACATTCAACCAGTGAGGTGATATATGATGAGTTCCAAGTGCGATAAATGTGGACGGATAGTTCCTCCACGTAACAATGCAGTGAACCTAGAAATCAAATCTGAATTACCTTCAGAAGCTTTGTTAAAAGCAGACTCTCGGCATCTTATGCCAGTTGTAGAGAATGGAAAAATCGTTTGCGTGGGTTCACCAAGTAGAGCCCAATACTTGCCCGGTCAACCTCGCGATACCAGAAACAAGTTTCCCTACAATCCCAAAAGGGAATCTTATATGAGGGAGTGCTATAAAGAAATGTTGCGGAAATATCCTATACCCGCCTAGCACA
>JBBTTY010000035.1:0-2734 GCA_038063975.1 Patescibacteria group bacterium | reverse complement strand
CGACCACATGACTCAGGCAAATTTCGACCCGCATCACGCAAGTGCTCTGCGGGTTTGTTTTTGATATAATTATTTCGGTCGATGGTGGACAAAGCAAACTATCTCAGTTGAATTTCAACTGAATTAACAAGGTAGTACAGATAAACCGCACCTTAGAGGGCGGTTTTGTACTTGTATGGAAGCGAAAGAGAGTCTGGATCGAGAAAATGGAACCGAGGACGCGACGGTGTCCGAGCTTAGTAAATTTTCTAGCAAGAAAATTTACGTGCATTTTCGAGAGACAGACTTTTTTTCGCTTCACTACCGCTTTACAAATCTTTCCTTATTTTGTACTATCAAACTGTTATTACTTTTAAATTCCCGGCCGACTGCTCTATCGTTTTGCATGAATACTGCGATACATTCCCAAAAAACTTTAAATCTTTCAGAATATAAAATCTTCATACAGATCTAAAAGGTAGAAAGCTGGTTTACAATCATGTCACTTAAAATTGTTGCCCTCATCGCGGCTGTCGCAGGCCTCGTAGGTATTTCCCTCGGATACTACTTGCGACTGATCATTTCCCTCGGCAAGCGCGGTTCGATGGAACTTGAGATAAAGAAAATGGAGGTATGCGCCGAAGAAGAAGCCAGAAAAATCCTCCTGGATGCCGAGGAGAGAGCGGCCGAAACTATGAAAGAGTTGCGTCAAGAAGCCAAGGAAAGAGAGGAGAAATTGAAAGCAACCGAGGAACGAGTCGTCAAAAAAGAAGACATTTTGGACAAACGCCAATCTGACATAGACGCCGAAGTAGAGAGTCTGAAAACAAAAATAATCGAAATAAAGGAAATAAAGGAAAAAGCTGACAAACTCTTGGTTGAGAGGAATGAGATACTCGAAAAAACTGTGCGCATGACAAAAGCAGAAGCAAAAGAGGAAATGGAAATGACCATAGAAAAAAACTATGGTGAAGATCTGGTCGCCCGCATGAGAAAACTGGAAACTTCGAATGAAGAAAAAATAGAAGCCCGGGCCAAAGATATCATCTCCACCGCCATTCAGCGTCTCGGCAATTCCGTCACCGCCGACGTCTTTTCAACCTCCGTGCCTATCGCTTCCGAAGAAGTAAAAGGTAAAATTATAGGCAAAGAAGGGCGCAATATAAAGAGTTTTGAGCGTATGACGGGCGTCGAAGTTATTATTGACGACACACCAGGATCCATTACCCTTTCCTCTTTTGATCCTGTCCGCAGACAGATTGCCCGTATGGCTCTAGAAGCCCTCATCGCCGACGGTCGCATCCAGCCTGCAAAAATAGAGAAGCTGGTAGAGAAAGCCAGAGAAGACATAAATAAAATTATAAAAGAAAAAGGCGAGCAGGCGGCTTTTGAATGTGGTGTGCTCAACTTAGATCCGCGAATTGTGTCCATTCTCGGTAGGCTCCATTTTCGTACTTCATACGGCCAAAATGTCCTCGCCCATTCGATTGAAATGGCTCATATCGCAGGCATGATAGCAGAAGAAATTGGTGCAAATGTGACTGTGACAAAGGCCGGCGCTTTAGTTCACGATATAGGCAAAGCTTTGGACCATGAAGTGACAGGCACTCATGTGGAAATCGGTAGGAGGATATTGCAAAAATTTGGTGCTTCTGAAGAAATTATAAAGGCTATGCAGGCCCATCATGAGGAATATCCCTATGAAACTGTTGAATCGATTATCGTCCAAACGGCCGATGCTATTTCTGGTTCGCGTCCGGGAGCGCGCCGAGACAGTGTAGAAAATTATTTGAAACGTTTGCAGGATTTGGAAGGCATCGCTACAGCGCAAAAAGGAGTTGAAAAAGCCTACGCCCTCCAAGCCGGCCGTGAAATCCGCATATTCGTAAAACCAGAGGAAATTACAGACCTCGAAGCTCGCAATACAGCCCGCACCATTGCCGAAAAAATCGAAAAAGATCTGAAATATCCGGGGGAAATAAAAATAACTGTCATACGGGAGTCGAGAGTCATAGAGTTCGCCAGATAAAAATAAAACCGCCATTGCTGGACGGTTGAGGTTCTGCTCCCTCTAGGCTCTCCATCTTTTCTAAGAAAAATGGGGACAAAACTTTTTTCCATTCTTTTACAGAACCGGATTTTGGTCAAACCTCTTTCGAGGGTTTTAATCTTTTAATCAGCGACTAGCCATTCAGGTATCAGCTCACGAGCCGGACCATGACTGGGTGATCGCTCGCGTCGCCGAAACGACGGATGCGAGCGAAACCATTGCTACCGATCTGGCCGAAGACCTTGAAGTGGCCTTCGATGCCACTACCGTTGCCATTGCAACGAACCTGGTGCTTGCCGATGATTTCGGCCTTCACTTCCGGCAAAACGACGACGTCCATGATTGCCGAGAGCCGCCGGCGCTGGCGGATCACCGGAACATTGGTTTTGACTGGAACGGGCGACGAGCATTCATTGTTCTCGTTTTTGACCGGCGAGACCGAGACGATACCACCGACGGCCGAGGACGAGAACTTCGTGCCAAACATGGCGACGAACAGACTGTGAAGAAACTGAAGGAACCTTTTCATATTGATTTTGGTTGATGGTTGAACTGAAGTTTAACTGTGCAGTTTCGAAGCGCGACGTAATGTGAATTACAACGTGCTTCAATTTCTGCACATAAACCATATAAATCTCATAAACCAAGTTTTGAAAATTCTTGTTTGAAATGCAACTCATATAATTGGTATATATGGGAAAAATA
>JBBTTY010000034.1:10270-20799 GCA_038063975.1 Patescibacteria group bacterium | reverse complement strand
GAAGTGATGCCGTAAATACAAGAGGCAAAACCAAAACGGATCCTCGAACGCTAATCGTTGTCTCACTCTCTTATTGTCCCGGATCCGTTCTAAATATTGGGGGGATATTTCAGTCATGTTTGTGGTTGGAGACGACATTGCCTGAAACGAGCTTGAGGGCATCAAGCGCCATCTGTTCCTCCTCGGGGGTTAGTTCTTCGTTCGAAGCTATGGGGGTATATGACCTATTTTTTGAGCCATAGCGCGGATGGTTATGTTTGAGCCACATGGCAATGGCCGGCATTTTCTGATCCTTGATGAGTGTTATGAGTTGTGATTCGCTCATATCGCTCACGAATTCGATGCCTTGATTAAGTGCATTTTCGCTTTCTCTGCGGAATATCTTGTCTTCGCGGCGCCATCTGTAATAGGTATCACGCGAGATTCCTGCACGTTTACAGGCGGCCTGGATGATTGGCAGTTCTTTGAGAACACCGACGAGCGTCTGCTTTTCTTTTTCTTGCCGTTCCTTGATCGTTATGTCATATGTAGTATCAGTCATGAATTTTCTTAGCTGTGAGGCCGGTAAGTTTCGACCAACGATTGAGAATCACCTCGGCGTACACAGGACTCTTTTCCATGAGGTAACATCGCCGTTTCATTTTGGTAGCCGCTATCAAGGTTGATCCGCTACCGCCGAATGGTTCGATAATGAGAGCATTTCGCTCGGTGAGCACCTTGATATAGGGAATGAGAAGTTCAAGAGGCTTCGTGCCGAAGATTATTTCCTGTCCAGATGATTTTTTGTCAGCGGCAGTGTGAGAGATGAAATCGGTTGGGCATATTTTCTTGCCTTTCTCATACGATTCCCAGTGTGGCTTACCTGATGTGGCGAAGATTGCATTTTCATATTCATTTTGCAGGAGTTCGTCAGATTCCGGTTTAATATTCAAGGACACGGTGCCACCAGTACCAATGAGAGCGATATCAGTTTTGTTAAAAAACTTATATTTCGCCGAAAACCCCTGCATTCTGTTGGGTACATGCCATGTGAGAGTGTTTCTGTACTTCCAGTGCTTTTCAAGCTCATTCCAGATGATGCGGAGATTCTTTGGATTTTCGAATATGATGATGGAGAAGTCTGGCTTCTGTATCTTGGCTATATTAGCCATCCACTTTTCAGTGAAGTCAGGTGGGAGAACATCCGTTTCTAAGTATCTGCGATCACGCTTGTTTCCGAAGCCTGTCACAGCGTCACCTTTTTTCTTCTTGCCTTTGAGGTAATCTAAAAGATACGGAGGATCCGTAAACGCCATGTCAGCTTTTTCATCTCCCATCAATTTCAGTACATCTGATTCGATAGTGCTGTCACCGCACATTAGTCGTGATCCATTCAAGTCATAGACGTCACCTTTCTGTATCTTGATTTCAGTGATGTTGAGTTTTTTGAGTTCTTTTTCCAAATCAAATTGCTCCGGCGTTTCTTCAATGGCGAATATATCATCGAGGTCTTCTGAGGAGAAGCCGACACTTGAGAGAAAGGTCTCATCAAATGTGGCGAGGATATCCCAGTCAAATTCTCCAGTATTTTTGTTGAGACGGATATTCAACTCCTTCTCCTTTTCGATGTCGGGGATGTTTATATAGACCACTGGCACTTCCTTAAAACCGAGCCCTTTGATAACCGAGAGACGAAAATGTCCTCCGATGACGATATTTTTTCTTTCCTCGGCAGAGTTGACGAGGAGAGGGTCAACAACACCGTAACGCCTGATACTTTCTTTCAACTGTTCCTCCGCCTGTCTATCCCACTTGCGGGGATTATACTCGGCTGGTTTTAGGAGATCGATCGAGATGTGCTCGATCTGGATTTTTGCTTTTTGCATTTTATTTTAGAACTTATTAACATGAGTAAGTGATTTTACTACTGCGGTTTTTTGCATAGCAAAAAACGCCAAGATTTTTGGTTGTGGGACGGATGGGTTTCTAGATCACACCCGGGCCTTCACAGGCATATACCCTTGTCATTTCCTTATTCAGGAAGATGTCACGCTTGGCCTTTTCAGGCATCTCAGATATTACGAGAAAGTTAAACCGAATCCTTTTCAGGAATACTCTCTCATCCTTTGCAGGCATTTTTCCGTCTTTAAACGGAGGAGTTTTTATTTCACCTTTTTCAAGGAATTACTACAAGCGTATACTATTCATGGAATAAATCAAGCGGTTGTACTGGATGATTACGCACAATGTTATAATTTGACCCTGTTATGAATAATCCGGATACTAAAAAATCTAATAAACATAGAAAAGCGGATGATGAGAAAATCATTGACTCGACAGCCCAAGAGTTGGCTGAGCTTTTTGTGCTTCAAATTGATGAACAGCAAGCTGATAAAAGGATACAAATACAAACGAATAAGACACCCGAAACACATACCTAGGCAGTGTCTCAAATGTCTTATTCTTATATGGTTGAGCCTTATTTTCGGTTGTTTGAGACGCCTGTATTATTCTCCTCAAACTTCTCATTTTCAAAAACCAGACCCCGACCCACGTACCTGATTTTAGTAATTCGAAAAATGCTAGTATGTCCTTATGGGGTCTTGCTCCACGGGTACTTAACCCGACATCACCGCCAAAATTTTTTATCGGAGCGACCCGAGTGCTCAAGTGATATAATTTTAGTTATGAACAATTCACTATTGAAAACTATCGCTACGATAGCCCTACTCGCACAGATTATTATTCCTGTTTGGTGGGCGACGGTGTTTGCATCCTTCTATTATTTTTGGGTTGAAGGGGTGGTAGAGGGAGGAGACTTACATATTGGATCTGGATACGAAGGTAATTTACTATGGGGAATAGTTTCTATTTACGGCATCATCGCGATTGTTGTTTCTATTTATTCACTTTTCTTTACAAGGAAGGGAGGTACGGAACAATCTCTTTCTAGAAAAAAAGTTCTCTTTCTGGTCATTAATTTGATAACGATTGCTGGTGTGGTGGCGACTGTCGCTTTAAATAGAGGAATCGTTCCAAGACTTTAAGGATAAGATAGTATGAAAATAATCTACATAGATGAATCTGGAGATACTACACCGATAAGCCAAGACGGTTCGGAGTTTTTTGTTTTGACAGCTTGCATCATAGACGAGTCGGATCGGCAAAAAATTGAGGAAAATCTGAGGAAAATCAAATGGAAATTTTATGGCGATAAAGACGTCGAATTTAAATCTAATTACATAAGATACGCCAATCCAGACATTCCGGATAAGGAGTCACCTTTAAAGTTACATGATAGAGCGCAATACAATTTACTTGAAGAAACTCTAGCTGATTTAATGAAAAAGATTCCAGTAGTGCTTGTATCCTCCGTTATTGATAAGTCATTTTTTTGGAAAAAATATCCTGCACAAAATCCCTATGACACAGCCTATATGTTTCTCTTGGAAAGAATTCAAAAGCATTTGATGGATACAAATAATTCACTCGGAATCGTCATTATCGATCCACGGGAAGGTCGGGTAGAGAAAAAATTCATTGGGGATAATCTAGAGAGACTTCATCATGGTATGCGTTTCGGAAAAACTGGAATCTGGTATCAACAAACACCGAATATTGTAGAGCGTCTTCTGTATTCAGATTCTCAAAACACTATTGGAATACAGCTGGCAGACCTATACTGTTATGCTATTTACCATATTTTCGAATATAAAAAATTACCTAATGAGTATTGGAGATACTGTGACGTGACAGCTCTAAAATTGCGAAGAGTGGAGGGTAAACTTCTTGGTTACGGCCTAAAATTATTTACAGAAACAACAAAAAACGGCCTGGAATAATCCAGACCGACTTTTGATGGGCGCGACGCGAAGCCCCGCGACCATATACAATATATCAATACCAAATTAAATAATCAAGGCTACTTATCCCCGACCCGAGTACCTCAATCTCGAGAACGAAAAGATGCTAAAATACCCTTACACGGCTTGTACCCACAGGCACCTAACCCGACTACACCGCCAAGACTGTGTGCTACAATTTTGTTATGAGAGACGCGACACTTCTTTTTCTAATTAAAAGATCGGGAAATGAGATTTCTGAAATATGTTTGGCTATGAAGAAAAGAGGCTTTGGAGTGGGTCGTTTCAACGGAGCGGGTGGAAAAGTTTCGGGCGGAGAAACTATTGAGGAGGCTACTATTCGGGAAACACAAGAAGAGATCGGTGTGCGAGTAAAAGAGATTTCAAAAATTGCTGAATTGACCTTTACCTTTCCTCATAACGAATCTTGGAATCAGGTCGTTCATGTCTATTTTTGCTCTAAATGGGATGGCGAGATTGTTGAGAGTGAAGAAATGAAGCCAAAGTGGTTTAAAGTCGATGATATTCCCTATTCTTCCATGTGGCCTGACGATATATTCTGGTTGCCGAAAGTTTTGGCAGGTGAAAAAATTCGGGCGAGTTTTACGTTTGGAAAAAATGACGTCATTTTAAAAAAGAAAGTCGAGATTGAAAAAGAACTCCGATAGTGTAAAGTGGTTCTGTAATAATGCGCGCATAGCTCAATTGGTAGAGCACTTCCTTGACGTGGATGGGGTTCCAGATTCGAGTTCTGGTGCGCGCACCATGAAACCTGTGAAAATTTTGGGTATCGAAACGTCGTGCGATGAGACGGCTGTTAGTTTCATTGAAGTGAATGAGGAGAGCGAGACAGTAAAAATCCTCGGCAATACCGTACATTCGCAAATAGATATACACGCACAATATGGCGGTGTTTTTCCCATCTTGGCCAAGAGAGAGCATCAAATAAATCTCATTCCTGTACTAGTAAAAACCCTGACGGAGGCTGGGGATTTTGCAAGAACAGAAACAAAAGTGAAAATAAACGAGACAGAGATTGATCAAATTTTGAAAAATGAATCGGAACTCCTGCCGCATTTCAAGAAATTTATTTCAAATACAAAAAAACCTGACGTAGATTATATTGCCGTTACGGTTGGCCCCGGATTAGAACCGGCTCTATGGGTTGGTATCAATTTCGCTCGAGCTCTCTCCCATGTTTGGAATATTCCAATTGTTCCCTGCAATCATATGGAAGGACACGTTCTCACAGCTCTAATAGAAAAAGAAAAAGCTGGTGATTATAAATTGCTCGATAAAAAAATTTCTTATCCTGCCCTCTCCCTTCTCATTTCCGGCGGACATACTCAAATAGTTTTGGTTGAAAAAATTGGCAATTATAAAATTGTGGGTGAAACGAGAGATGATGCCGTAGGAGAATGTTTTGACAAGATCGCTCGCACACTCGGTCTACCATATCCAGGCGGACCGATTATTTCAAAACTTGCGAGAGAAGCGCGAGAAAAAGGAATCACGAGCCCCGAGCCTCTGCCCCGCCCTATGATAAAAAGTAATGACATGGATTTTTCTTTTTCTGGTCTAAAAACTTCTGTGCTCTATCTGACGCAGAGATTAAAAGAAAAAAATGTTCCTCTTGATAATACAATGGTGAGCGGTATTGCCCGCGAAGCTGAAGATGCCATCACAGACGTCATTGTGGCAAAAATGAAAAAAGCCGTGGAAAAATTTGCTGTGGAAACTATCGTCATAGGCGGTGGTGTCATAGCAAACACAAATATCCGCGAACATCTAGAAAAACTGGCGACCGAATGTAGTATCAAAATACTTCTGCCCCAATTCGATCATTCAACAGACAATGGTCTCATGATCGCCCTCGCTGGTTATTTTAATAAATCGAAAGCTGTGGGTTTTGATATTCATCTAAAAGCGGTTGGCACTTTGCCTATCGGCCCTCGTATATAGTAAAAGAAGCCCATTTTTGCTATTATTTTGCCTATATGGAGTCAAAACAGCCCAATATCCCCGCCAAATTCCTCAAGCCGTACGACCCGAAAGTAACGGAGGAAAAAATCTATAAATCTTGGCAAGAAAGCGGTTTTTTTAATCCTGACACGTGCATAGAAAAAGGCGTCACGAGAGCCGACGCGCCTGTTTTTTCTATTGTCCAGCCGCCGCCGAATGTGACGGGAACACTTCATATGGGCCATGCTTTGGCGACGACGCTGGAGGATATAATGACGCGCTACCATCGCATGCGAGGTTTTCGAACTCTCTGGATTCCGGGTACTGATCATGCGGCTATAGCCACTCAATCAAAAGTTGAAGGCATCATATATAAAGAAGAGGGGAAAAGGAGGCAGGACCTAGGACGTGAAGAACTTTTGAAACGCGTTGACGCTTATGCAAAACAAAGTCATGACATTATTGTTAGCCAAATAAAAAAACTTGGCGCGTCTGTCGATTGGTCACGCGAAGCATTTACGCTCGACGACAAAAGAAATTTCGCCGTCCGAACCGCATTTAAAAAAATGTACGACGACGGATTGATTTATCGCGGCTATCGCATAGTCAATTGGGATCCAAAAGGCCAGACAACAATTTCAGATGATGAGATTGTTTACAAGGAAGGCACAGGTACGTTTTATACATTCAAATATTCAAAGGACTTCCCTATTTCCATTGCCACGACTCGTCCAGAAACAAAAGTCGGCGATACAGCTGTCGCAGTTCATCCCGATGACCTACGATACAAAATATTTATAGGAAAAGAATATGATATTGATTTTGCTGGAGCAAAAATTCATATAAAAATTGTCGGCGATACAGCTGTCGATCCTGCATTCGGCACAGGCGCCGTCGGTGTGACGCCTGCTCACAGTCATGTCGATTGGGAAATTGCGGAGAGACACAAACTTCCTATCGTTCCTGTTATAAATGAATACGCCAGAATGTCCGTTGACTCGCCCCTTCTAAAAGATAAAAAAGTGGCAGAGGCGCGAACGGCTGTCATTGAATGGCTCAAGTCCCAAAACCTTTTGGAAAAAGAAGAGCAAATTCCTCAAAATATCGCCACTGCGGAGAGAACTGGTGGTGTGATCGAGCCACTACCAAAACTCCAGTGGTTTATAAATGTAAATAAAAAAATCGCTTCGCACAAAAATAAAACTCTGAAGGATCTCATGCGCCGGGCTATCGGCAAAGACAAAAATGATGTGACGATAATTCCGGACCGATTTGAAAAAGTTTACACACACTGGATAGAAAATCTCCGCGACTGGTGTATTTCGCGTCAGATTTGGTATGGTCACAGGATCCCTGTTTGGTACAAGGGAGACCAGATATACTGCGATATAGAGCCTCCAAAAGGCGCAGACTGGACACAAGACGAGGATACGCTCGATACATGGTTCTCATCTGGTTTATGGACATTTTCAACGCTTGGCTGGCCAGAAAAAACAGCTGATCTAATGACATATCATCCGACAAGCGTTCTGGAAACAGGATACGATATCATATTTTTCTGGGTGGCACGTATGATTCTCATGTCCACATACCTCCTAGATGAAGTGCCATTCAAGACAGTATATCTCCACGGCCTCATACGAAACGCAGACGGTTCAAAAATGTCAAAATCAGCTGGGGCAATCGACCCGCTCTCCATGTGCGAAAAATATGGCACTGACGCCGTGCGTATGTCTCTCATCGTTGCCACTGGTCCCGGAAACGACATCAAAATGTCTGAAGACAAGATCCGCGCATATAAAAACTTTTCAAACAAACTTTGGAATATAACTCGTTTCGTCCTCACATCTGCCATAGGTGAAATATATGACGAAAAATTTGTCGCATTCTCTCCTGGCGACGCCAAACTCGTTGTCGAACAAGACAAACTCTTGAAAGAGATTAATAAAGAAATGGAAGAGTTCAAATATTATCTCGTTGCCGAAAAGATATATGCATACGTCTGGCACGAATTCGCCGACATCATACTGGAAAATAGTAAAGACATATTTAAAAACGGGAACTCTGCCGACAAAAAATCCAGAAAACAGTTTCTCCTGCACACCTTGGTGAGATTTCTCAAAATCCTCCATCCATTTGTACCATTCATTACAGAAGAAATCTGGTCTGACATGCCCGAAAAAAACATAGCCGATAAAAAACCTCTTATAATAGAAACATGGCCGATATAACTCTCACAGCTCCGACCCTATTCTATGCTCTCATCGGAGGTATATTGCCAGCGCTCTTTTGGTTGTGGTTTTGGATGCAAGAAGACAAACTCCATCCGGAACCTCGTAGTAAAATACTTCTCGCTTTTCTCGGCGGTATGGTGGCCGTCATTTTGGTCTATCCTTTCGAAAAATGGGCTTATGCCAGTTTTGGTCTGACAACAACAACCCTCATTCTCTGGGCAGTTATAGAAGAGATAGCCAAATACGCCATGGTGAGTATTACCGTCCTCCGTTCCAAAGCTTTTGACGAGCCTATAGACGCTATGGAGTACCTCATAACCGGTGCTCTCGGTTTCGCCGCTCTGGAAAACGTCCTTTTTATCTTGAATCCCCTTCTGGAAGGCCATGCTTTCCAAGGCCTCATTACTGGCAATATGAGATTTATCGGTGCGAGTCTGCTCCATGTGGTTTCATCGGCTATTTTGGGTTATTGCATAGCGCGTGAATTCTATAGAAGCAGAGCGTGGAAAATCACCTGGCGCGTTTTCGGGCTAATCGTCGCTATAGCATTGCACACAGTGTTCAATATGTTTATAATATATGATAACGGAAGCAGAATTTTCATCACATTCTCCTTTGTTTGGATAGCTTCACTCGGTATCTTGCTTCTCTTTGAAAAAATAAAAAAGTTACAAGTAGAGAAAAAATTATAAGCACTATATGCAACCATTAAAAAAATCGTTCTTTGAACGCCTGACCGGCACCGTAAAGTTGGAAGACGGGGCAATGGAAGATATGTCTGATACTCGTGGCAATATTCTGGAAGACACCGAAGAAGAAGGCCAGCTCACGGTTGATGTCCATCAGACTCCAGACGAAATTGTCATAAAAACTATGGTTGCTGGCGTGCGTCCCGAAGATCTCGACATCAATATCACCCGCGATATGGTCACCATCAGAGGCAAACGCGTGGCTTCTGTCGAAGTAGAAGAAAATGATTACTTTCACAGAGAACTCTATTGGGGCTCTTTTTCCCGCACAATCATGTTGCCCGAAGAAATAGAAGTAGAAGAAGCCGAAGCCATCGAACGTCACGGCCTGCTCACCATCAAACTACCGAAAGTAGACAAGGCCAAGCAGAATAAACTGAGGGTGAAATCGGTGTAAACTGAAGTCTCATTATAGAAGTTTGAAATATTCAGAATAATTTTCTTTAATCAAATTTCTCCAAGCTGAAGTCTCATTAGTGCTATTTAAATCATTTTTATGATAAACGATCAAGACATTAATAACACGGGTATCTTTATGTACAGCCACAATACAACGATTTCCTGAAGCATGCCTAGATTCTTGCGTACCATGAACACGAAATTCTGTTTTACAAATTTTTATACCTCCTTGATCAGTTATAGTTTCAACAATATTTGTTTCCCCGATAAGTGCATCAATACGCTTAAATTCCTCGTGCATACCATCCAATGTTACATTCCAAGCCCCTTTATACTTCTTCCTAAACTTAGAAATAAAGTGCCGTTCTGCATATTTTTCAATAATAATGGCATAGTTAGTAGACATAATCTGGGTCTTGCTGGATTATCAGTTCGTACGGTATAACTTCATCTGGAGCACAAATCTTGTACGGAAGCTGTTCATGAGTAAAATCGACAATATCTCGAGTCTTCTTGTCTTTCCATTTTGCACCAATCTTTTTTATAAGTTCTACTTCTCTAATCTCAAGTAAATTAAACTTCTGTTTAGAAGAAGAACCAGAAAGTGATATAAGAAAAGCATCACCTTTATAATCAACTAATATTTTCCCCTCTTCCTCAAGTTCTGCAAGTGCACGGAAATATGGATCTGGGACAGGTCCATAGGCGCGACGCAAATATTGCATACCACTCATGCTTTTTAAATTCTGATAGTACCAAGCGAAATCAGCGAGGTAAAGCAATTTTGCTAATTTTGTTTTTGGCACCTTACCGTCAGTAGATATAGAAGATTTTAGATATGCAAGAATCATTTGTTTATACTTATCGTATTGAGGTAAAGTCGCATTTGCAAACTCTTCAATAGAAATACCGAAAAAATCTTTTAATTTTTCTGCTTCCTCCAAGGTTATTTTACGACTTCCACGTTCAATACCAATATACGAGGGTCTTGAGATATTAAGTTTTTCAGCCATAAAAGACTGAGAAAAACCTCGCTCTTTTCTAAGAGCCTTGATAAATTGTGAATATTTATTGATCATATAATTATAAGTATATAGACTTGTGTAAATAAATCAACCATAGGATGTGCATAAACCTGACATACGAAAGCGGTTTTTGTTGTGAAAATATTATGAAAGAAGTTGTTGTGGTGCTTGGACCCAGGTTCGAACTGGGGACCCCTTCCTCTTCAGGGAAGTGCTCTACCAACTGAGCTATCCAAGCATTATATCCGTTTAACTACCAAAACAGCTATCCAAGCATTATATCCGTTTAACTACCAAAACAGCTATCCAAGCATTATA
>JBBTTY010000034.1:0-10170 GCA_038063975.1 Patescibacteria group bacterium | reverse complement strand
TCCGTTTAACTACCAAAACAGCTATCCAAGCATTTATACAATTTAAGCTTTTTTTGTGAGCGAAGCAAGTGATTTGCAAACGTTATCTAAAATACGCCCAAACTCGAATAAGCTTGTTTCAAAGTTTCCACATAAGGCTGTATGAGGTAATATGCCCCCACTGAAGAGCCGATAATTATTACCCAGTAGAGAACTCGAAAAACGAGAGAGAAACGATTTGATCGTTGAATGCTTTTGAGAATCACGGCATTTTCTTCTGTGAGCTCACGAGTTTCAATGAGTATGCGATGTTCTTCGGGTGTCATATGTAAAGTATATAAGATAAAAGTGCCCCCGGCCAGAATTGAACTGACATCTTCGCCTTAGGACGGCACTGTTCTATCCGTTGAACTACGGGGGCGTATAAAAGACTATAACACGATCCTTTTTACTTTACTGCCAATAGATTCTTCAAAACTTTTTCATCAAATCCTACGACGATATTTTCATTATCCACCACGATGACTGGCACACCGAATTGGCCGCTTTTTTCTATCATTTCTTCCTTTTTGACGTTGTTCGTTGCTACATTGTACTCCGTATAAGCAATATTATTCTTTTTCAAAAAATCTTTTGCCATAACGCAGTACGTACAAACCGGCGTTCCATATATTTCTACTTTTTTCATATGCGAAGTATTATAACAAATTGCCTGAAATGTGCGAGATGCGAGAATCGAACTCGCGCCCGATGCTTGGGAAGCACCAGTTCTGCCACTAAACTAATCTCGCCTGAAAAAACCAAAAAAACCAGAGAGCTTGTCCCACCAACTCTTCCATGCAATCGATGAGATTGATTCACTCAAAGACTCATTTTCCACTAGAACAATCATTCTCTCCCCCTCTTTTACAACCCTGAAACGCTCGCGAATCTCTCTTTCCTTGCCCAGATTCGTATTGAGGTCAGTTATTCCCTGATTAAGCAACTTCTCACGTTTTTCCAAGGCCGAGAATTCGACTTTTGTTCTCTCGGCTATGGTTTTGCTCTTTTCATATTTACCATACATATTCCAGACGGCACGACCGAGTAGTATGCAGAGGATAAACAAAATCGCTATGACATAGCGTGAATGGAGTAATTTTCGAAACCGCCTACGTTCCTGGAATTCTTTCATGATATACTTATATTATGCTTTTTGATCAGAAACATCGCAACAAAATAAAGATTGTCTGGTGGGTACTCGTCATTCTGATCGTCGTATCTATGATTATGGCGTATCTCCCGTCTCTGTATAGCTAATAAAGAACAAAAGAGCTGGTAAGGCCCTCTACTCCATTCTCATCATCTTTACAAACACGTCCTGGGGAATATTGATATTGCCTCTACCCATTTCTTCCAGCCGTTTTTTGCCCTCTTTTTGCTGTTTCCAAAGCTTTTTCTTTCGACTGATGTCTCCGCCAGACAGATGTGCTGTAACCGTCTTTTTGAGGGCACAAAGCGTGCGAGAAGCCAGTATTCTGCCACCTGCTCGACCTTGAATTTTGGTCACAAAGAGCTGTTTTGGCAGAATTTTTTCCAGTTTTTCCACTGCGGTTTCTGCTTCCGTATAAGCTTTTGCCCGAGCAACCACTCGAGAAAATGCTGGTACCACTTCATCAGCAATAATAATATCCAAACGAGTAACATCTGCAGGCTTCATGTCCGTGAGCTCATATGAAATAGAAGCATAACCGGAACTCGCACTTTTTATCTCGTCAAAGAAATTTCTCATGAGCTCGCGCAGAGGCATATTGACAGTCATAGCTGTTTTGCCTACCCCCCATGTATCCATATGGTTTGTGGTGCCCTCATGCTCGAAAATAATTTGAGTGAGAGAGCCAATATAATCGTTCGGTGTGATTATTTTCAATTTGACCCACGGTTCGTCTACTTTTAAAACAGTATTATCATCAGGAAAAAGTGGTGGCGAATATATAATGTCTTTTTTGCCATTCTTCCAGGTCACTTCGTATGTAATGGATGGCGTGGTGACAACTAAATTGAGATTGAATTCCCTGCGCAAACGTTCGGTTATGATTTCGAGATGAAGCATACCCAAAAAACCGCATCGAAAACCACGACCGAGAGTGCCTGATGATTCTTCTTCATATGTGAATGCCGAATCCGACAGAGACAGCCGGCCGAGAGCCTGACGCAAGAGCATGAGATCGTCTTGACTTTCAGGATATATGGAAGCCCAAACCATAGGAGATGGCTTCATGTAGCCTTCCAACGGCGAGAGAGAACTTTTATCAAAAGTAATTGTGTCCCCGACAGACGCTATACCTGGTTCTTTTATACCTGTGACAATGTAACCAATTTCGCCTGCCCCCAATGAATCTATCGGCTTCTCATCAGGAGAAAATATGCCAATTTCATTTGCTGTGAAGCGTTTTTTGGCGACTTTAAAAGCCAATGTGTCCCCTCGTTTTATTTTTCCGTCAATGACACGGATATAAACCGTAATGCCACGATGATTGGAATATTGAAAATCGAAAATAATAGAACGAAAATCTTTTTCTGACAGTTCGGACTTTGGAGCAGGCACGCGTTTTATGATTTCTTGCAAAAGTTCGGATACACCCTCACCTGTCTTGCCTGAAACTTCCAAAATACTCTCAAGAGGCATATCGAGGAGCTGGGCGATTTCGGCTTTTACTTCATCTATGCGAGCCAGCGGTGAATCTATTTTTGAAACGACAGGAATAATGACCAGTCCATGTTCCCGAGCCATATTGAGAGTGGTGAGTGTCTGCGCCTGGACACCTTGAGTTGCGTCTACGAGCAAGAGTGATCCTTCGACGGCCTTTAGGGCGCGCGAAACCTCGTATGAAAAGTCTATATGCCCAGGCGTGTCTATGAGATTCAAAATATAATCCGTGCCATTTTCCGAATATTTCATACGCACAGGCTGCATTTTGATGGTGATACCTCGTTCGCGCTCCAGTTCCATAGAATCCAGAACTTGCTCCTGCATATGACGTTTGTCTATAGTGCCAGTTAGTTCAAGCAAACGATCGGCAAGTGTGGATTTGCCGTGATCAATATGGGCGATTATGGAAAAATTGCGTATTCTGGAAATATCCATATATACGGACATACTACCAGAAAAGGCCGAAAAATGAAGCTTTTAGGGAAAGTAACATATATAAAGTTCTCTTTAATAAGTAACCTTCAATGCCCTCTCTACACTATTTGGATTTGTCCTATTATTACAAGTTGTATTATATCCACGTGAATCTATAACGGTAGTGATAATACCACCAGCCACAGGAGATGATTTTGTCACTGTAACAATAGAACAATAACTGGGAATATTTAGTGTAAATCGATTAGTTGCAGAAGTAGAATCAAGACCTGAATAAGTGATATTGATTTGCTGTCCAATGCAATCAGGATTAGATGGTACGGAAATTCTTGAATCACTCGAAGTGGCAAAAATATAAGTGCCTTTGAAATCCCAATACAATGCACATTCCGCGCCCGTATCGGCGGCATAAAAGGAGAATTGTGATTCACGGCCAGAAGAAGACAAAATCAATTCTTTTACAGTTAAATTAAATATAGACAAACCTACAGACAAAAGAACACTCGAAACGAGTACGGCAAAAAGCATAGCGAATCCATTTTGGCTTTCATTTTTGTCCGTTCTCTGATTGTATGCAACGTGCTTCATGATTTAGAAATTAAATATATACTCTTTGATGGTAAAAACCCTCAAGGGTTCAAAAAGCTTTGTTTTCCATGATATGCTGACAGATATCATGACTTCTTGATTTGGTTTTGTTCTATCATCAATTGTAATTGTGCGAGTAAAAATAGTCGAAATCCAGTTATTTAAAGGAATACGAGGATAGCCGTAAATATTATTTACTGTATTTAAAGAAAGCACGGGACAGGCTTCAGAGGGACAGGCCAGAATTGCATTTTCGTTTGTAAAATCAGAGTACTGTGAATCTATTTGACATTTTTCTGATCCAGAAACTGAATCATTTTCTTTACACACGCTAAATTGTGATAACCATTCTACTCCAGATATACGATTGGAATCTCTGACATTACGTATATATTCGACAGCTTCCTGGGCTAAATAAAAAGCCGTAATTTGGTCACGGGCATATATGGCTGAACCTAGGCCTTTTTGGGCAATTATTAGTGGACCAGTAACAGCAAGTGAGAGTATAGATATAGCCACCATCGCCTCGACCAATGTGAACCCTTTATGTTTTTTAGTTTTGTAATTCATACTATTTTATTTTATGAATCTATAGATCTTTGAGAAACAGTCGTTTGGATATTAAACTGCGATTTTGTGTTACCTGTTCCAGCATAGCCTTTTATGGTAATCACTACCTTTGGTTGCCTCAAATCAGCTGGAACTGATCCTGTCCCCAAAACATAAAAAGTGAGATCTTCTATAACAATTTCTTTTGCCGTAATATAAAAATCCTCTGGGCTACCACTGTTATATACTTTTTTTCTAATTCGATTCTCTGCCAGAGTGTATTCAACAGCATCATTTTGATCGGCGGGATCATAAGCCGGATTAGAATCAATACTTCTATTCGCCTTGTAACTAAATGTTGCTCCACCATTTTGACAATCAAAGGGACCACTACCCCAAGCACTGCAAGTAAAACGGTCGCCGACGCGCATATCGCGAGCCATGCTCTCTAGAGCAAAATTGAGGTTTGTCATCACAGATTTGAGAGTATGACTCTTTTTATTTGCCTCAACTATAGAAAAAACTGCGCCAGTCGAGATGAGCATGACAATGGAAAAAATGGAGACCGAAACCATCACTTCTATGAGAGTAAAGCCGTAATTTTTTTGTTTTGGTTTTTTTGTCATGGCATTAATTGCTGCAAATATTCACATTATCGGCCACGACCGATATTTGACCGCTGATTTCAACAACAACTTTTCTCTTTGTTCCTTGAGGAGATTTTATGCAAATTTCCGCCTTGCTATACCTAGTTCCAGAAACCATGATATATGCTTCTGGATTCGGTCGAATAAAAGAAATATCAACCACTGGCTGACTAGCCTCATCTCCATTGACATATATTCCTGAAATACTATTACCCTTTTGAATACGAAACATTTCTATATCTTCATCGGTTACATTGCTATACACATGATCAACCAAACCACCGACATTTACATCTTCAAAGAGTTTATAAGTCGTCCCCGAACCGCCCACTTGACTCAAATCAAAATGAATGCCGTAGCCTGAATCAAATTTTGATGAATCGGTTGTAGATTGCTTGACTGTAATGCCATAGACCTGGGCTTGCCTGATGGAGAGACCGATTTCATAGGCTAGATTTGTGAGGAGAATGCTCGAATTGAACTGGGCGTGGTTCATGACAGCTATGGTGGTTATGATTGTAAAAATGCTGATTGAAACCAAAAGTTCAACGAGGGTAAAACCTAAAGAATGTAAGTCTCCGTGTGTCACTTTCATACTCTCTCCATTATACAGCCAAAAAAAGCAGAATGGATTGGATATCTATGTGAAAGAAGAAAGAGATGCAGAAACCGATGAGAATAAAAGGTCCAAAAGGTATTTCACTTTTTAGGCCAAGGCCTTTTTTCTTCCATATAACCCTCTGACACAACATGATGAGGAGAGATACGCTAGCGCCTATCCAAAAAGAGAGAAGTATAGCCGCTATTCCCTGCCACAATCCCAAAAGCCAGCCGATGGAGAGTGCCAATTTGGCATCCCCGAGGCCCATCCACCTACCTCGTGAGACAAACCAGAAAAAATAAAAGAAGAGGAAGAGAGACGGTCCGGCGATAACTTTCGTTATATCCAAAACACCCGAGGACTGCCATTCTAGGGCAATAATACCGAGAGCCATGAGAGCTGCGGTGTATGAAAAGAAATCCGGAATGATTTTATGCCGCATATCATACACAAATATGACGATATAAAAACACGTGACAATAAACGTGGAAACCTTTGAAATCAAAGTTCCATTATTCATTAAAAAAATAAAAGGTAAAACCAGAGCAGTAGCTAGCTCTACAAATAGATATTGCCACGAAATTTTTGACTTGCATTCACGACATTTTCCTCTCTGAAATAAAAAACTAAAAATCGGTATGAGTTCATACCATGATAAAGTTCTGTCACAGGAGAAACACTTTGACCGGCCTTTCGAAATACTCGCTTCAGTATTCCATCGCAATATAACCACATTGAGAAAACTGCCTATGATAAGACCAAAAACAAATAGAGTAAAAAAAATCAAATATTCCATTATTTAGCGCGAAGCCCAATAAAGAGTACTCTGACCACATGAAGTCACAGAATCATTTGGAATAGTACCCTCGATTTTTGCTCCGAGACAATATTTAGTTTTATTAGTACCACTCACCAAATTATAACTGTATTCTTCTTGAGTTTTTGGATCTACAGGTAGTTCTGGTAAATATTTTTGACCGATGGCAACTAAAACAGATGGATCATCTGGATATTCTCTATTTACATCATAATAAAGAGCTAACGCCAGCTCTATAGTTTTCATATCAGCTATACGACTATTATCACGCGCCTTTGAACGAGAAGCCGTAATGGAACCAAAAACTACGGCTGTAAATATGCCTACAATACTTATAACAATAAGTATTTCTATAAGCGTAAAACCTCGCAATATACTTTTTGACATAGACTTATTATAACAACATCACTCAAAAAGAAAACCGCAATGATAAATTGCGGCTTCTTTTACTATAAAAACTGATCGAAAATTATGGGGCACAGACACCGCCAGTAATTGTTGCACCAGCCTTATTCCAACCAGAATTATCAACACACCATGTAGCACTACCACCTTTTAAAGCAGCAACTGAAATAGCAAATTTTTGACCGTTTGCATCAGTTAAGCAAGTAACAGATTTAGTACCTGTGAGTTGAACTTTTATCTCTGCTATTTGTGCTTTTATAGTACTTTCAGTAAACACACCAGTTTCAGTTCCTACACTACAAACAGAAGCCCCTCCATACGAATTAGCAGTACTATCATAATAAATTTCTGCTTGTACAGCAATTTGCTTTAAACCAGCCTTTACCGCTGTATCAGCACCCTTTCCACGAGCAGAATTGAGAGAAGCTAAAACAACCGACGAGAGTATACCGATGATCGCAATCACAACGAGAAGTTCGATCAGTGTAAAACCTTTTGATTTCATATTTTTATTAAATTTTATTAAAACTACTAAATAATTACGACCGAATAGATATCGGCTTTGTCTATTATAGCAAAAAACTACTTTTTATGGTCAATATGTATGGGGATAACCATTTTGGTAACAAAAAAACACCATAAATGTATATTTTGGGTGTTTTTTGCATTGAATCCTCTGTACTGGCGACTACCTACTTTGGCCCCGAAGGACTATCATCGGCAGTACGGCATTTAACTTCTCTGTTCGGAATGGGAAGAGGTGGTTCCACCGCCTTAAATCACCAGAACAGAGGACTCAATTTGCTGTTTTTTGTTGGAAAATATGTAATAACAGATATATCAAAGTTCGAAATCAGCTACCATGACGTATCCTCTCGAACACCTCTGGTGTGATTCCTAAATTTCCTAATAAGATCGAGCAATTAGTACTTCTCGGCTGAACACATCACTGTGCTTACACCTAAAGCCTATCAACCTAGTAGTCTTCTAGGGCTCTCAAACGATTCCTAATCTTGGAGTGGGCTTCCCGCTTAGATGCTTTCAGCGGTTATCCCTTCCGGACATAGCTACTCTGCGTTGCACCTGGTGGTACAGCAGATAGACCAGCGGTCCGTTCAAATTGGTCCTCTCGTACTAAATTCAAAGCTCCTCAAGAATCAACGCCTGCAGTAGATAGGAGACCAACCTGTCTCACGCTTCTTTTCCCATATTGCTATGGGGAATGGACTATATCTTTATCCGTCGCCGACAAAATAAATTGCGAGCGATGGGGATAGTCAACGTGTAGTCTCTACGGGCCTTTACATGTAAAATATACAGCAAAATTCCCTCGGTATTGCCCCAGACTTGCGCCGTGGGTTTCACCGAAATTAGTTAACTGGCTACGCAAAAGTTACCCTTCGCGACCGCCGTGATTGGTTGTGTCTCTGTCCTTGATGTCTGAAGGATTCAGACTGTTCCTATACCAAAATTGACAAAATTAATTATCTGTTTGGTAATGGGACGGTCTGAACCCAGCTCACGTGCCTTTTTAATTGGCGAACAGCCAAACCCTTGGGAGCTTCTCCACCCCCAGGATAAGACGAGCCGACCACAATATACATATTTCCTTGTACGTTCCCATATTACTATGGGCGCAGACTATATCTTTGCTTTATCGTCCTGACAAAGCACTGGCGTGTTATGGCGGTGTTTTCTAGAGACTTGTCTGTCCTCTACATCCGCCATCTTCATCTCCCTATTAACATTAGAGAGAATTCAGTCGTTACGGGGTCTTGAACCGATCTTGTACATCATACTGGGTATGATGTACGGGACGATCAATATTTTGCAATATTTTGTTTCAAGACTTCCCACGGTGTTGACCTTATAATAGTGAGCCTATTATATGGCTTTCTCCGTTATAAGCCAGTTTATTACCCTCGACATCCGGCTTGTTTATCGAGGTGCCGAACTCCGCCGTCGATATGAACTCTTAGGCGGAACTAGCCTGTTATCCCTAGAGTAGCTTTTGTCCGATAATCTCCGGCCGCATCTAATGCGAATGGTCGGTTCACTTAGCTCTACTTTCGTATCTGCTCGACAAGTACGTCTTACAGTTAAGCAAGTTTATGCCCATACACTATCGCCACGGTTTCCATTCGCGGCTAACTTACCTTGATAGGCTCCTCCGTTACTTTTTAGGCATTCTGTTACCCATTTTTGCTTTCATCGAGTCAATAAGAGAGGTATAGGGATTGATCAGATTTTCAAAATCTTTTGCGGATTTTGAAACTATGTACAATCTCCAATACTTTTCTTTCTGCCGATGAAGGCTCGTCTCAAGATTAAATTTATCCTTGAGCACTTTCTGAACTAGTTCAAGATCCGGCTTTGTAAATCCAAGCGTATGAATGATGAAAGTCTTGTGTGTATTTGATTTCCACGAGCCATCATCCATAAACCAGATTGCGAGGCTTAACGGATCGATCAACTTGCTGATTATCTTTGGAATTATCTTTTTCTTGCCCACATAGAATTGCTGGGCATAAAATCTGAATGCGCCATGAGAATAAGTCGTAAATCCGACGTATTCTTTGCCCGCAGATTTTACTTTGGAATAGATTCCACTTCGCACCCATTCTTTGAAATGGCTGTAGAGCCATTCAGTGTAGTCCTTTTGCAAGAGTTGATGCTCGATTTTGAGACGATAAGTTTTACCCTTATCTTGAGTCTCCAAATGACCATCGCCGAGCATTGTGCCTACGAGAACGGAACGTTGAATATCGTTAAGTTTCAGAGTCTTTTTGTACTCTTGAATTTCTTTTGTATTCATTGGGTTCTTACTTTAATAGTAAGCTTCATGTCGCCATGAAGATCGGACTATATCATCATCCGCTTATGCGGATGGTTAACGTGTAGTCTCTGGGGATCTACAATACCTGAAGGAAGAGGCGATCATGGATCACCTCGAAGAAAAAATCATATTTGATCATCTTGATGGGTAATGATAGGGACAGATATAATATTTTCGTATATTTTTCTGGCCTCTATCGTCATCCACTATGGATATAAAATCATCGCTCTGCCTGCCAACAAAGCGGCCCTGTTTAAATCACCTGTTAGGTATTGATCGTATAAGGGTCGGGGTTTTTTGACTTTTGGTCGGTATTTCTTTTTCAATTTTTTCATTTTGTACCTCCTTCAGATACTGTAGTTTCCTGCTGATCGTCCGCACTTCAAGATTTTCACTTCTTGCGAAGTACCTGAAGATACTCGGATATTCCAGCATATAGTTAACTTTTCTCACATCGATCGCTCGATGCGGTCCTCCTTTTTTATTTGTTTTAGAGTGAACCTCTATGAGGCGCCACGGTTTCAGGGAACAATCTGGCCATTTGCATGACAAGATGTGCGCCCTGAAGGATAGCGCCCCACTAAAACTACCCACCAGATACTGTCTCCCGCGGTTTTTGCC
>JBBTTY010000033.1:0-2677 GCA_038063975.1 Patescibacteria group bacterium | reverse complement strand
AGCCGCCACAGCAGTAATTTCGGGCAGGTGGCAGAGCGGTCAATTGCACGTGGCTGTAGACCACGCGCCTTTATGGCTACGGGGGTTCGAATCCCTCCCTGCCCACATAAAAAATATTCCCTTAAGGGAATATTTTTTATGTGGCTGACAGGAGCAAGCCAACTGCTTGGCTTGCGCGAGGGGTGAGAAGACCGCAGCGATGCGCGAGTTTGTCCGAAGGACAAGGCGAGCGCCGCGAGGGGCGGGCTGCGAGAAATTTCCGTTAGGAAATTTACTTGTAGCCGAATCCCTGCCTGCCGGCAGGCAGGCCTCCCTGCCCACACACTAATTGGGTTTTACAGAATTATGTTTTTTGTTTATATACTTAAAAGCTCGAAAGATGAAAATTTATATGTTGGTTCCACGTCTAATCTTAAAAAAAGATTCCAAGAACATAATTCTGGGCAAGTGCAATCTACAAAACCCAGAAGACCATTCAAAATGGTGTATATTGAAGGATATGCCGAGGAGAGCGAGGCCCGACATCGTGAACATAATTTAAAACTCAAGTCGCAGGCTTTTGCTCAGTTAATGATTCGGATAAAGAAATCAGTTGATCGGGCCTAAACCCAATTGGTGTGCGGGCCTGCCCACATAAAAATACTCCTCAAAAGGAGTATTTTTATGTGATTGCAAAAGGCACTCGCTTTTTGTATTCTGAGTGGGTGCCTTATATAGCTCCCAAAGACCGCAAAAAATTTGACCCGCTCATTGACGAGCTGGCGGAAAAAATTGTTGAGGAGGCAAGGTCATATAATTACGATGGCGCGTTTGCCGGCTTGATAAACTACACCTGCACGCGATTAACATTGCGCGTGATCAAGACTTTATTTGGCAAAATGCGATATTGGATGATCGCGACAGTAGTTGGCACATTCCAAAATGTTGCCGAAGAGTTTTATCGTCGCGTTGGCATTCCATACGAGGACAAACAGATAAAGCAGAGTGGCGATGTTGACCTGTACAAGGAATACGACGAAGACATAGAAAAGAATCAATAATTAAAAATTTAAAATTATTTTGCCAGGATAGCTCAGCGGTAGAGCAACGGTTTTGTAAACCGTAGGTCGCGAGTTCGAATCTCGCTCCTGGCTCAATTGAAAATCTTAATAGACTGATTTACTATTGATGAGAAGCAAGTTTTATTGGCCGGAAGTAGCCCTGCCTGCCGGCAGGCAGGGCAGTGGCACCGCGCCCGCAACACTTCGCAAGCGAGCTTGCTCGCATAGCGATGCGGGCGGGGAGCAATTATTATATGCCCGAGTAGTTCAATGGCAGAACAGATCCTTGGTAAGGATCAAACGAGAGTTCAATTCTCTCCTCGGGCTCCGTTGATTTTTAAATAAAGATAAATTATAATATTTGACATGCCATCAAAATACAGCGCTAATTTAATAAAGTTAAAATGCGAGGCCTGCAAGAGGGCTAATTATTATACCCGCAAGAATAAGAAATTAGTTGAGCGCAAGATCGCATTGAAAAAGTTTTGTAATTGGTGCAGAAAGCATACCGTTCATAAGGAAGCTAAAAGGTAGAAATTTGCAGGCTTACGCTCGTAGTACTTCGCCGGGTTTGACTCGACTTTATTTTTTATATTTTTTTAGGTGTGATAATATAATCGGTAGGAATAAGGGGGGTATCGGTTAATGGCAAACCAACGGTCTCCAAAACCGTGACTGGGGGTTCAAGTCCCTCTGCCCCCGCAGAAATTTTCTCCTCACTGCCAATTACTCACACTAATTACAAAATAAAAAAGCCAATTTAATGGCTTTTTTTAATTGCCTTACTTTACTTTTCTGTCATTTCTATTATACTAATTTTAGTTTTTGTACTTTGAAAGGAGAAGAAAAATGGGAAGTCAACAAAAGAAAGGAGAAGCAGTGAACGCAAAAGAAAAGCAAGAAAAAAAAGAGCCGAAGGCTAGCGTTGTTTTACCAAAAGAATCTGTCAGTGAACAAGTCAGCGAGCGGATGAAACAGCTTTTTGGCGAAGATTCGCTCAAACCGCAGCCATTGCCGCATTTAGATGCCAGCAAACCGCAGGAAATTATTTCTAAAAAAGGAGAAATTTTGATTTTGAATTCTCCGCTTATCGGTTCGTTAGTTGCCGAAGACGAATACACTGATATCGTGAAAAATTCGCTTCGTCTTGCTGAAGCGTCAAAATGCGACGCGATTGTTGTGACCGGCAATCTTATGTATATGCTGGCGCAGCGTTACGGAACTCGCAGACCGTATAAAACACAGGTTTCCGGAGTAAAAATTGACGCTAAAAAAGTTGAAGCGTCTTATCCTAAGAGCGTTGTGAATCATCCTGAATTCAGATCGGTTGAAAAACGTCTTGAAAAAGGCGAGTTGGTATTTATGACCATGGGTCAGCGTTTAGACCATAATCTGGCAATGCTTCATAAGGCCTTTACCGATGAAAAAGACAAGCCGTTGTACAGCGGGCCGGTGTATGTCACTTTTGGCAAGTTGGAAGACGAGCTCATCATGTTTTACGCAAACGAGTTTTTGAGAGTTGATTTGTTCAAATCTCGGGCGTGGGCGCAAAAAAGAGTTTATGAATGCACGGCAAAATGGAGAAAAGAAAAAGATCAGGCGGAAAAAGAAGAAATTTACAAAGAGCTTCTTGATTG
>JBBTTY010000032.1:0-9431 GCA_038063975.1 Patescibacteria group bacterium | reverse complement strand
TCTTTCGCTTCTTTTAAACTTACAAAACAAGATTTTTAAACTCCTCCTCCCCTATCACTTTCACGTCTAATTTTCGCGCTTTTTCTAATTTTGAACCCGGGCTATCACCAGTGAGGATATATGAAGTGTTTTTTGAAACAGATGAAGAAATACTGCCACCATTTTTTCTGATTATGTCTTCGACGAGAGTGCGCTCCAGTGTCGGCAACGTTCCAGTAAGCACAAAAGTCATTCCGAAAAGTTTGCCGTCTGTAAGCGTCGCCACTTTTTTGATTTTTAATTCTTTTAGGAGCTTGCCGAGCATCTTTTTATTGACAGGATTTCTAAACCAGACAAATACGGACTCTGCCACAACCGTGCCTATGCCGGGAATAATTTCTAGCTCTTCTACTGTGGCTTTTGATACAGCATAAATCGTTTTGAAATTTTCAGCGAGGAGATGCGCTGTCTCTTCACCGACATGATCTATGGAAAGACCTGTTATAAGACGAGGCAAGGTGGTTTGACGAGCTTTTTCAATCGATTGAAGCAGATTATCAGCCGATTTTTCGGCAAAGCGCGGCAAAGCGAGCACATCTCCCTTTTTTAGAGTAAATATGTCTGGGAATGTTGAAATGAGACCAGCGTTGAGGAGAGCTTCCGCAACTTTTGGCCCACATTCAGCTATATCTAATCCTGCTTTTGAAGCAAAATAACGTAGTTTCCGCTTTTGTAGAGTCTGAGAATCCTTCACGACACATCTATGTGCCGATTGTCCCGAAATCCTTTCTATACTGCCGTCTCCACCGCATTCGGCAATATGCGTCGGAAAAACAAAAGTTTTTTCTTTGCCCATGCGCAATTCTTTGACGACAGAAACAATATCTGGAATAACGTCTCCCGCTTTTTGAAGAATAACTGTATCGCCTATGCGCACATCCAGCCGATTGATTTCATCTTCATTATGAAGAGTGGCTCGCGACACGACCGAACCGGCAACCAGAACCGGTCGCAAGACGGCAACCGGCGTAATCACTCCCGTACGTCCTACCTGAAAAACAATATCCTCGAGGATAGTTGTTACTTGTTCCGCAGGAAATTTGAAAGCTATGCCCCATCTAGGCGCTTTACCCGTATAACCCAGAGCTTCTTGAAACTTTCTCTCATCTATTTTTATAACCACGCCGTCTATGAGATAGTCTTCTTTTAGCCTTTTTTTCTGCCATTCTTTCCAATATGAAATTACTTCTGAAATATTCAAAACATGTTTCCAGTGCACATTTACTTTGAAACCAAAATTTTTCAGGAGTTGCAACTCTTCACATTGACTTTTCGGCATCGCTCCTTCAAAGCGGGCGATATCATAAACGAAATTATCGAGCCGGCGTGAGGCAGTTATTTTTGGATCGAGCTGGCGTATGGACCCAGCAGTCACATTTCGAGCGTTTGCAAACAATGGTTTACCAGCTTTTTTCTGCTCACGGTTTAATTTTTCGAGATTAGATTTAGACATCCATATTTCACCTTCGACAATGATATTCACAGGTTTGGAGAGTTTGAGCGGTACAGAATGAATTGTTCGGACATTTTGAGTGACATCTTCACCGACCACACCATCACCACGAGTGACAGCGCGAATGAAAATACCCTTTTCATATTCGATGACAATTTTCAGACCGTCAATTTTTAATTCACATGTATATGTCGGTGTTTCTTCAGTACCCGTTTCAGTTTTTATGAATTTTTTGACACGTGTGTCAAAATCTATCAAATCTTCCTCCGTAAAAGCATTATTGAAAGACCATTGCGCCACTTTGTGTTCGACTTTCACAAATTCAGACAGAGGTGTTCCACCTATCCTCTCTGTCGGTGAATTTGGAATTTTCAATTCTGGATATTTTTTTTCTATATCCTCGAGCTCTCTCATCAGAGAATCATAAACTGTATCAGATATTTTAGGCTTGTCATGAGTATGGTAAAGCTCACCATGGCGGTTAATTTCATGGCGCAATTTAGCTACTCTTTTTTTTATATTTCTCTTTTCCATTTCTTTTTTCACGGCTTTCATATCTCTAGATTACGCATTTTAAACCAAAATTCAAGATGGCAGTTGATCAAGGGATTCTCTATTGACCTTCCATACTCTATGCTTGAAGGTTTCAACAATGAGATATAGCTCTGGACTTTTTAATAATTTCAAAATACCCCCAATTACGATTATACCAAACACTCCAGCACATAATCCTTGAAAAAATATACCGAAAAAAGTTTGTATATTAAATATATTATCAAGGAAACGAAGTGATGCATACGCTACATAGCCCCCTATGATTGAAGCGCCGAGTATATCAAAGAGGGTCTTGAATACAGGCCGATTGAATCCGGGAAACTCTCTTTCAAAAGATCTCCAATGTAAAACGAGATTGAATAAAGTGCCGAGAGAGAAAGCCAAAGGAAGCATAAGTAGAGAAGAATCAATACCTTCGGTTTTTAGCAGAGCTTGGATGAAATAGGCAAATTGTGGCCATGCAAAATATAGTTTTATAAGTCCAAAGCCGAGAGCGATGGTCGCAATCATTGATATGATATTTATAAAAAGCGGTTTTGAGGTTTTACCCTCAGCATAAAAAGATCTCACAAAAAGCAGTATGAGACATTGACCGACAGACGATATGACAAAGAGAGCCAAGGCTGCGGCCGTCAGTTTTGTATCAGACCAATTAAATGCCCCGGAACCTAGAACTGTTCGGACTATTTGAGCACGCAACACTACAAAGAGAATAGAAAGCGGTATTGACCAGAACAATATATGCTTCACAGCAGAAATCATTTTTTCTAAAAAGGCTGATCTGATTTTTTCTGCCATCAGTTTTGACAAAACAGGAAAAGCGGCAGACGAATAGCTCACCCCTATGATGGAAAGTGGCACAGACTGTAAATTAAACGCTAAATTAAATATAGAAATTGATCCGACGCCGAGAAAAGAAGCAAAGGCAATTAGAGAGAGCATAGTCAATTGTTGAGAAGACATTGTGATTGTCCGCGGTATAGCGAGGAGAGCCACATGCCGAACAGAAGACCAATCAAAAGTAAGGGAAAGACGTGGCCAGAGACCGTCCTTTACAATAAAAGGAATTTGACAGGCGAGAAGAAAAACTGCACCTAAAATAACACCGAAAGCCAAACCTTGAATACCAAACGAGGGCAAAAAGAAAATAATGCCTATGATAATACCCACATTGTATAGAGGTGAGCTCAAGGCATATAAGAGAAACCTATTTTCCATCTGAGTCAAACTGGCAAAGAAACTAGCCAGTCCCAAAATCATAGGAGAAAGGAGGAGAATGCGCGACACTGAAACTAGTAAATCTCCTTCGCCCATAGCAAATAAATTGGGAAAAAGGAATTTTTGAAGTGGTACCATAACAATCCAAGCTATGGTGCACACCACAAAGATGACCATAGAAAAAACCGAAAAAAGGCTTTGAATTGAACGTTTTAGGTCATCTATGCCTTTTGTTTTGCTCTCTATGAAAAACGGCACGAGAATAGACGTCGAAACAAGTGATGCGACCGTGATAAAGATAAAATCCGGAACACGAAAAGCGGCAAAATAGACATCGAGCAGGGCACCGGCGCCGAAAGTATGAGCCAAAAGTCTGTCGCGAATGAGGGCAAACAAGAGAGATGCTACGGCTGATCCAGCCAAGAGGTAGGCAGCCTCATGCAGACCATTGATTTCCCTACCCATACCACCAACAAATGAGATAATTCTTTTTACCATTCTATATCTCTTCTCTTGTGCTGGTTTCTTTTACGGGAACACCCCTGCGTTTTTCCGGAGCAATTTGATTGGAGAGAGGTGATCTACCTGCTTCTAGATTAGTTATAATCGTTTTTATTTCCGCATTATCCGGATTGCTAACTTGCAGGTCTTTAAATTGTGTCATAGCTTTTATCTCTTCTCCTATTTGATAATAAGAAAGACCTAAGAAATACTTGGCATTGGCATATTGCGGATTGAGCGTTATTGCTTTTTCCATGGCAAAAACGGCATTTTGATAATTCTTTTCGTTGTAATACAAGAGGCCAAGCTGAAAGAATATTCCCGGATCAGAAGGAGACAGAGTCGCCACAGCCTCCACTGATCGGATGGCGTTAGGCACATCATTTTCAGCGATTTGAATTTGAGAGAGCATGAATATGGCATCAGCATAGTCATTTTTCTTTTTTAGTGCGAGAGTAATGTAATCTTTGGCAGCCTTGTTGTCTTTGTGAACCGTCTCTAAACGAGCCAAAATGAGATAGATCTCTGGGCTGTCGGGATTTAGAGTCAGAGCAGATTCATAGGATTTTTTCGCATTTTCATAAGTGCCAGAAATATTCAGAGGCACGACAGCTTCGAAAACTCGGCCGAGCATTAGATGATTCCTATAATTCGTCGGATCTATTTTTATGGCCCCCTGCGCAGCCTGTATGGCCGAAGCCAAATTATTTTGGAACTGTTTTTGGGCTTCTGTCTGGTTTATATTCTTATCATTGAGAAGAATATTTATTTTTGCTAGATAAATTTCTGCTAGAGTTTGATAGTAAACATCATTCTCTCCGAGCGAAATAGCATTGGCCACTCCTACGACCGCTTGGTCTAAGTTGCCTGTTTGATTCACCGTCATAATACTCTTTTGGAAATAAACATTTGCTATCAGTCTCTCGGTCACGAAATAACCGAATGCTAATGATGCTATGAGGAGAAGGATAGTGAAAAGAACTGATATGAAACTGGCGGCCGGTTTTTCTATAACCGAATACGAGGTTATACGAACAAGACCTTCTTCGCGCATGGAAGCGATGGATAGTGCTGATAGAACCAGAGTGAGAATCCAGATGGCGGAAGAAGGCACGTATACAATCGAGAAAATCCACAGATAAACACTTGTAAAGAGAGAGGTTATGAGGAGATAGCGCGATGGCGTGGGAGAGCTCTCGTGAAAAAGCGCTTTAATTGACTTCACCAAGAATAATCCCACAAAAAACAAAACGGCTAAAAATCCTATGATACCAGTAGTCAAGAGAAAACTCGGGATAAATCCTATGCCGTAGTTGAAATCAACGTTCCAAAAAGGAGTATTGTTGATACCGGCTGGTTTATGGAGAAGCCATTCCGAAGAAAAGCGATTCGGTCCGACACCGAATAGGGTATTTTCCTTTAGGGCTGCTTTTGAAACATCGAGAGTAGCACTCCATGACGGACGGACTTCCACTTGAGAAATTCCCAGAGAATTTGATATGATTCCGCCGATTTTTCCGCCCGCAAAAATAAAAATGACAGAAAGAGTGAGAACTATCAGTGTATGATATGACAGACGAGCTCCCAAATAGAGAGATGTTTTGCCAAATGATAATTCATAAATGAGATAGATGAAAGAAATAACAGCTAGAACTGTCCAGACGGTAGAAAAATTGACAATAATGAGCATAACGAGAGAAAGCACCAAGAGAATATGTATGAGTACTTTCATCCACTTTGTTATAGATCCCCGGTCGAGAGTTATACAGGAAAAAATAGCGCCCAAACCGAAAAAGATTGCTACATCGTTCCACTTCCCAAAGAAGTTTGCTGTAACCGAAGTCAAAATACCGAAAGAAAGCGTTTCTGGACCGAATATAAATCGAATGACATGAAAGATACCGACTACCAAAAACGCTGCCGTGAGCGCCATATAGGAATGAGAGATTTCTTTTTGAGATTTGACAACTAGAGGCACGAGTGAAAACAAAAAGAGTGACGGCAAGAAAAAAGAAAGCGTGCCGAGCTCAAAACCCTGACCAGATAGAGATGTTGCCTGATTTTCTGAAAAGAGCGCCGCTAAAGTATAGGCCAGTGCCAGAATTCCAGATCCGACATAAATCAGTGTTTTAGGAACAACATATATTCCATCGCGCAGGCGGGCTATACACCAGAGAATAAACGAGAGAATAATACCATAGAGAATAAAAGATGATTTTCCTATCTGAAATGGTACAGAAATAGCTGGAACAAAGAATATCGGGGTGAAGAAAAGAGTGATGAGGATAACGATAAATGAAGCTTTATCCAGTCTTCCGGATTTTTCTCCTGAAATTACCGTGTTTATATTAATCATATGCTGTTTAACAAATATTGATAATGCTTGATTATATAGAAAAAAAACGTACAATGCTAGAGCCTGTACTGGACGACCGCTCCGTATGAGGGCTTGCTTTCATACGGGGAGGAAAGTCCGAACACATCCGGCTCTACTCTAAAAAGTTCTGTCGGAGCACGGTAGCGGATAACACCCGCCCAAGGTAACTTGAGAGGTGCGAACAGAAACGACTCCTAACGAAAGAAAGGAGATATCCCTCGGGATAGTCCTCGTAGAAATACGAGGGTGCAACGGCAAAATCCTTACTTATGTGCAAGGCCGTGTCCGTAGCTAGTTTGTTCTGGTTGCGGAAGTGCCGCTCGAGGTTGGTGGCAACATCAATCCCAGATAAATGGTCGTCCAGCTTGCGACATAATATTGCGAGCAGACAGAATTCGGCTTACAGGTACAGTAGCATGAAAAAGGTCCGCCCTAAAGGCGACCTTTTTCATTTAATGCTTCTTGCTCTGTCCTCCATCCACCTCATAATTCGTATTTTGAGCCTCAAAGAAATTGACGAGCTCATAGACATCAGTCGAGGTAGCCATCCATTTGGCGGGATTTGTGGCATTGTAATACTTTGGCAGGCCGAGCTCTTCTAGACGACGATCGGTAACGTACATGACATATTGATTCACATAATCTGCGTTGAGGCCGAGAATGCCGTTGGGAAAGAGATCTTTGTTGTAATTGACTTCCAGGTTGACGCCTTCGACGATGATATCGCGGATCTCTGTAGCGAATTCCTCTGTTAAGAGCTCTGTATTCTCTTCGAGGATGTTGTGAATGAGATTCATACCAAATTTTAAATGTAAAGATTCGTCACGCAAAACCCAATTAATCATAGAGCCGAAATTACGAAGCTGATTCCTCTGGCGGAAAGACAGCGCCACCATAAAACCAGAATAGAACCATATGCCTTCCATAACTATATTGGTAGCGACGAGATTTCTGATGAAATCTTTTTTACCTTCCGCTGTTTCGATGTCTAGTTTGTCGTCCATCATGCGTTTCATGTATTTATTTATGTAAGCTTCCTTGGCTTGCATGGAAGGCACTCCGAGATGGAGACTAAATATTTTTTCCCTGTCGAATGGAAAAGTCTCCATGACATATTCAAAGGCCACGCAATGATTGGCTTCTTCCCACATCTGCTTGGCGAGATAGAGATGGCACTCGGGAGATTTCAGATACGGATATATACCCAGAGCAATCGAACGGTTGACTATGAGCTCGGCCGGATTGAAGAAGGCCATGAGGAATTTTACAGCATGCCTTTCGTCTTCGGTCATTTTTGCCCAGTCTTCGAGATCTTCCTTGAGAGCAATCTCATGAGGGAACCATGTGTTCCGAACCGCCTGATTATATAGATCATATGCCCACTTGTATTTTAGGGGGTGTAAACTTACGTCTTCCGGGGAAGCTTTTCCAATAAGCATACTGTTTTATTTAAAATATTAATTGGTCACAAACTCATGTCCTATTGACAACTGTCACACTGATTGAGTTCTGACGGATCTATAGGGCATGTTTTATTGCCGGTTATGATCACGCGTGGTTTTTTTATCTCCACGACAAATTCAGAGAGTGGCTTGTAGCCCGAACTAAAATTTTGGCGAGTGATAATTTTTTCTGTAGAATTCTCCATGACAGGAATCGGTTCTACAACTTTCATAGGTGCCTGCTCTGATATATCAAGAGATTTTTGGAGAGGAGCGTCAAATGCCACCTTCTTCTCCCCCAATCCGGAGGATACGGCGCCAAAGCCGATCTTGCCCATTTTCTCTGCCTTGTTGACCCTGATCGTTGACTGCTCTGCTGTATGACGGGGTTTCATATGTAGATAATACGTTGTTTTTAAGCCTTTTTCCCACGCGACGGTGTATATTTTCATTGTCTCTTCGACATCGCGTGTTTCGAGATACATATTGCGAGATATGGCTTGATCGATCCATTTTTGAGCGCGAGCCGCCACTTCTATGAATGCATGAGGAGAAGTAGTAAATGAAGTTTTGTAAACGTTCTTGATATGCTCCGGAATACCATCAATGTTGGCAATGTCACCTTGACTCTCGATGATTTGACCACGAACTTTTTCCCATATACCCATGTTCTTGAGATCTTTTACCATGTTATGGTTTATGTCCATGTATTTGCCGGAGATTTTATTTCTGGAAAACACTTGGGCAAATCGCGGATCTATTCCCGGAGTTGTGCCCGCAACCAGACCAATATTGGCATTCGGTGCTATAGCCATGAGAGTAGCATTCCTCATTCCCTTCTTTACTTTTGCCCGTAGCAGATCCCAGTTGAGACCCTTGTGCTTGGATTCTTTTGAGATAATGATTGGACGACCACGGTCTTCCTCGAGAATTTTAATCGTATCTATAGGCACTTGACCCATAGACCAGCGAGAGCCATTAAAGTTTTGGTATGAACCACGAATTTCTGCAAGGTTGGCTGACTCATCTATTGCCATATATGATACAAATTCAAATATACGATCGGCAAAATTCCATGCGTGTTCTGCGTCATACGACATACCGAGTTGCTCGATAGCGTCAGCAAAACCCATGACACCGAGACCGATAGCGCGGTTCTCTCTGTCAGATTTTACCGCCTCTGGAATAGGAAGTTGGTTTATATCTATGAGATTGTCTAGCTGTCGTACAGCCAAACGGACTGATTCTTCTAGTTTAGACCAATTGACTTCTTTATTGTTGATATGACCAGCGAGATTGAGAGATATGAGATTACAGACGGCAACATTGTTTCGATCTTGGGGGAGACATATTTCGGTGCAAAGATTTGACATATGGATCGTACCTGAATTGTTATTTATGGCACGGAGATTAATCGGGTCCTTCCATGTGATCCATGGATGCGAAGTAGATTGAAGAGAAGTGAGAATCAAGTGCCACTGGAGGCTTGCGGATACTTTCTTATATATGCGTAATTCTCCTCTATCGGCCTTTGCTACATATTCTCTGTATTTATCAGAGAATTTAGAGCCATATAATTCATTTAATTCGGGAGTCTCCGCAGGATCAAACATATACCAGTCTTGACCAGAAATAACACGCTTCATAAATTCATCGGAGATGAATGCTGCCGTATTAGCTGTCCTCATGCGTAGGTAATCATCACCGGCATTATGCTTCCAGTCTATGAATTCCGGAAAATCTATATGCCAGTTTTCCATATAGAAGCAGAGAGCGCCTTTTTTCTTGCCTCCGCGCTGAATGGCGCGAATAGCGGTATCAATAATCTTTGCAAATGGAGCCGGGC
>JBBTTY010000031.1:0-27822 GCA_038063975.1 Patescibacteria group bacterium | reverse complement strand
CTACTGAAAAACTTCCTCGTTTCCGGCGCCGTCGCGCCTCCAAAGCCTCCACGCGAACACCTTTTTGTTTTCAGGACTATCCAATATTGCTTTGTGGTACAATATTATAATGTTTCGCTTGTTTAAAAGCTCTCTTTTGTTCTTCTTTTTCTCTTTTTCATTCTTTTCTCTTGCTCATGCGCAGAGTATTCCGGGTATTTCAGAGCCTGTGACGCTCGGAATATCGCCCAGATTTCCAAAACCTGATACGACGGTTACTATCACGGCACAGAGCTTCAGCACGGATCTCAATCGAGCAGGATTTTCGTGGATTTCTGGTGGCAAAGTTATAAAACAAGGAACGGGAGTTATGTCTGTCTCTGTGCCTTCGGGCAAAGCGGGTTCTCTCACTTCAATTTCCGTCACAGTCACAACAATAGATATAGGCACTATATCCCAAGAGCTGTCTTGGAGACCGGCAGATGTAACATTGGTTTGGAAATCAGACGGCTATGTGCCACCGTTTTATAAAGGCAAAGCCTTGGAATCATACGGCGCATCTTTCCGCGTGACAGCCATTCCGGAATTTTTTACGGCGGGCAAGAGGCTTGATCCAAAAACTCTCGTCTATACATGGAAGAAAAACGGCACTATAGATCCAAATCAATTGGGATACGGCAAGGATTCCTTTACCGGTTCTCAAACGAGTTACATTCGCGGGGGAGACGACATAAACGTAGAAGTTTCAAACAGTGACGGCAGTATTATTTCCACAAAAACCATTACAATCAGTCCGGGTATTCCTGAAATAGTTTTCTATGAGGACAGTCCTCTGTATGGAATACAGTATGAAAAGGCTCTAAATGGCACTTTCAACTTGATTGCCGAGGAGGTGGCTCTGCGCGCAGAGCCTTTTAATGTTTCTATAAACAATTCTTTCACCGGACTCAACCTCGATTGGAGTATAAATGGTGACTCGGTACCAAGCTTCAAAGATAAAAACAAAATAATTCTCCGAAAAACCGGATCGGTCGGCGGACAATCAACTGTCGGCCTATCAATTCAACATCAAACTAAATTGTTGCAGGGCGGAACAGCCAGTATAAATATAATTCAATGAGATTTTTCAGCATTATAAAGAAAATCGGAAGTACAATCATTCTTTCCCTTTTTATTTTCTCTATTTTTGGAACATTGGCATATGCACAAGCAACAAAACCAACCGCCGGACCAGACTGCACAAAAGAATATTGCGCCCTTACTACAATTCCTGGAGCTTTTGATGCTTGTAAGGCAGATAAAAACGGTGTGGTTACCTGTGACAAAGGAACAGTCAAAAATCCCGTTACCGTCATAAAAAACATTTACGGCATATCCATAGGCATAGGAGCAATGCTCGCCATCGTCATGATCATATGGGCAGGAATTCAATATGCGACCACAGAGGCTATCACAGGAAAATCAGACGCCAAAGAAAAATGGCAAGGCGCTGTTTTTGGCCTCATCCTCCTCCTCGCTTCATACATCATTCTGCGCACCATAAATGTAGATTTGGTAAATATCAATCTGGATCTGGGCAAACCTATAAAATGCACACCTATAAAAGGTCCTGATGGAAAAGATATACCGTGTGGGGTGGATGCTGATGCATTGGGTCAGATAACCAAAAATATAGCAAAATTTGCCAATAAAGCTATTGAGGCAGAAAAACAAGCTATTGCTTCACAAAAACTCCTTGATAATTTGAAAGTTGAAAGAGAAAAAATGGATATCGAATTAAAAAAACATGAAAATGATGCGGCTTATTTTAATACACCAGAAGGAAAGGTTTTTGAAAAAAAAAGGAATGACTTAGATAATTCAATTAGAGCGGCGGAAACTAGCAATATAAAACTAGAAATAAGTAATGTTCTAACAAAGGCTGATTTGGCAGTTGTAAAAGCAGTTCAAACAAATGATCTTGAATCAGCCACAAAAGAAATAACATCGGCAATAAATGTAACAAACCAAACAATAATCGAACAATCAAAATTAACGGATCCACAAACACAAGAAACCCTGAAAACATTAATGAGTGATAAGTTTTATCTTAGTTCTTTGAAAGACTTAACTAGTATGACAAATGGATCAATAGTGGGATTTGTTAGCGGACCTAGCGATTGTTATAACGCAAGAAATGCAATGGAAAACATTAGGTATAAATCAGTAAGTGCCATTAATACATTACAAAAAGCCAACAGGTCTGATTTAGCAAATCAAATGAATGAGCAAACAAATACTTTAATAAATAAAATTAATATTAGTAGCCAAAACGCCGGTTGTCAGGTTGGTGCTAAAATCAACCCTATATAAAAAATTAATATGTCTAAAAAAGCTTTCATAATCTTTATACTTTTCATCCTCATAATTATGGGGGTTTTGGGGTGGTATTTTTTCCTGCGCACGAGTAATGTTCCGAATCCTGATACCGAAACCGGAATTTCGACGGGTTCTTCTGATTTATTTCCTTTTGGTAAAAAACCAATCGAACCAGAGTCTGGGGGATTGATCCTAACACCTCCTGATTCTGATAAAACAAATACCACAATAGACCTCGGTGGAGGTTTTGCTGAAGTAATACCACGTTTACGACAAATTTCCACATCTCCTACAGCTGGAGCGATAGCTTTCAACGTCGGCAGTACCACAATAATTCGTTACATAGATAGAGCCACCGGACATATATCAGAAACAACGAGTGATAATTTAGCGGTAAAAAAAATATCAAACACAACAATTCCAAAAATTCACGAAGTGCTATGGTCGAGTGATGGTTCTAAATTACTCATTCGTTATATAAAAGATGATTCAGTAACAATACGTACTTTTTATGCCAAAATCGCCACCACAACACGTCCAGAACGGGCGATAGAGGGATTATTCTTGGCGGATGATATACGGGATATTTCTGTATCGGGAAATAAAATATTTTATATGACAGAAATGAGCTCTGGTTCGAGTGGGGTTTTGGCAAATTTTGATGGTTCTGGAAAAACAACGGTCTTTACTTCATCATTCTCTGATTGGAGATCTGCTCTCTCATCTCCCACTGGAGCAATTATCTTTACCAGACCGAGCGGTATCGCAGAGGGAAGTGCTTATATTCTAAATATTGGAAATGGTTCATATTCAAAAATAGTGAGTGATCTCCTCGGACTTGTCGCTCTGGGAAATGCCGATGGCAGTCGTGTTTTGGTTTCGGCTATAGTTAATCGTGGATTGACTACTATGGTTTTTGATTCGAAGACAAATAAAGGAGAAAGTGTGAGTATTCAAACGATTGTTGATAAATGCACATGGAGCACAAAAAATAAAAATATTATTTTCTGCGCCGTTCCACAATCTCTGCCAACCGGTGTTTACCCAGATGATTGGTACAAAGGCAAGGTATCATTTGATGACGGCCTCTGGAAGATAGATGTGGTAAGCGGAGAGACAGAAAATCTGTTTGACCCTGAACTTGAAGCAGGTGTTTCCATGGATATGATAAAACTTTCTCTGGATAAAGAAGAAAACGTGCTTCTCTTTACAAATAAAAAAGATATGACTGTGTGGATTTACAACTTGAAACAATAAAACAAGTGAAATAGTGGTTGGAGGAGACGCCTGAGGAGCGACGGCGACGAAGCCGAGGATATTTTCTAGCAAGAAAATATCCGTGCTCCGACAACCACTATTTCACTTGTTTTTGTTCTCTCGCCAACTGTTTCCGAATGTAGAGTTCCTGACCAATCATAAAGAGGTTGGAAGTGGCCCAGTAGAGAGCCAAAGCACCAGCTACCTGATACGAAACAAAGAAAATAATTATAGGCAGAACGTATTTCATTTGGAGATGCATGCTCCGAGCAAAATCTTCCTGAAAACCCCCTCCTTCTGTTTTCTTTGGAATATTCGGCGCAGAAAAACTGATCTGGAAATATTGAGTAACAGCAGCAATAACAGCAAGCCATATATTTTTTTGACTAACGTCAATAATGCCTAAAAAAAATGTACTAATAGCTGGAGGAACATTAACAAATGAATACAAAATATCCGTATTTATATCTGACAGCCCCGAGGAATAAAAAATTTTATAAATAGCCCAGAGAATAGGAATTTGAATGAGTAAGAGGAGAATAGAGGAAAATGGATTCACTTTTTTCTCTTTATATAGTTTCATTGTCTCTAGGGCTTGTGTTTGTTTATTGTCTTTATGTTTTTCTTTTATTTTTTTTAAATCTGGCTCTATGAGCTTCATCATGGCCTGCGTCCTCACCGCTTTTTTTGAGAGAGGAAAAAGAACAATTTTGACTATGATTGTAAAGAGAACGATGATGACACCGGCATCGAGAAAGGGTAAGAAATCCGCTAGGAAAATCAAGCCATTATAGAGCGGGGTGTATATAAAGGTTGTATACATAGTGTATGGATAAGTATGAGGAAAAAAAACAAATTATCAAGCGGTAGAGAGACCGGCTTTTTTCCAAAGCGAGATGATCTCGTTTCTAATCTCTTCAAGTTTAATTATCTGACACTCTCGTTTGGGCATAATCATGATAAAAACAGATTTTTTTAGGTCTTTCTTCGCATTTCGCAAGACGGCATAAACCCGACGTTTTATTCTATTTCGATCTACAGCGCGCTTGGCTACTTTTTTTGAGACCGACACGGAGAATTTTTTTGTCGGCGCTAGAGCATATCGCATTGACATATGTACACCAAAGACACTCTGGCTGTTTGCAAGCAAGGTTATATCTCTCACAGAGAGTCTCTCGCGTTTTGAAAGCATTTAGACGTTAACTAGATGTTTGCGGCCTTTGTGGCGCCTACGTATGAGCACCGTTCTGCCAGTATGGGAATTTTTTCGTGCCAGAAATCCGTGTGCTCGAGCTCTTTTTCTGTTTTTTGTTTTGTATACGATTGCCATAATTTTAAAAATTTAGCCAGTTTTTTTATTAACACTTTGTTCACATATTATTAACACATTTACAACTTGTTTACAACTACTACAATTCTATTAAGCCTATATACTAAGCCTACTCGGTTACATCACAATATGGATAATAAAAAACTTTGGGAAAGTGTGCTTGGGGTATTGGAACTATCTGTGTCAAAAGTCACATTCAATATGTGGTTCCGGGAAACATATATACACAAGCAGGGCGATGGCGTAATAACACTTGCCGTACCGAGCATTTTTGCCAAAGAATGGCTCTCTGAGAAATTTCACAAAACGATTTTGAAACATCTGCGCGATTTCGGTCATGATGTGAGATCTATCGAATACGTCATTGCGCCAAAAGTATCGGAACACAGAGAAAACAATGAAGATACACTCAAAATCTTTCCTGTGCATGAATTACCTCTCCAAGAATATTATATAAACAAAGAAGATAATCTCAATCCAAAATATACATTCGACACTTTTGTCATCGGACCTTTCAATGAATTGGCTCACGCGGCCGCTCAAGCCGTCATGAAGAGCCCTGGCGTAGCTTATAACCCCTTATTCATTTATGGAGACACAGGTAGAGGTAAAACTCATATAATCCAAGCTGTTGGTAATCATATAAAGAACACCACGAGCAAAAAAGTGCTCTATGTGACTTCAGAAAAATTTACCATTGATTATATGACATCGGTTCAGCTCGGCAAAGCAAATCAATTCAAAGAAAAATATCGCAAATACGATGTCATAATCATGGATGATATACAATTCTTTTCGAGCAAGGAAAAATCTCAAGAAGAGTTCTTTCACCTCTTTAATACCATGCACGAGAATAATAAACAATTTATTTGCTCGTCTGACAGGCATCCAAACAATCTCTCTGGTGTAGAGGAGAGAATAAAATCTCGTTTTAATGCCGGTATGATAGTCGATGTGGCCGCTCCAGACTATGAATCGAGAATCTCAATCCTTAAAACCAAACTGACTCGTCAGAATGTCGGTTTGCCGATAGAAATGATAGAATTCTTGGCTGGAGCCCTAGACGGCAATATTAGAGAACTTGAGGGTATAACTAATTCAATAGCCATTCAAACCCAACTTCGAGGAAGGGAAATGAATATTATTGATCTCAAAAATCTCATTAAAAACAGCGCTAAACCAAAAAAGACTATATCAGTAAAAGAAGTTGTAAAAATTGTTTCTGACTTCTATAACATAGAAGAACATAGTATATATGAAAAGACTCGCAAAAAAGAGATTGTAAAACCACGTCAAGTCATCATGTATCTCTTACGTGAGGATCTCAATATTTCATATCCATCTATAGGAGAAAAACTTGGTGGACGTGATCATACAACCGTCATTCATTCTTGCGAAAAAGTCAAAGAAGATATAAAGTCAAATCAGCCATTACTCCAAGAGTTGAATCATATTCGCTCTCTTATATCATGATAATAAACTGTGATTTGTTTGTGGAAAAAATATAATAAGTCAAACAAAAATGAGAGAATATAAAAAATTATTAATTCTTTTATAAATTAATCCCCAATTAAAATTATGTATAAAACTCAGAAAAAGGCTAAATAATGGTATATAAAAAGATATACACATATCCACACTACTAATAGTAATAATAGTCTTATATATAGAAATAAAAAGATATACTAAACAAATGAAAATAGAATGCATCAAAGATAAATTAGTAGAAGCAATAACTAAAGCTGATAGATTAACAGGGAAAAATCTCTCTCTACCAATTCTCTCTTGTGTTAATCTCCGTGCTGATAAAAACTTTCTCGTTATACGCTCCACAAATCTAGATTGTGGTATAGAAATCAAAATTCCAGCCAAAGTTGAAATAGGGGGTGAAATTGCTCTTCATGGTGCTGTTATGGCATCCCTTCTCTCTGGTTTACCGAAAGAAAAAAATATTATTTTAGAATCAAAAGATGGAAATATACTGATCAAAACTTCCTCAAATAACACTCTCATAAAAACATATCCTTCTGATGATTTTCCTTCTATACCAAAACTAGATACCCATAAAATAGTTGAAATGAGTCCAAAACTACTCATAAAAGGCTTTAAATCGGTTGTTTATAGTGCTTCTCTATCTACTGTGAAACCAGAATTGGCGAGTGTATATGTCTGGAAAGACGGCGGAGATTTAATTTTTGTTTCAACTGATTCGTTCAGATTGGCTGAAAAAAAAGTGAAAATAAAAGAATCTATTGATTTTCCTTCAGTTATTATTCCAGCCAAAAATGTTGTAAATATTATTCACACCCTGGAAAACGTTTCTGACGAAGTCAAAATTTTGTTTGACAGGAATCAAATTGCGTTTGAAACAAAAGATATTTATCTAATGTCACGTGTCATAGACGCCACTTTTCCTGATTACAAGCAGATTATGCCAAAAGTTTTTGTGACAGAAGTTGTTGTTTTAAAGCAAGATTTAATTGATTGTTTCAAAACTTCTCATATTTTTTCCGATAAATTCAATCAAGTAAACATAAAAGCTTTACCCTCAAAAAAATCTTTCGTTATTTCAACTAAAAATAGTGATGTGGGTGAATATACCAATGTTCTCGATGCCTCTGTTACGGGCCAGGACGTGGATATAAACTTTAATCACAGATATATCGCAGATTGTTTCCAATCAATCGATTCTGACAGTGTTTCGGTCTCTATAAGTGGTATCAATAAACCTCTGGTCATAGGCGGAGTGTCCGATAAATCCTTTTTTTATCTTGTTATGCCCATGAATAGATAGTACAGGGCAAATTTTTGTTTAAATATGTTCAATATAACCAACTATCTCAAAAAATTTGCTAATATCGAGAGCAATTTAACCTTTCAAAAGGAAATAATAACAAAAACCCTAAAAGAGCTTTGTGACCTCGATGTTATAGATTTTGAAATACGTAACGGAACACTTTATCTCAAAGCTAGTCCCACGGTGAAATCAATTGTTTTTATGAAAAAAGACCAGATTGTTGCGTATTTAAAGAAGAATTTTCCTCAAGGCAGAATAGGTGATATACGCTAAATATTTAATTGTCTAAAACTACAGAAAATGTTGCGTTGGCTTCACTCCTATTATAGACGGAATCATAGGCTACTACTTTTATTCTATTTATTTCCCGAATATTTGTTATTTCTCTAGGTGATAAGCGAAAAGAGAATGATTGCTTTTCAATAGTGTTTATATACGTGTCGTTTACATAAAGCGAGACTTTGGTGAGGGGATATTTTCCTGCAGAAGAAACAGATATAGAAACTTCATCATTTAAATTGTATTTTTTTGCTGAATCTATATTTTGAATAGAGACAACGAAAGAATTTTCTCCTATATGCACATCGTCAGTTGCTGTTGGTATAGTGCTACTAGCTTGATCAGTTAGACCCTGTAATGCCACCCAGAGACGTACAGGCGCTTCCCAGCGCTCGAATTGAGGATCATCTCGATGTGTCGGTGATGGGCCGAGAGGGTCGCGTTTATCCACCCAATAGAGAATAGAATGAACAGATTGGATTGGAATTTCTTGTCTTGTTTCAGACGGAGTGAATTCCGTTGCTATTTTTCCTGATATTTTATCTATGATATAGGTTTGTCCGCCTTGCCAAATACCTCTCATAATCGGTTTGAGAATAGACAAGTCTATTGGTGTTGGTGGAATGAATCTTTCATTTGGTATCGTCTCAAGAGCTCTCCGCATAAATGTACTCCACATAGGGGCAATGATTTGTCCCGCTACTTTTTTGATCATGGGACTGTTGTCGTTATTGCCAGCCCAGACACCGACGACGAGATTTGGGGTATATCCTATGGTCCAAGCATCTCTCGAATCATTTGTTGTACCTGTTTTTACAGCTACATCTCTGTTTGGAAAGTGGAGAACAGAATTTGGACCATAGGCTAGAGTTCTGGCTGTATTGTCAGAGAGAATATCAGATATCATTTCGGCCACATTTGCTGGCATGACCTGATTTTGCTGTGGTGCTGGAAGTTTTATCTCATTACCATTTGAATCAAAAACTTGGAGGACCGAACGATAGGCGACATGATTACCGTTGTTTGCAAACGTGCCGTAAGCACTGGTCATTTCGAGTAGGGAAATTTCACCGCCTCCGAGGACAAGAGTCAGTCCGTACTGATCGGCATTTGTGAGACTAGTTATACCCATGTCTTTGGCTAGAGTTAAAGAATCTCTAATTCCCGCTAAATACAAGGTCTTGATAGATGGAATGTTTATGGATTGAGCTAGAGCATTTCGCAGGCTGATAGGTCCGCGGAACTTTTCATCATAGTTTTGTGGCGTGTAACAGATATCTGGATCTGCAGAGGCGGATAGGGGTTTGCCTTCCAGATCACATTCTGTGCTAAATGAAGTCGGCAGGTCAAAAACAACTGTTTCTGGAGTATAACCTTTTATAAAAGCTTCGGAGTAGATGATTGGTTTCATGGTGGAGCCAGGCTGACGATTAGAAGCAACAGCCACATTGAATTGACCGTCAATTTCTGCATCAAAATAATCTCGCGAGCCAACCATGGAGAGAATGTTTCCTGTTTTTGGGTCAAGAGCAATCAGAGCGGCGTTCTCGGCATTGAAATTTTCTTTATTTGAAAGTGCTGTTTTTTTGACGAGATCCTCAGCTTGTTCCTGAAGGTTTGTGTCGAGGGTTGTTATTACTCTATAACCACCTCCATCAAACGAATCCTTGCCGATAATTTTTTCCAAGTAGTCTTTGACAAAGAAGACGAAATGAGGAGCCCGAATACCGAATTTTTCTTGAGGTTTGAGGGACACCTTTTCTTTAAGGGCTTTTTTATATTCTGCTTCCGTGATAAAACTGTTTTTGAACATTCTTTCCAGAACCAATTCCTTACGATTTTCAAGTTCTTTTACATGGGTGCCATAAGGTGAATAATAGCTGGTGGCTTGGGGAATAGCGGCCAGATAGGCGGCTTCGGCCAGAGTCACATCTCTGGGTTCTTTGCCGAAGAATTGTTTCGAAGCCTCTGCAATGCCGTACATATTGCCACCATATGGGTTTTCGTTTAAATAAATTTCCAGGATTTTATCTTTTGGCAGAGTTTTATCCAGTTTGAACGCCAAAACCCATTCTTTGAGTTTTCTTGAAATTTTTTTGTCTCGGGTGAGCAGGGTGTTTTTGACGACTTGCTGGGTAATAGTTGAACCACCTTGGCTCCAACTACCAGATATGAGATTGGCGAGAATGGCGCGAGCAATAGAAGTAATTTTTATACCGTGATGTTTATAAAAGTTTTCGTCTTCTATGGCGATCGTAGCCTTTTTTATATATGGAGAAATATCTGCCGAAGCCACAATAGTTCTCTTTACGCCGCTATGGAGATCGTAGAGCAGGACCTTACCAGTTTTATCATATATTTTTGTTGATTCTGTCACCTTTCTCTGCTCGAAAGACGACAAATCCGGTAATCTGAAAGAAGAAATCCAGAAAATAACAGATCCAATTACAATAGAAACAAGAGAAATGAGAACAAAGATAATATCCCTCTTTGTATGCGCTTTTATATAGTGAATGAGTCGTTTCAAATATCGAGCAGGACTTTTTTTCATGCAATCTCTAACATATCAGGAAATTTATACGGCTACAAGACAGAGAAAAACGGCTGTGATAAAGTGTAGTTGTGAAAGAAATCAAGCAATTTTTATCGCGGGGCATAGAAAATATCTTTCCGTCAAAAGAAAGTTTTGCACAGATGCTTGAAAGTGACAAAAAACTCTTGATTTATTTGGGGTTGGATCCGACTGGACCGACTCTTCATATGGGGCATGCAATTCCCTTGATGAAACTAGCAGAGCTCCAGAAAATGGGACATAGGGTAATTCTGCTCATGGGTGATTTTACGGCTATGATAGGGGATCCATCAGATAAATTGGCAGTACGCAAACAGCTTTCTCATAAAGAAGTACTTTCAAACCTTAAACTCTATAAAAAACAAGCTTCCATTTTTCTTTCTTTCAGCGGTAGGAATAAGGCAGAGATAAAATACAACAGCAAGTGGCTCTCCAAAATGAATTTTGCCGACGTTTTAAATCTCGCTTCGAAAATGACCGTTGATCAAATGTTAAAAAGAGATATGTTTCGAAAGAGGGCGGAAGAAGGTAAGCCGACATTTATTCACGAATTTCTCTATCCTCTCATGCAGGGCTATGACAGCGTGGCTATGGATGTAGATGCGGAAATTGGCGGTAATGATCAGACATTCAACATGCTCACTGGTCGAGATTTGATGAAAACGATGAAAAATAAAGACAAATTTGTCATTGCCACAAAACTTCTCACCGATTCATCGGGAGTCAAGATGGGCAAGACAGAAAGTAATATGATAACTTTTACCGACAGCGCACAAGATATGTTTGGCAAAGTAATGAGTTGGCCAGATGACATAATTATTCGAGGTTTTGAATTGTGTACGGATGTGGCAGATGAAATTATAGCCAAAGAAAAAGAATTCTTGGCCGGCAGTGGTAATCCACGTGATGCCAAATTGCGTTTGGCCGAGGCAATTGTTTCTATTTATCACGGTTTGCAAGTAGCAAAATCTTCTCATGACTCTTTTCTCTCCGCATATTCTCTTGGCGCCATGCCAGCCGATGTTCCAGAAATCAAAGTCTCGTTAGGAATGTTTCTGGCCGATGTTTTACTCGAGCAAAAGATTGTCTCCTCGAAAACAGATTTTAAGAGATTGATTTCCGAAGGGGCGATCAGAAATTTGAAAAATGGCGAGACACTAAAAATATCTGCTCAAAAAGCTGATGTGGACATGGATTTGAAAATTGGCAAGCACCGGTTTATAAAAATCAGAATAAAATAAAATTTACCAATTTTCTTCTTCAGGCATAAAATCACTCAAAGGATCATCTTCATCTTCCTTATCGATTGATAGAGGGCCCACTACATCTTCGACTACTGCTTCTTCGATTTCTTCTTCTCTTATGGTTTTATTTCGTGGCATATGGTTTTTATTTTAAGAGTGCTCTATTTGTAACAAATAAAATTATCTTTGCAAGTAGCTCTACCTGTGGAAAAGTACGGGCAATTATTAAGACATAAACTTTTCTGTTGCAAAGCAAGTGAGGCCGACAGCAATGGCATCGTATTCATCATCATGGGTGATTTTTTTATCTATTTTCACGAGTTTGTCCACCATGGAATTAATCGCCCGTTTGTCACTTTTGCCATAACCTGTAACCGCTACTTTTATTTGTCCTGGACCATACTCATGAACTTTGAGATTATGCCTTGCGGCTTGAAAGAGAATAACACCGCGAGCTTCGGCTACGGTTATTGCTGTTTTTTGATTAACGCTAAAGAAAAGTGTTTCGAGGCATAATGCTTCCGGTTTGTATTCCAAAATCACTTTTTCGATTTCATTTCCGATGAGGCCGAGTCTCTCAAAATGTTCTAGTTTTTTGTCTGTCTTGAAACAGTCGGAATAAACAAGAGTTTCTCTGTCTCGTGATTCTTTTTCTAGAACGGCAATACCAAGGCGTTCGTATCCCGGATCAATGGCGATTATTCTCATGCCTTAATTTTACTCCACATTTGTAAACACTTCTTGAACTTCGTTTTTACCTTTTAAGGATTTTCAAATGCCCCCAAGCTTTCTCTGTGGCTTTGCGACCCCTAGGAGTACGTTCTATGAGACCAAGCTGAAGGAGATATGGTTCGTGAACCTCCTCAACTGTTGCTTCTTCTTCAGAGAGCGATGCAGAAAGAGTGTTAAGACCGATAGGACCGCCATTGAATTTTTCTATGAGAGTTTTTAAGAGATCTCGATCGTTTTGGTTTAGGCCGAGCTCATCAATACCAAGCATTTTGAGAGCTCGATCGACAATTTCCACAGAAACTGGAACTTTTTCTACTTGAGCCAAATCACGGACACGTTTTAGGAGAAAGTTTGCCGTGCGTGGCGTAAAACGGCTCCTTTCGGCTATTTTTTTGGACGATTTTTCGTCCACTTTTATTTTCAAAAGCCGGGCTGAACGATCAATTATCTGCTGGATTTCCTTGTCAGAATAGAATTCGAGGCGAAAAGTGCCTCCTGAAAATCTCGATCGCAGTGGAGCAGAGAGCAGGGCGATACGAGTAGTGGCCGCCAGTAATGTAAAAGGTGGGAGTTCGAGCTGAATTGTGCGTGCCGAAGGGCCTTTGCCTATGATGATATCGAGAGAACCAGATTCCATGGCAGGATAGAGCACTTCCTCTATAGATTTATTCAAACGATGGATTTCGTCTATGAAAAGTATATCGCCAGGCGCAAGGTTTGTGAGAATAGATGCCAAGTCACCAACTTTTTCTATAGCTGGACCAGAAGTAGCTTTCAATTGTGAAGAAGTTTCTTTGGCAATAAGGTGAGCGAGAGTTGTTTTACCTAGACCTGGTGGGCCGTAGAATAAAATGTGTTCCGGAGGATGTTTTCTCTCTGCCGCTGCCCGCAAAAGTACGCGCAGATTTTCTTTTATACTCTTTTGCCCGACATATTCATCCCACTTGGAAGGACGCAGAGTTGTATCGAGAAAAAGATCATCATTCTCTAAAGTAGGCTTGTTTTGAGCCTTATTTGAAATATTCGCTGAGAACTGGTTTGATGTACTTGACATATTGTATGCTTTATGCTAGGATGGTCATATTGAAATCGTTGAAAGCTGTTTAAATATTTGGGATTCCAGAGTATAAATCTCTAAGCAATTAAACCTTTGGTTTACTAGTTGATATTCTCGGGACGTTCTGGTTAGACTTCGGTCTTCCTACTGGGGCTATCCATTGAACTCTGCTTAACTTTAGATGCACATCTGCAAGTATTGCTTAGAGATTTATGTTCTGGAAAAACTTTCGAGAGATCACCCTACGGAATGATTTTCTTTTTTCATACTACTCCTACTATTATCTGGTGCAATAGCTAAAAAGAAAAAGAACACAGAAAGAGACTTTAGAAAAGTTTTTATTTTTTGTGTACAGATGCCTGTTCTGCTTGCATACGATGATACTCGGTTTGAAATCTTTGAAATTCTTGCTGATGCCGATCATTTTCTCGCTTCAAAGCAGTCATTTCGTTTTCTGCTTTAACGTGTTCAGAAGCTTTTTTTACTGCTTCTCTCTCAGCTTCCATTTTTTCTTGTTTTAATTTTGTTATTTCGTTTTCTTTTGCATGAATTTCTATCTCTTTTTCTTTAGCGGTTTTTTTTGCCGTTTCGATTGCTATACGTAATTGTTCTATATGTGTCTGTTTTGTTTGGAATGTGAGAGCTACACGATCCATTTCCGCTTCGAGTTCTTGTAATTTTGCTATAAAATCTTCGTTTTGGTTCATAAATTTAATTTTCTATATTAATAACTCTCTCTAATTCCTCCAACGAGGTAATACCTTTTAGAATTTTTAAAATACCGTCCTGAAGCATTGTTAGAATTCCTTGATTTACGGCTATTTTATCTATTTCTTTTTCACTAGTTGAATATTCAATCGCCTTGCTAATTTCTTCGGTAGTCAAAATTCCCTCATATATACCTATACGTCCTCTATAACCGGTTTTATTACATTCGGTACAACCGACAGGTTTCCAGTAAGTGTTTCTTTTTTCTGGTATTTCTTTTTTGTCTGTTATGGAAGTAATTATTTTCTCCACTTTTTCTCTGTCGACACCAGTGAGTGTTTCTTCTTTTTTGCATGCTGGGCAGAGTTTTCTAATTAGACGTTGAGCGAGTGTTATGTTTATGGCGCTCGAAATGACCCGTGGATTGACACCGAGATCTATAAGACGAGGAAATGAACCTGCGGCACTGTTTGTATGGAGGGTTGAAAAAACTAAATGTCCCGTAAGAGCCGAATTTACGGCCGTTTGCGCTGTTTCCCCATCACGGATTTCACCTATCATTATGACATCGGGGTCTTGGCGTAAAGCAGAACGTAAGCCCAGGTTGAATGAGTAATTTTTCTCCGTATTTACCTGTGTCTGTACTATACCGGGGAGATGATATTCGATTGGGTCTTCGATGGTGATAATTTTTACACCAGGTGTATGAATTTTTTGTAAAAATGCGTAGAGAGTAGTCGTTTTGCCTGATCCTGTAGGACCTGTTGTGAGAACCATGCCGTTTGGCTTGGCGATTTCTCTCATAATAATCGCCAGAAGTTTTTGTGGAATGCCGAGTTCTTCTAGTGGCACTTGAATTGATTTTGGATTGAGCAGGCGCATCACTACTGACTCGTTATAGGCGCCGGGCAAAATAGATGTGCGGATTTCTATATCGTTCTCACCGATTTTTACGGAGAATCTGCCATCCTGGGCTTCGCTTTTTATGTTGAGCTTGAGACCAGACAAGAGTTTTACTCGAGAGAGAAGCAGATTGAACGTTTCAAGGTCGAATATGAGGATATCTGTGAGCATACCGTCTAAGCGATAACGCAAACGCACATAATCTTCTTCTGGTTCTATATGAATGTCGCTGGCTTTTGTAGCCAAGCCTCCAGACAAGACAATTTCGAGAATTTTTGATATGCGCAAACCTTTTTTGAGTTTCAGAATTTCTTCCATACTTTTCTTTACGTCTTCTACGGTTTTGATTTTGTTTATGAAAGTTCTGATATCTTCACTCGAAATATCCAGAGCGCCGGCCTTTGTCTCGGTGGAAAATGAAAGATCGCCATATCTGGACCATACCTTTTCCAGACTTATGGGACTTGCTACAGCCAGAGCCACCTCATAGCCTCTCGACATTATCGTTTCAACAATTTGTTTGGTTTTTTCGTTGAGCGGTGAAATAACCGCGATTTTTACTTTTTTACCAATCAAACTGAAAGGGGCAACTTTTGCTTCGCGAGCTTCTGTTTCTGTGACTATACGCAGAGCATCCATATTTATGGGTACTGGAGCGAGATCCACGTATTCTAGACCTTCGCGACTAGCGACTATTTGTGCCACATCTTCTTCTTCACGATGCATAAATTCGTCCAACTTTTTTTCTTGTTTTTCTTCGTCAAAGATGACAGTCATAGAGATATTTTATCATGGAAAGTAAAATAGGTATTGTTTTGTAGCACGGAAGTTTTCTTGCTAGAAAACTTCCTCGGCTTCGGCCTCGTCAGGCCTCAGGCGTCTACAAAACAATACCTATTTTACTTTCTCTTGCTATAATCTTTTTGTGATCTCAAAAAGTTTAGAAGAAACCAGAGAAATAGCCAGAGATTTTGCCAAAAAGGTCGCTCCACGTACGAATGGGGCTTTGGTGGTTGCGCTTTCTGGCAGTCTCGGTTCAGGCAAAACCACATTTACCAAAGCTTTTGCTGGAATCTTTGGTATACATGAGAGAGAAGTAACCAGTCCAACATTTGTCATTATGAAAAGTTACGATTTGAATTCAAAAAACTTCTCTTTTAAAAGATTTGTACACGTAGACGCTTATCGTTTGGAAAAAGCACTAGAAATTGAAAAACTTGGTTGGAAAAAATTGCTTGAAGATACCAACAATCTCATTCTCATAGAATGGCCGGAAAATATAGGGAAAGTATTACCAGAAAATGCGGTTGAAATTTCCTTTAAATTCATAGATGAGAATACTCGGGAAATAGTGTTTAATTAGAGTGTGAAAAGACTTATTCTTTTAGACTCACACGCCATACTTCATCGGGCATATCATGCTCTGCCAGATTTTGCTACATCTAAAGGCGAAGCCACGGGGGCTCTGTATGGTCTCTGCACCATGCTTTTGAGTGTTATAGAAAAGCTAAAGCCTGATTATATTGTAGCCACATATGATTTGCCAAAACCAACCCACCGTCACGAAGCATACAAAAATTACAAAGCTGGTCGGGCAAAAACCGACACAGATCTAGTGGCTCAAATAATTCGTTCTCGCGATGTTTTCAATGTTTTGGGAATTCCTATGTATGACCGTGAAGGCTTTGAGGCCGATGATATTTTAGGAACGATAGTCGAAAAGACTTTGAAGGACAAAAATGTAAAAATAATCATTGCTTCTGGAGACATGGATACGCTTCAGTTAGTCTCTGGTGAAAAAGTGCGCGTCTATACTCTCAAAAAGGGTATCAGAGATACGATTATATACGATGAAAAATTGGTGAATGAACGTTTTGGTTTCGGTCCCGAGCTCTTGCCTGATTACAAAGGTCTGCGTGGCGACCAAAGCGACAATATAATCGGTATAAATGGCATAGGAGAAAAAACAGCGACCATTCTCATAACAAAATTCGGTGGCATAGATAATATTTACAAAGCTCTAAAGAAGAACAAAGAACAATTTAAGAAAGTTGGTATAACAGATAGGGTTATAAATTTGTTGATTGGTGGCGAGGAAGATGCCAGATTTTCAAAAATACTAGCCACAATACGCAGAGATGCTCCTATAGATTGGAAGTTACCACAAAAATCTTGGCGAGAGGCAATTGATATAGAAAAAACATCAAAACTTTTTTCTGATTTGGAGTTTCGCACAATGGTAAATAGATTTAAAAGTATTTTGGGTGCTGATACTGAAAACGAAAATGTCAAAAACAGCGAAAACAACAGGGAGGATCAAAAAACTCCCGTAATAGAAGAAAAAATTTCTGAAACAGCATTAAAAGAAACTGTTTTAATGCTCTGGCTTGTCAATTCAAATCTGACGAATCCAAAATTGGAGGACGTTATGAATTTTACTCAAGCAAAAACATTTACTGAGGCACGAAAAATACTCGAGGTTGAAATAGAAAAAAAAGGTCTTCAAAAAGTCTTTATAGATATTGAAAAACCTCTTATACCAATAGTCGAAAAAATGAAGCAAATTGGGGTTAAAATCGATAAAAAGTACTTAGAAAAATTAAGTGGTGAATATCATACGGAGCTTTCTAAACTTGAAAAATCTATATGGAAAATGGCGGATGTGGAATTCAATATAGCGTCACCAAAACAGCTTGGAGAAGTTTTGTATATGAAACTCGGTTTAAAAACGAAGGGCCAGAAAAAAACAACGGGCGGAGCATTATCTACAAAAGAATCAGAATTAGAAAAACTTGTGGATGAGCATCTGATTATAGGAGATATTTTGAAATATCGAGAATTAGCAAAACTTTTGGGTACTTATATAGATGCTATTCCAAAACTTCTCGATGAAAAATCTCGTATTCATCCCACATTCATACAATCAGGCTCAACAACCGGCAGAATGGCGACAGAAAATCCTAGTATTCAAAATATTCCAAACAAAACCGATCTCGGCAGACGAATCAGAAATGCTTTTATAGCAGAAAAAGGCTGGAAAATAGTTTCTTTTGATTATTCTCAAATAGAACTTCGCATAGCGGCCTTTCTCTCGGGTGATAAAAAATTAATAGACATATTTCGACGAGGCGAAGACGTTCATTCGGCTGTGGCAGCACAAGTTTTTTCTGTGCCGACAGAGAAAATTACAAAAGCTATGAGAACACAAGCCAAAGTTATAAATTTTGGTGTTATGTATGGTATGGGAGTGAATGCTCTACGGGCAAATCTCGGCACAGATCGTGCTACGGCCCAGAAATTCTATAATGAATATTTTGAAAAATTTTCAGGTCTGCGTGATTATTTGGAACGGGTAAAAGCCGAGACTGCTCGCAGGGGGTATACAGAAACTTTTTTTGGCAGGCGCAGATATTTTGATGGTATCAAGTCAAAACTGCCATTTATTCGTGCCGCAGCTGAACGTATGGCCATAAATGCACCTATTCAAGGCACAGAAGCCGATATTGTGAAACTCGCTATGATTCATATAGACGAATACTTAAAGAAAGAAAAGCTTGAAGGTGACGTACACATTCTCATGCAAGTTCATGATGAAATTGTCTGTGAAGTCCGCGAAAATGTCGTTTCGAAAATCGAGCCTCATATAAAAAAAATAATGGAAAATATTATTAATCCGAAAGATATAAACGGTATTGTCTGTACTGCGGACGCCAAAGTGGGGGATAATTGGGGGGAGATGGAAGCATTAAATAAAAAGTGAAAATAAAATGTTTTACATTATTCATGGAACAGATATAGAAAAAGCCAGAGAAAAAAGTCATGTGCTTTTTGATGCACTCAAGACCAAGAAGCCTGATGCATCAGTGGGAACTTTAACGGCTGAAGCTGTAAACACAGACAAACTAGACGAACTGACACAATCCCAAGGTCTCTTTGAGAACAAACAAATTATTTTCATGGACAGGACACTTGAAAATAAAGACGTACGGGAAATTATTCTCGAAAAAATTGATGCGATCAAAGATTCACCGAATATATTTATATTTTTCGAAGGCAAACTCACAAAGGAAGTTTTGAAAAAGCTCGAAAAGAGAGCAGAGAAGATTCAAGAATATGTTCTCGATGAAGAAACACCGAAAGAAGCCTCAAACTTTTTCGCTTTAGCTGATGCTTTTGGTGCACGTGACAAGAAAAAATTATGGATATTGTTTTGCGATGCAATAGACAGAGACGCTGTTCCTGAAGAAATACATGGTATCTTGTTTTGGCAAGCCAAATCTCTCGCTCTTGCCGAAAAGATTTCAAGTGCAAACGAAGCCGGTCTTAATCCTTTCGTATATGGAAAAGCCAAGCGATTTCTCTCCAATTGGAAAAAAGGAGAAATAGATGCGATGCTCTCAAAACTCGTGCGCATGTACCACAGAGCTCATATGGGGGAAGTAAATTTTGAAATAGAACTCGAAAAATTTGCTCTAGATCTCTAGATTAAAATTGAAGTTTACGATTTTTGTGATATTATCGTTTTGCAATTCGTTTCTTATCCGCCCATAGGTGTTTTGGCAGGTCGATGGCTCAAAAATCCGCCCATAGCTCAGTTGGTAGAGCAGCTCCCTTTTAAGGAGAAGGTCCCAGGTTCGATTCCTGGTGGGCGGACAAATGATCTGTACCCCATAAAGTGGACACGCTGTGGTATATGATAATTATGATAAAATTATCATATGAAAAAATCTATCAGTATTAGTCTTGCAAGAATATTTTATCGTGGCCAATCGATTGGACGTGATATAAAAATAGAAATTAAAATTTTCGAACGGCGTTTTCAAATTGAAAAGAGAATATTAATGGGCGAGATAAAGGAAATACATCAACATTTAAACACATTTAATTTCGATAAAGATACAGTGGATTCGGAAGTTGCGATCACTGTTACTGAAAAAGATTTACTTTTTAGTGACAGCAACACGATCAAGACATCGATTCACATAGATACTACTTCTAAAGAAATCCAGGAATTTGCTTTTATAGTGAAAGTTGGGGAAAGACGTTCACTATGGAAACGCATACTCTGGGGCAGTCGAGAAGCAATTTTTGAAGTTTATTTAGAAGCAAAAGTTCAAGATGAAGCAATTGTAATCAAAAAATATTCCTACAGGAGTGTAAATGAAGATGAAGACTACAATCGCTACGATGATCTAATAGGAGAAATAGTAGATTATTGGAACGAAGAATTTTCAAAGGAAGCCGACACGCCTCCTGAATTTCTCGATCCAAACTTGGTTAAGGCCATAATGTACCAGGAAACCCGAGTTGGACACGATGAGAGAAAAAATGGATTTGTAGATGTTATGCAGGTCGGTTATCCGGGCGATCCAGCACTTCCTACTTTGAGAGGTGAGTTCCCGGAATATTGGATTCATAATGGGAAAGAAATTCCTTTGAAATATGATGCCCGAATCGAGAGTGTGAGGGACAGTATCATGTGGGGTGTACGCTGGCTATATCACAAAGCACAGGAAATAAAAATAAGCGATGGTCGCCGACACTGGCTTACTTGGAAAGAGGCCGTGAGTGGATATGGTCCTCCGACTGATGAATACGATAGAGACGTCTGGAGTATTTATAAGAATGGTATTAAGAAAGAAAGAAAAAACACAATACAACTATGGAGTATCGTGATACTCGTTCCACTTCTCGCTATTTCTTTTTTAAGTAATAAGAGTTCTGATTTGAGATCTTCTATTTGGAATTCTTTAGATACTTATCAAAAAACTAGAGTAGAGGATATGGTAGAGGATATTGAAATAGAACATAGCCAAGTCAAACCCTCTCTTTTTGCCGCCGTAATCGTGAGAGACCTGGACTGGTGGGAAGACTTGAAACTAGGTACATGGGACGGCGGCCGATTAAAATGGTTAAAAATTGAAGAGGAACCAACAGAGCAATCCATTTTATCTTTTCGTTTTATAAAATTAACTGGTTTTACTAATCCACTCCTAGAAGTTTATGGAAGTACGCACGTCGGTAACGGAAATTTATATTTGTATGAAATCAAAGGCAAAACAGCACATCTTATTTTTAAAGAAAGAGCTGTGGATAGTTATCCTGATGGAAGACAGAGTAAAGAAGATTTTGAAAAATATGGTTATTACGGTTGCGGAGAAATATATAGAGGCGGAAAATTGGCTGTCATATATGAAATAAACCCTGACCGAACTGTGAAAGTAAAATTATCAGGTATTCAGGATGTTTATTGTGAAGACGGACGTGATGATCCGGATACGTTTTATTATGAGTCTTCTGAAATAAAAGTAGCTGAAATACCAATAGAAAAACAGTTTATTCTGAAATAAAAAGGCTCAACTATGTCTTTTTAAATTCCATCTCTTCTTTGATTTGCAAAGCTCTTTTCATGATATGGTCGCCAATTTCACCCCAGTCAAAATATTTTTTATAATCTTTTGGTTCAATTAATTTTATTTCTGTTATATCTCCATCTGGATCTGAAATGAAGTCGCCGTAAGGTTCTACGATACAAACCGAACGAGTTTGAGATACTAAACCTTGAGGTTCGCTTATATCTTGATAACCAATAAAACGTTGGCAGACAACTCTCATATTCGTCTCTTCTTTTACTTCTCTTATTACTGCGGATTCTAAATCCTCATTTTTTTCAACCTTACCACCTGGTGGAGTCCAATAACCTTTCTTTTCACTGTAAACAACGATTAATTTATTTTCATAAAAACAATAAGCATGTACCCCAGTAATCTTTTTATCAATGAGATCTTTTTCACTATTTATGTCCTTGTAAATAACACTCAGAACTTGGCCGGAATGATTTGTGAGAGTAGATTTTATTTCCATAAAAAAAGTATAACATTATGTATTGCCTTGATGAAAAGCTGTCTGTTGTATAGACTCTGCATATAATACCCGTATGAGCTTTTTCAAGAGTAACAAAGAAATAAAAACCGGAGACTTGAAACTTTCTGATTTCAATCAAATTTGGACGAAATTTTGTTTTCTCGATGAAACTGGAAGTTTGAGTGATCAGACCGACCAGTATTTTACCGTTGGAATACTGAAAATGAGCCAGCCCTATTATCTCCAAAGCAAACTATTGTATGAGCGAAGTAAGATTAGATTTTATGATGAGATAAAATTTAATAAATTATCAAAAAATAATATTGGTTTTGCTAAAACTGCAGTTGACGCCCTTTTTGAAACAAAAAGTATTTCGTTTTACTCATACTCTATTAGCACAAAAAGTGATTACTACTTGAAAAATTTTGATAAAAATCCTTGGACCGCTTATGAACAAATTACTCTCAAGTTATTGGATGTTGCTCTCGCTGAACAAGAAATCATTATTCTCGTTGCTGATTATGTGACTACTCCTAAAGATATTCATTTTGAAGTTAATACAAAGAAGTTTTTTAATACCAGTAAAAAACGTCTTGCCTTGGCTGGAGTGTGTAGATTTGATTCAAAATCGAATGATTTGTTACAAATTACAGATCTTTTGATTGGTGCCATAACTTACGATATAAAATTAAAAAAAGGTCTTGTTACTGGTTCGAAATATAAGCTCGAACTGGTTGATTGTCTAAAAAATAAATTAGGAACGAATTCTTTTTTGAAGGGTTTTAAAAATCATAGTTTTAGTATTTTTGTGGACAAGACAAATCACTTAAATACCCTCAAGACTGAAAAAAATAATGTTGAGTCAAATGAAAAAGGGCTATCGTCCTAACGGTCGACGCCCTTTTTCGGTACATTCGAAGTATATTTCATTGTAAGTAAGAAGTCAAAGTTATCAATTTCTCATAATATGAAAAAAGAAATCTACATTCTCCTCCATAACATCCGCTCAGTTTACAATGTTGGGGCTATTTTCCGTACGGCTGATGCGGTGGGGATTTCAAAAATTATTTTGTCCGGCTATACACCGACACCTATTGATCGTTTTGGAAATGCCAGAGGAGATTTTGCAAAGTGTTCTTTGGGAGCGGAGAAAAGTGTCGCTTGGGAATATGTAAAAAATTCAATAAAAACGTTGGAAAATTTGAAAAAAGAGGGTTTTGAAATTATTTCCGTTGAACAATCAAAAAATTCTGTTGATTATAAAAAGGTGAAGCCAAAAAATAAATGTTTGATAGTTTTTGGCACAGAAGTATCGGGCATTTCAAAACCCATTCTCAAAAAATCCGACATTATTGCTGAAATTCCCATGAGAGGTAAAAAAGAATCCCTAAATGTCTCGGTCTCGGCCGGAATTGTGCTCTATTGTTGGTTCGATGAGTAGTTTGGTACGCTAGGCGATCCGAGATTAGTATGTCACAGCGTCCAAGACTGTATCATTTGCATCCATGAGACGGATGATTTCGTCGTTGTTACGCCAGAGTTCCGTGGATTGATTAAGGAAAAGTCTCCATTCGTTTGAGTAAAAATCTTTGTCGTTTTTGTGATTTGTTATGCAGGCATTGTAGTTCAATTTTTCTGCCAGGAAGTTCACACAAATGTTCGACAGAGTTTTTGGTGGTGCACCCTGAAATATCTTACAACGCGGAATTTTCTCTACGAATTCAGCACATGCATTTTCTCCATGAGGTCCGTATGCTTTTAATTCATCTATTGGATACGGACAATTTTTCTCCAAATCGGGAACGTAATTTTGAAATTGATCGAAATATCCAGTGCATTTGTTCACTCTGAAAGATGTTCCCATAAGCGAACGGCCGGAAGTAACAATAACGTGTCCGCTAGGTGGCAGGAAAACGTCTGTTTTGGGCGTAGAAGTTCCGAGAACTGGTAGATTTACCGCTTTTGGAATAATAATTGAAGTATTGAGGCCCGTACCTCGCAATATAAGGCCAGAAATATTTTGGGCGTTTTTTGTATACTGATCTACTTTCAAACGAAGATATTCTTCATCAGGGTTTTTAGCTTTTGCGCTGATTGTGTCTCCAAAATAAATTTTTTTGCCTATGAGGGGAGTGATGCGAATGTCTTTCACTTCTTTTACCTCCGTGAAGAGATCTCCTATGAGCGAATCAGCTTTGCGGAGAAGATTGCCCGGTGCTTGGGGTAGATTGAGAGTTTTATTTTGTTGAGTATCTCCTCCTTCATAGTACGTGCCATATGCTCTGCCACTATCTAGGGGTCGGGGTGGTTCCAGATACGCGCCCTGATGAGCGGTCTCACTACTCGTTCCTCCTGTAAAAAACCAAATCAAGCCGAGACCGACAAGCGTCCATAAAAGCCAGCCGAATTGGCTATGAAAGCCACTAGGTGTCGGTTTAGAAAATTTTTCTGCCATGACGTAATTATACAATACGATGCAATTTCTGATGAGTATCACAAAAATGCGCGCTTCTGCCACTTATTTTTATGCGCACAATTGTGCCCCTACAGCCAGATTTTTTGCATTTCTCTCCAATTTTTTGGTAAGCATTATGTTTTTCCTGAAATTTACCGCGCTCTCCTAGAATATTTCTATAATCTGACATAGAATCACCACCGAAAGCAATACCGCTCCGCAGAATTTTTTTCATTGATGTGAATATGAAAGCCAGTTTTTTTGTGGGGGTGTCTTTTACTTTTTGTAATGGATGTATACCAGTAAGCCAGAGTATCTCGTCCGAATATATATTGCCTATACCTGATATAACTTTGTGATTCATGAGAACTGTTTTTATTGGACTGTTTGGTTTTTTTGATAGAGCATCTCGGAATTTCTTTATAGTAAATTTTTTTTCCAAAGGTTCTGGACCATGGGCAAATAAATGGAACGAATCTTTGATTTTGTCGCTATCCAATAATGTTACTTTGGCAAATTTGCGCATATCAGCCAACACCATACTCTTTCCATTGGAAAAATTGAGAACGAAATGCACGAATCTGTTGAAAGGATCGTCGCGCAATGGACCAGCCTCGACGGCTTTCCAAATTTTGCCGTCCTTTTCATATTTTCCATACATCACATGACCTGTCATTTTCATGTGAATAAGGATTGTTTTGCCGTTTGAGAGATGTATGAGGATGTTTTTTCCGCGTCTCGATGCGTTTACAATCCTTGCTCCGGTGATTTCTTTTTTAAAAAATCTGAAATACTTCGGATTTTTTATATTGTCTGCTTTTGCGTGGAACAAACTTTTGTAGTCAGTCCAAACATCCTTGATAATGAGATCAACGAGATATTTTTTTATTCCATTTACTGTTGTTTGGACTTCAGGTAGTTCAGGCATGAGTGTAATTTACACTACGTTTTTTATTCAATTTGAGAAGTTCTTCTCTCGCAACCTCGGCATCACTCCATGGAATTTTTGTATTATTTGGTCCCATGATATACGGATCTGTGCCTTTACCCGTGATGAGCACAGAATCACCAACCGTGGCTATAAATAAGGCTTTTTTTATAGCTTCACGGCGGTCCATTATGATATGGGGCTTCGTTTTTGTGATCGCTCTCGCCATGTCTGTAATAATTTTCATCGGGTCATCATCATAAGGATCTTCATTCGTGAGAATTATTTCGTCACATTCTCTCTCTGCGATTTTCGCCATTTCATCTCTCTTCCAAACATCTCTACCGCCACCAGTATTTCCAAGAAGACAAATTCTCCGTGTACCACGAAAAACATTATAAAATTTCTGGAGAGAATCTGGTGTGTGGGCATAATCAACAATAACAGTAAAATTTTGTCCCTCATCTATTTTTTCGACTCGGCCGGGAATCATTTTGAATTTTTCTACAGCTCGTTTTGCAGTCTCGATGGGAATGTTTTGAGTACTAGCAAAAATAATTGCCGCCAAAGTGTTCGAAATATTGAATTCACCTGAAAGGGGAGATTTAATCAAAACTCCTCTTACAGTCATAATAAAACCTTCTTTAAAAATATTATATGGCTTTGCGTCATCCAGAGAATACGTATGTTTTTCCGTGAAATTTTTTGCCAAAAATTTGCCTGATTGGACATCATCGGTATTTGCGACCAGTATTGTCGGTTTCTTTTTTGAGTGCGTGATGACATCTGCTATAGCGAGCTTGGCTGAGATGTATTTTTCATAAGATCCGTGTGCTTCTATGTGCTCGGGGGCAAGATTTGTAAATATGAGAGCGTCAAAATCTATAAATCTGTGTCTATGGAAAAGCGCACCCTGTGAGGTTACTTCCATCACCACATACCCACATCCGGCTTTTACCGCTTGTCTTAAAAATTTCTGAATGAAGAATCGTCCAGGCATAGACATTTTATATAGATTGTTTCTCGACTGATCTCCAATTTTAAATCGAATTGTATTCGAAAGTGCTGTTTTGTATCCGGCTTCTTCGATTATTGCATTTAAGATTTCGGTCACAGATGTTTTGCCTTTTGTACCTGTTACGGCTATCACTTTGATTTGATGGGAAGGGAAGCGATATATAACAGCACTGAAAAAAGCCATCAAATAATGGTATATAGGCTGCACCCAAAAAAAGAGACTTGAAGGAATAATTTTTTTGAAACGATATAGAATTGTATCAAGCATTTATTTTCCGAGTAATTTTAGAGCCTTTTTAACACGTTCACCTGTGTCGGTCACTGACGGATCAATTTCTTTCATAGCTTCGCGTGCTTCTCTATGTCCGTAGCCGAGGGCTTTGAGTGCTTCTAGGGCGTCAACTTCATCGCGCAGAGAAATACTGTCCGCGCCGTCTGCCGATTCTACTCCGAGTTTGCCCCTGAGTTCAAGGACGATTTTGTCGGCGATTTTTTTGCCAATGCCGGAAACTTTTGTCAGATGCGAAGTATCGTCTGTCAAAACGGCTTTTCTGATATTTGAAACAGAAGAAACGTTCAAAATGCCGAGGGCGGTTTTCGGTCCTATGCCTGAAATAGAAATCAAAAGCTCAAAAAAATGGAGTTCATCTTTGCTTGGAAATCCATAGAGAGTCTGCGAATCTTCGCGAATGGCGAGGTGTGTCCAGAGAGATGCCTCTTTTCCTTCACGCAGTTTCTCTATTGTTATCTCTGTGAGGAAAACTTTGTAACCGAGGCCACCGACGACAATCACAGCCGATCGTTCCGCTTTATGCAAAACTATGCCTTGTATATGTGTAATCACATCTAAAGTATAACGAATTCTCGCAATAATTTCTCTCTAAACCACTTTTTATTGCATTTTTTTGGTTTTTTTGATAACGTGACGCCTACATATGGCAATTACATCAAGTGCAAAAAAAGCTCTACGCGCCTCGAAACATAAGCGCGTTTTCAATGTCCGTCACCGTGACGCCGTGAATGACATTACAAAGCAGATAAAGAAATTAATAGTGGCAGGGAACAAAGGCGAGGCAATGAAACTCTTGCCACGAGCTTATTCAGAGCTCGATAAAGCTACGAAAACTTATTTCATAAAGCCGAACACAGCAGCCCGTAAGAAATCTCGGCTCTCGGCAATGGTGAAGAAGGCAAAGTAGAAAAGCGACAAAAGCTCTTGTCGTTCAATGGATAGGACACTTCCCTGCGAAGGAAGAAATGCAGGTTCGATTCCTGCCAGGAGCACACTTGATCTGTACCCCATAAAGTGGACACGGTACAGTACTTTCTTTTGTTAGAATTA
>JBBTTY010000030.1:0-1975 GCA_038063975.1 Patescibacteria group bacterium | reverse complement strand
AATTCATTATTTCCAGGATGCGATTCAAATTGAATTTATCTTTCTCTGTCTGTTTTGATTTACGATACAAAGAGCTTCTGGCTATGCCAAAGTTTTTAGCCAATCCTCTTTTGGAAATCCAAGGCGATTTTTCTAATACCTCACGAGCGAGTGAGATTTTTTTTTGCCTGCTCTCTTTCGAGGATAAGCGAACCGATGATTTCCTTGAGATTTTGATTTTCTCTGCGGAGTCTGGCAAGTTCTCCGCTTGAGGTTGAAGCGTTATCCGCTGTTCCTCTGAGCCATTTGCGGATTGTATCATGATGAAGATTGTATGTTTGCGCCGCTTCTTCAATTGTCTTTCCGTCATCTTTTATGGCAGACAATATTTTTGCCCGTATATCGGGCGTTATAGATGTAGGCATGGAGTTATATTAATTGAAGGTTAAAAATAATAATAGACATGGTGTCATCGACCTTCGACACTATGTCTATTATACGGGGCTATAATCATTCCTCGAACTGGCAAAAGACGCATGTTTACTATACAAAACGAAGGATGTGGAAGAAAAACGAGAATTTCTGAAAATCGTTACCTCGAACCGGCGGGTTGAGGGGAAAAAGGTAGATTTTATGCTGGCTCCGCCGTTTGATACGGTCGCAAAACGGTTTGAAAACTCATGCGGTGGACCTGGGGAGAATCGAACTCCCGCCTCAGCAATGCGAATGCTGCGTAATACCACTTTACTACAGGCCCGATAGAGCATCTTCAAAATACATCAGCGGCTTGCCCTAAGCTTGCCGAAGGGAGCCGACACATCTCGTAGCAAGCTTACCCCGATTCCTTGCGTAACAAGGATAAGCTTACTATAAGCCCGAAGGGCAATTATAAATTTCGGCGGCTTGCCCTGAGCTTGCCGAAGGGAGCCGACACATCTTGTAGCAAGCTTACCCTGATTCCTTGCTTTAGCAAGGATAAGCTTACTACAGGCCCGAAAGCTTATAATGCGTTATTCATTTTATCTCGTAAAATAAAAGAATTCAAGAATAATCAGCGCGAACCAACCAATTTGTAAAATAAAAAATGCCAATATCTGAATCAATTCCAACATTTGAGAACGGGACATGCTGAAATTCTCGGAAACGATGCCGTAAATGTCTTCCAAAGAATCAAGCTTTTCTTTAACGGTTTTTTTCCATTCGTCCATTCGGAATTTTTTAGAAATAATTTCGTATAAACGGGCGAAGTACCAATCGCCTATCAATTTTATTTCTCTTTCCAATTTTTCAAATTCCGTTACTGACTGGCTGCGAATTTCAATTGCTTCCCGCAAGGATTGTGTTATTTCACCGCGTTTTAAAAATCCGAATCTTTTGGCCGGTTTTTGTCGAATCAATTTTGTGATTTTATCCATTTTGTCATCAACATCGGTGGATAAAATTCTATATCTCAATAATTGCAGATTCGCTAGTTGGAAAAGTTCTATAATAGCGTCAAAATTTCCATCTGGGTCAAAAATAAAAGCCCCATCCCAGTCAAGAATAACCAAATCGTCTTTGGAATATTTTATCTGGCTGGATAAGGTATATTCAACTTCTTTTTCGTCCAAAAGTTCTTTTTCTGATTTTAAAAAACTGGCTATCTGATCTTTTTTGTTGAAAAATTGGTCAGGGTCTCCTTTGTATTCAGAAATGCAGGCAAAAGAATATTCTTCGCTACCTTCAAATTTCCCGCCGTATTTTTTGACAATCTCATGGCAACCGTCAATTAAGGCCTCCCTTAAATCAAAAGCTTCTTGGGAAAAAATATCTTCAATATTATTCACTCTTACTTCTACCAGTAAAATATCGGGTTTATAGGCCTTCAGCGCGAAAATAACATTTTTCCCTCGAATTTCTCGTTTTTCTTCTCCAAGAATAAACTGCGACGGAACAGATGCCTGAAAATAATGCGGCACGCTTTGCGTATATTTAAACTCCACCGCTTCTCCTTTTT
>JBBTTY010000029.1:4072-28216 GCA_038063975.1 Patescibacteria group bacterium | reverse complement strand
GGGCGTACAATTCAAAGAACAAGGATGGTGTGCAATGAAAGGGGTCCAGTACACCAACATCAGATCATAAGAGATTTTCCCGCTATGCTTGGAAGAGAGCTTGATCGCCAGCTAAGCGGGGTATAGAAAACAAAAAACTCCCAGCTCTCAATTATGCTTCTGTTATGCTCAGCTGAGCTCTTGGTAGATCCGTAAACCAGTTATCGCTTTTCACCGTTTCTTTTATTAGTTTAATTCGGTAACTTTTGTCTTTCTCTTCTTTTTCTGCTATTTTTGCAGAATGGCTTTAAGCATAGGCATCGTCGGTCTGCCAAACGTCGGAAAATCAACTCTGTTTAACGCTCTGACACGCAAGAGCGTTTTGGTGGCGAATTATCCTTTTGCTACCATAGATCCGTCTGTCGGTGTCGTGGCCGTTCCTGATGAGAGACTCTGGAAACTATCGGAATTTTCAAAATCAGCCAAGACCGTACCTGCGGCCGTTGAATTTGTTGATATCGCTGGGCTGGTAAAAGGCGCGGCGCAAGGCGAAGGTCTGGGCAATAAATTTCTCTCTAATATTCGCGAGACCGATGCTATCGCCGAAGTAGTTCGTATTTTTGAGGATGATGACATAATTCATGTAGCTGACAAAGTTGATCCGCTAAAAGATATTGAAGTTATTAATCTTGAGCTTATATTTGCAGATCTTGAAACGGTTTCAAAAAAACTCGTAAATCTCGGCAAAGAAATCAAGCAGGCCAAAAAAGAAGCCATCATAGAAGCAAAACTTCTCGAAAAACTAAAAATCGCTCTCGAATCTGGCCGTCTCGCTTCTTCTATTACGCCAGATGAATTCGAAGTGCCAATGCTTTATAACTTGCATCTCTTGACTGCAAAAAAGATTCTTTATGTTTTAAATAAAAAATCAGGAGGCAGGAATCTCGATGAAATGAAAGATGAGAGATTTACGAAGCTCATGAAATTTATTTCAGACAATAAGGCAAGCTATGTAATAGTCGATGCGGGCTTCGAGCATGATCTCAAAAACATGTCAGATTCGGAAAAAAAAGAGATGCGCACGGGTCTCGGCGCAGAGGACGGCATAGATGCTCTGATAAAGAAGAGTTACGAAATGCTCGGGCTCATCACTTATTTCACGACAGGCGAGGACGAGACTCGTGGCTGGACGATTAAAATGGGATGGACTGCACCAGAGGCGGGTACGGCTATTCACAATGATTTCAAAAATAAATTTATCAAGGCCGAAGTCATAAAATGGAGTAAATTACTCGAAGCCGGCTCATACACTTCTGCTCGAGAACGTGGTTTAGTACGCACGGAAGGCAAGGAATATATTGTCAAAGACGGCGACGTCATAGAGTTTAAGATATAAAAAAAGAACCACAGTAAATTTGTTCATAGGAAGGAGCTTTTTAAGCAAACTTGCAGGTTTCTCTTAATTTGTCAAACTGTTGATAACTGATTTGTGTCTCTCTTTACCTTTGTCTCGCCAAATTGGTATAATTAACTGGTGAAAGTCGTAGCATTTTATCAGTCAATTTTTTAAAAAATGAAAGTACTTCATACAGTTGCATTCATTCTTGTCGTCGTAGGTGCTGTAAATTGGGGCCTCGTAGGTTTGGGTGATTGGAATGTAGTTGAAATGGTTCTCGGCAGTGTTGCTTGGCTCGAGAAACTAGTCTATATTCTCGTCGGCCTCTCTGGCGTCCTCCTCGTGTTTACTCACAAGGGTGATTGCAAGTCATGCCAAACGGGAGCAGTGTAGATTTTTGCGACTCTCTTTTTGTCCAATCTGGTCAACATCTCAACGGATCGTTGGGGTGTTTGCTTTTTATGGCTTTGTAGACGTATGATAGGGAAGTTACTAATAACAAGAGCATATTATGGATAAATCTAAAACATCGCCTAAAGATTTCTTTGTTTATTTTGCTGGATTTGTCACTCTGTATGTCAGCGCTATTTCTCTGGCTAATCTCTTTTTTAACATCATAAACAAAGTTTTTCCCGACAATTTGAACAATGGATACTATTATGATTATTATGGAACAGGCATGAGACTCTCTATCGCTTCGCTTATAATCATTTTTCCTCTCTATCTTTGCCTCGCTTCATATCTCAACCGATATCTCACTCTCAATCCAGAAAAACGCGATCTGGCCGTCAGAAAATGGCTTACTTATCTCACACTTTTTGTCACAGGCGTGGCTGTGGTGAGTGATCTAGTCGTTTTGGTCAATACTTTTTTGGGTGGGGAAATCACCATGCGATTTGTTCTCAAGGTACTGGCTGTATTTATAGTTGCTGGTGCTGTGTTTGCCTATTACATATATGATTTACGCAAAGATTTTTCTCCAACTCAGCCCAACCGGACAAAAATGCTTATCACTCTGGCCTGCGTTCTGGTTTCTGGTTCTCTCATCGGTGGCTTTGCCATAATCGGTTCGCCAATGTCCGCTCGTGCCATGAAATTTGACGAGAGACGGGTGAATGATCTCCAATCTATTCAATGGCAGATTATGAGTTATTGGCAACAGAAAGGCGAAGTGCCTGAAACTCTCGACAAACTCAAAGATCCCATATCCAACTCCTATATACCGATTGATCCTGAAACAAGTAAATTATATGAATACAAGGCGACGAGCGATCTCTCTTTCCAGTTATGCGCAAACTTCGGTTTATCGAATACTAACTTAAATAATGGAAAGAATGGTTACAAAACTGTGCCAATAGAATATGGATATGGAATGACTAATGAAAATTGGATACATCAGGCCGGTAGGACCTGTTTTGATCGAATCGTAGATCTCGATATATATCCTGTAAGACAAAAAGGCATTTAATCTAAATGAAAAAGTACGATCATATAAAGATCGAAAAGAAATGGCAGAGAGAATGGGCAAAGAAAAAAGTCTATAGAACCGAGGACAATTCAAAAAAGCAAAAATTCTACATTCTGGATATGTTTCCGTATCCTTCCGGCGAAGGTCTTCATGTCGGCCATCCAAAGGGTTATATAGCGACCGATATCGTTTCGCGCATGAAGAGAATGCAAGGTCTCAATGTTTTGCATCCTATGGGTTTTGACGCTTTCGGTCTGCCTGCAGAAAATTACGCCATAGAAACAAAAACAAATCCCGCTATCGCTGTGGCAAAAAATGTCGTGCGTTATAAAAAACAACTTGAGATCATCGGCTTTGACTATGACTGGTCGCGAGAGATCAATACAACAGATCCAAAATATTACAAATGGACGCAGTGGATTTTCTTGAAGCTTTTCGAGAGGGGTTTGGCGTATGAATCGTTTGAGCCGATAAATTGGTGTCCATCATGCAAGACTGGTTTGGCGAATGAGGATGTGGAAGATGGTAAATGTGAACGTTGTGGCACATCAGTCGAAAAACGTCCCATGAGACAGTGGGTTTTGAAAATTACGGATTATGCAGACAGACTTTTGAGAGATTTAAATGTTTTGGATTGGCCGGAATCCATAAAAGAAAGTCAGAGAAATTGGATCGGCCGATCTGAAGGCACAGAAATTAATTTTACAATTAAAGACAAAACTGAAAAATTAAAAGTTTTCACAACCAGGCCCGACACGTTATTCGGTGTTACCTATATGGTTGTTGCTCCGGAACATAAATTTGTTACTGAACTCTTGGAGCACAGAGAAAATCTCAAAAATCATGACGAAGTAGCAAAGTATGTCACTCACGCATGTATGGAAACAGAAATTGAGAGAACGAATGCAAAAAAAGAAAAAACCGGTGTAAAACTAGAAGGCATATTCGCCATTAATCCTGCCAACAAAGAAAAAGTACCTGTATTTGTTGCCGATTACGTCCTGGCCGACTATGGAACAGGCGCTGTCATGGCCGTTCCCGCTCACGACGAAAGAGATTTTGTTTTTGCCAAGAAATATAAATTACCGATAAAACAAGTAATTGAACCTGTTTACACCCAAACAACTGAACCTGGAAAAATAATTCCAAACTTTCCTTTTGAACATCGTAATGCCATTATCGCTATTGTTAAACATTGGAAAGATGATAAATACATGGCTCTCAAATGGAAAAAAGTTGCTTGGGGAACTTTCATTACGGGTGGAGTAGAAGGAAATCAGACACCAGAAGAAGCTGCTAAAATGGAAATAAAAGAAGAAACTGGTTTTCTCCATCCAAAACTTATTTCTAATTTTGGTCGTATACATAGCAAGTTCTATCATGTACCGAAAAAAGTAAATCGCTTTGCTCACTCCCATACTCTCTATTTCAAATTAGAGAATGATGCTAGGGAAAAGGTAACCGAAACGGAAAATGAAATTCATGAAGTCAAATGGCTCACAATTGACGAACTTAAAACTTTTCTCACTGAGGATTCTCATCAGCACGCTCTCAGGATACTTGCCGATGTTTCGGACGCATATGTAGATGAGGGAATTTTGGTGAATTCAGGAGCATTCTCTGGCAAAGACTCACAAGAAGTAAAAAAAGTGATTACCAAATCAGTCGGTGGCAAGTGGGTTGTGAAATATAAATTGAAGGACTGGGTTTTCTCACGTCAGAGATATTGGGGCGAGCCTTTTCCGATTTTTCATAACAGTGACAAAATTATTCCTGTTTCCGAAAAAGATTTGCCTGTGGTGCTTCCAAAAGTGAAATCATACGAACCGACGGGAACAGGGGAATCGCCCTTGGCGAGCATTCCGAAATGGGTAAATGTGAAAGTTGGCGTAGGTAAAAATGCGAAAATGTTGAAACGCGAGACGAATACTATGCCTCAATGGGCGGGGTCTTCTTGGTACTACCTGCGCTATATGGATCCAAAGAATAGTAAAGCTCTCGTTGATCCTTTGAAAGAGAAATATTGGAACGAAGTGGACTTCTATGTTGGTGGGGCGGAGCATGCAACGAGACATCTCATATATGCACGTTTCTGGCATAAATTTCTCTATGATATCGGGATAGTCTCTACGCTTGAGCCTTTCAAAAAACTTCAATCAGTTGGTCTCATCATGGGCGAAGACGGTAAAAAGATGTCTAAGCGTTTTGGCAATATTGTCAACCCTGATCTCATCGTGAAAACATACGGCGCAGATACCTTGCGTCTCTATGAAATGTTTATGGGTCCATTTGATCAAGCTATCGCTTGGAATACGAACGGTATGATTGGATCTAGGCGTTTTCTCGAGCGTGTTTGGAAACTTCGCCAAAAAGTGCATGAAAAAGGAACAATTTCCAAGGAAACAGAAATCCTCCTCCACAAAACAATCAAAAAAGTTACCGAAGACATATCTTCAATTCATCATAATACGGCAGTGAGCAGTATGATGATTCTCTCCAATGTTTTCGAAAAAGAAAATACTATTTCAAAAACACATTTTGAAATATTTCTCAAATTGCTCGCTCCCTTTGCGCCTCATATAACCGAAGAATTGTGGTGTGATCTAGGCAATAAAAAGTCCATTCATATTTCGGGATGGCCTTTGGCAGATGAATCGAAAATAGCTGAACGATCTGTCACTATTGTGGTGCAGGTAAACGGCAAAGTACGGGCCAGTTTTACAGCTGTCAGGGGAACGAGCAAAGAGGGTCTGGAAAAGACAGCTCTCGATCTTCCAGATGTCAAAAAATGGATAGGAGATAAAAAACCAAAAAGAATCATTGTCATTTCAGATAAACTCGTTTCAATTGTTGTGGCGTGATCGAACACTCTTGACAGAAGTCTTGACATTGCGATATTCTTGACTTTGTATCAAACAAATGATAGAAATACATTATTAGTTAATTAGTATAGACACTCCCACTCCCACTCCCATCATTATGGCAACACTTACAATCAAACCAAAGCTAGTAGTAAAAGCACTTTTGAAGAGTTTACCTGATCGCGCCCAAGAAGTCATCATCAAACGCTACGGTCTCGGCAAAAATTCCGAGAAAATGACTCTCGAAGCCATAGGCAAGACCTATGGCATTACGCGCGAACGTGTTCGACAGATAGAAAACTACGCTATTGCCAATATCCAAAAATCCAAAGAATATGAAATGCAGGCTAGTGCTTTCAAAGAACTAGAAGTGATGATGAGTGATATGGGAAGCATCATTGCCGAAGAAGATCTCCTCGACAGTGTCTCCAGAGATCTTTCGGTTCAAAATCATATTTATTTTCTTCTCGTTCTCGGTCGTACTTTCAAGTGGCAAAAGGAAGACGAACATTTTAAACATCGTTGGCATGTCGATGAAACCACTTCAAAGAAAGTCGAAGAAGCGCTCAAAAAGCTGTATAAAAATTTAAAGGACGATGATATCATTCCAGAATCGGAAATGATCGATACCTTTCTAAATCACATCGAAGATTTAAATGATCGGTATAGAAATGATGAAATTCTAAAGCGCTGGCTTTCAATTTCCAAAAAAGTCGCTAAAAACCCTCTGGGCGAATGGGGTGTTTCCCATTCTCCGAATATAAAAGCTAAAGGCATGCGTGATTATGCTTTTCTAGTCATCAGAAAACACGGCTCGCCTATACATTTCCGCGAAGTGGCAAAGCAGATTGAAAAACTTTTCAACAGAAAGGCTCATATCGCTACCACTCATAATGAGCTCATAAAAGATCCACGATTCGTCTTGGTCGGTCGCGGACTCTATGCTCTATCCGAATGGGGCTACATGTCAGGCGTCGTAAAGGATGTCATAAAGAAAATTCTCGAAAAACACGGTCCGCTCGGCAAAAAAGAAATAATAGACAAAGTTTTGAAAGAACGCTATGTAAAAGAAAACACTATTTTGGTCAACCTCCAGAACCCGAAATATTTCAAGAAAGACAAAGACGGCAAGTATTCAGTCGTAGCTTAAAAGATTGAAAGTAAAAAAGTAGCGAAAGAAAGTTTACTCGCTCAGCACGACATTCTCACCTGCTGGCGAGCCGTCTCATTCTCGGACGTCTTCACGTCCTCCGAAAGTCTTCGCTCGTAAACTTTCTTTCGCTACTTTTTTCTTGTATTATATATGCGTGAATCTCTGGAATGATTTTTTAAATTTTGTTTTCAATACGGCTCTGCCGGAGTCGTTTAATTGGGTCGTCTTTCTCTCTGTCCTTTGGATTCCATTAGTCCTTGTTCCTCTAGTATGGGAAATGTGGGTCAGGTACGTTCATTTTGCGTGGCATATGTCTAGAAAATATTCCGTTCTGGAAATAAAGTTGCCTGCAGAAACCAATAAATCTCCAGCGGCCATGGAATTGGTTCTAAACGCTCTCATTCAGACAGGTGGTGAAGGCACTCCACACGAACGCTACTGGCAAGGTAAAACTAGACCATGGGCGTCTCTGGAGCTCGTGGCTATCAATGGTGAAGTGCGTTTCTATATATGGTGTTTTGAAAGCCAGAAAAATTTTCTCATGGCCAATATTTATGCCCAATATCCAGATGTCGCTATTCATGAGGTTGAAGATTATACGAAATATGTAGCGGAAAACCGAGACAAACTGGATGTCTGGCTATGCCAGTACGATTTTGTAAAACCGAATCCGTATCCTATAAAAACATACGTGGATTATGGTCTGTCCGAAGACCCTGATGAAGAGTTCAAGGTCGATCCCCTGGTTTCTCTTATAGAAATCTTGGGAACCACTGACAAAAATGATCAAATTTGGTTTCAATTTATCGCTCGAGCGCACAAAGCCGAGTCAAATCTCTTCAACCAGAAAATGCCAGACAAATGGCTCGATGAATCGAAATTAGAAATCCAAAAAATTATTGATTCGGCCTCTGTGGAACGAGATGGTCAACTGGTACCTTCCCAAGCGAAAATGACCACCGAAAAGAAAGATCTCATAGACGCATTGGCACGAAGTACTGCCAAACTTCCACTTGATATCGGCATCAGGTGTATTCAGGTGTATCCAAAAGGCCAGAACAGTCATATCAGGATGGATGTTATAAAAGGTGCTTTCCGTCAATTCGGTTCGACCAATCTAAACAGCATAAGACCAGATGATCAGGATTATAGTTATTATTGGCAAGATCCAGCCACCTATTTTCCCTTTCTTCAAAAATTTTTCACTCCGCGAAATAGAAAATTGGCAGAACATCTCTTTCATTGTTATCAATTGCGTTCGTATTTTTTTTATCCGTATCAAAGAGGTCCCCATATACCTTTTTTACCGTGGGGTACTGTGGCAAAAGCCAAACCGGCTTTGGTCATGAATACAGAAGAGCTCGCCACACTCTATCATTTTCCGGGTAGCACTTCTCGTGCTCCGGCTCTCAAACGCATTCCATCCAAACGGGCGGAAGCGCCGGCTAATTTGCCCATATAGAAAACAAACAAAATGGACGATACTCCTCGAAAGTTTTCATTTTTCGGCGGGATAGTTTTTGTTGTTCTTTTATTTTTATTTATTTATTTGCATATCTCTGCACCAGCTCAATTTCCGATTGACACGGTTGTAACTGTAGAAAAGGGTCAAACTCTCGGAGATTGGGCAGGAACACTGAAAGATATGAAAATCATAAAATCATCTTTTGTTTTCAAGACATTTATGGTTTTATTCGGCGGTGGCAGAGGACTGACGGCCGGTGACTATTATCTAGAAAATATTCAAAATGTCATTACATTAGCTTGGCGTTTCTCACATAGTCGATACGACTTGAAAGACGTCAGGATCACTGTCCCCGAAGGTTTTAATTCCAAAGAAATCGCCGAGCTTTTTGGCAAGCAGAAAAAATTTACTCACTTTAATCAAGAGAAATTTATAACTTTGGCTACTCCGTATGAAGGATATTTATTTCCCGATACATATCTATTTTTGCCGAATATTACAGTCGAAGATGTCATAGATGTCATGCTTCTCAATTATCAAAAACGAATCGAAACTCTGGCGAGTGAAATCAAAGCATTCGGCAGGCCTATAAGAGACGTCATAAATATGGCTTCTATCATAGAAGAAGAGGCGAGGACGATTGAAACACGCGAGATTATATCAGGAATTTTGTGGAAACGTTTTGATCAGGGCATGCCTCTGCAGGTTGATGCAGCCTTTGTTTTTGTGAATGGCAAAAAAAATAGTAAAGACCTAACACTTGAAGACTTAAAAATAGATTCGCCGTACAATACGTATGTCCACCGAGGCTTGCCCCCAACACCAATTTCAAATCCCGGTTTGGATGCTATCAGAGCCACTGTTCATCCAATAGTTACGAAATATTATTTCTATTTGTCAGATGATGAGGGAAATATGCATTATGCTGTGACACATGACGAGCATGTGGCAAATAAGGAAAAATATTTAAGGTAGCAAGCAAAAGAAATGTTTGTGTGGAGACGCCTGAGGTCTGACGAGGCCGAAGCCGAGGAGATTTTCTAGCAAGAAAATCTCCGTGCTCCACACAAACATTTCTTTCGCTTGCTTACCACCTGTATTTTATTTAAAGTTCATGTATGAAAGAAAAGAAAGTTTATGTCGGCATGTCGGGGGGAGTGGATTCATCTGTTTCGGCCACTCTGTTAAAAGAGCAGGGTTTTACCGTGACAGGTGTTTTTATAAAAGTCTGGCAGCCAGATTGGATGGCATGTACGTGGCGAGATGATAGGCTCGACGCCATGCGGGTGTGTGTAAAGCTCGGTATTCCTTTTGTAACTCTCGATCTCGAAAAGGAATACAAAAAAGACGTGGTTGATTATATGATTAACGAATATAAATCCGGTAAGACTCCTAACCCAGATGTGATGTGTAATAAATATGTAAAATTTGGTGGTTTTTTCAATTGGGCTATGGCCCGAGGGGCTGATTACATTGCCACTGGACATTATGCGCAAATAAAAGAAAAAGACAGAGCTTTCAAACTCATAGCTGGAGCGGATCAAGGCAAAGATCAGACATATTTCCTCTGGACTCTGACACAACGAGAGCTTTCAAAAACATTATTTCCTGTAGGCAATACGGAGAAATCAGAGACTCGCAAACTGGCCCGTAAATTTAATTTACCAGTCGCGGAAAAAAGAGATAGCCAAGGACTTTGTTTTATAGGCAAAGTAGATATAAAAGAATTTTTATCTCATTACATAGAACCGAAGAAGGGAAATGTACTAGATGAAAAGGGGAATATTCTAAGCAAACATAATGGAGCGCTGTTTTATACTCTCGGAGAAAGATTTGGATTTGAATATACAAAAAAAACTCCAGCCGAAAAGCCATATTATGTCACCAGCCGTGATATAAAGAAAAACACATTGACCGTTTCTCATAAATCACCCGAAGGAACGCTTTCAGCAGAAAAGAAGGAATATAAACTCGGTTTTATAAATTGGATATCGAGTGCTCCGAAACTTCAGAAAAAATACACCGCTCGAATACGGCATCTCGGAGATCTTTTGTTGTGCCAACTTGAGTTAAAAGAAAAAGAAGTGAATATTATATTTGAAAATCCTCTGATCATAGCTTCTGGGCAGTCAATTGTTGTATACGATGAAAAAGAGTGTCTAGGAGGCGGGATTGTAATATAATTGAGGTATGTCATCTTCTTTGATCATCAAATCGACAGGTGAGAGAGAGGTTTTTGAATCGGCAAAACTGATGTCGTCTCTCGAAAAAGCTGGGGCCAACCGAGAGCAAGCAGAAAAAGTGCTCTTACACATACAGAGAGAGCTTGTAGATGGCATGACCACCAGTGAAATATATCGCCACGCTTTTGATATTCTGCGGCACTCTGCTGGTCCGGTCGCTCTGCGATATTCTATGAAACGAGCAATTTCAGATCTCGGTCCGGCAGGCTTTCCTTTTGAAAAATTCGTAGCGGAAATATTCAAAGCCGAAGGTTATGAAGCTCTGACTGACCAGATCGTAGAGGGGCATTGCATCGAACATGAGATTGATGTGATCGCTTGGAAGGGAAATGAACTTGTCATGGTTGAGGCCAAATTTCACAATGAGCCGGGATTGAAATCCGATCTCAAAATCGCTCTCTATGTAAAAGCGCGATTTGACGACTTGCGGGAGGGTGTATATGAATATGGTGGAAAATCGAGAAAGATTACGTCTTTTCAGTTATTTACGAATACAAAATTTACAGATCATGCTATCCGATATGCCGAATGTCGAGGACTTTCTCTCGTTGGTTGGAACTATCCACGCAAAGGCAATTTGGAAGATCTGGTTAACGAAGCTGGATTACACCCATTGACATCACTTACAACTCTCTCTCAAATGGAGAAAAAATCTCTCTTGGATGCAGGTCTGGTTTTGTGCAAGCATGTGCGGGAGCGTCAATTCGATTTGCCGAATTATGGCATAGACAAAGCAAAAATCAAACAGATTTTGGAGGAGGTGGAAACTCTCTGCGGTTGATGGCCGATATATGAAAAAATTTATGAAAAACAATTACGGACCAAAAGCTGTGCGAAGCAAAGACTGGAACTACGGCGGTGCCAAATGGAAACTATCGCGCTCGAAACTCGAGCTCTTTGTCGAATGCCCACGCTGTTTTTACATAGACAACAAGCTGGGTGTCGCCAGACCGAAGGGGTTTCCTTTCAACCTCAATTCCGCTGTTGATTTCCTGCTCAAAAAAGAATTCGATATACACCGTGCCGGTGCGACAAGCCATCCTCTCATGTTGCAATATGGAGTTGATGCTGTGCCTTTTGTTCACAAAGAATTGAATACATGGAGGGAGAACTTTGAAGGTATACAATATCATCACAAAAAATCCGGATTTCTCATAAGCGGTGCTATTGACGATGTGTGGGTAAACAAAGCAGGCGAGCTCATCGTCGTTGATTACAAGGCAACCTCAAAGGACGAGAAGGTAAACCTCGATGCCGAGTGGCAGGATGGCTACAAGAGGCAAATGGAAGTTTATCAATGGCTTTTACGTCGCAAAGGATTCAAGGTTTCGAATACGGGCTATTTTGTATATGCAAATGGGCGGCGCGATCGCAAGGCTTTTGACGGCAGGCTTGATTTTGAAGTTGTTCTCATAGCGTACACTGGATCGGACGGGTGGGTAGAGGACAAGATACTTGAGGCGAAGGAATGTCTCGAATCAAGCAAATTGCCAAAACCTAATTCTATGTGCGAATACTGCAATTACCGTAAATTAGCGCTCGAGGTTCAGACAAAAAAATAATGTAGGTGTGTATAACCTACTAGTCGCAGGGAAGAAATGATAATACAATGAGATAAACCCTAACCACACATGTTAGAACATTTATCTCATGACCGTCTCTTGATAGGTCTGTCTGAGTGCGATCGTATGCTCGCACTTCCTCTTTCTCCCATTGTCGTTGCAGAATGGAAAATGCGTCAAAGGAATGTGCGACAAGCTCTCATGGCATTCGATTTTTTAAAAAGAACTGCCGAAGAGCCTGTTGATACGCAATCTAGAAACGTGGCCATATTGAAGTTCTTAGACAGCGATGAAGCAGAAGAGTTTCAGCGCACCCATGATTAGGGTGCGCTTTGTTATACTGTATGCATGAATTCAAGGACGGAAGAACTAAAGAAGATAAGAGATGAGATTCTGACACTCAAAGAATCGCCTTTATATGAATATCGGCTCGCTAACAAATATTTTCCCGTCATAGGTGAGGGAAACCACGAAGCGCATATCATATTTGTAGGTGAAGCGCCGGGGGAAAACGAAGCAAAAACAGCCAGGCCTTTTTGTGGACGGTCTGGAAAATTACTGAACGAGCTCTTGGTTTCTATAGACATGGATAGAAAATCAGTGTACGTGACCAATTTGGTAAAGGATCGGCCTGAAGGCAACCGCGATCCTAGTCCATATGAAATTACGCTCTATGGCGCATTTCTCGAACGCCAGATTGAAATTCTCCGACCAAAAATCATCGCCACTCTCGGCAGGCATTCTATGAAATATATTTTTGAGAAATATGGACTCGGCGCAGTGCTCGAAAGTGTTTCAAAAATTCATGGCAGAGAATTCGTTGGTCAGGCTTCGTATGGGCCTGTAACCGTCGTTGCCTTGTATCATCCGGCCGTAGCCCTCTATAATGGCTCTATGAAAACAATCTTATTGGAAGACTTCAAGATTCTTCAAAAATATAAATAGAAATAACAATATAAAGAAACAAAAATGAAAACATTCTGGAACCTCGGACTTTTATACAATGGTCATAACGATCCGGCTATAGAGAGAGATATGAAATCTATAGAGAGCGTATATTTGATATTTGAGAAAAAATATAGAAACAAAACTGATTACTTAAAAAGTGAGACAAAACTGGCAAAAACGCTTTTTGATTTCGAATCATTGTTTAAAAAACTACCTCTGACAAAACCTCTTTCATATTTCCACTACAAGCAAGACATCGACTCTGGCGATGTCGTCGCTCGGTCAAAAGCCACGCAACTAATGGAAAGATTCGCAAAAAATGATCACAAAATCGTTTTTTTTGAACTTTCTCTCGCCAAAATCTCAACCAAGATTCAGAAGAAATTTTTGAAGAGTAAAAAGCTTGAACACTTTCGGTATTATTTAAAACTTATCTTTCAGAAAGCGAAATACGATTTATCAGAAGCCGAAGAAAAAATTCTTGGCCTAAAATCAATTCCGGCATATCAGCAGTGGATCATGTCCACGGAAAAACTTCTTGGCCAGACGACCATAACATTTCACGGCAAAACATTACCTCTACCAGAGGCAATGGGAAAAATCGCTGATTTACCAATGAATCCACGTAGAGAGCTTCACAGATTGGTTGTGAAAAAACTTGAAACTCTCTCTGATGTGGCCGAAAGTGAAATAAATGCCATTGTCACAGATAAAAAGATAAATGACGGACTTCGAGGTTTTGAAAAGCCTTATGACGCTACAATCTTGGGTTACCAGAATAATCGAAAGAGCGTTTTAGCTTTGGTTGATGTCGTCACTAAAAACTTTCCCATAAGCCATAAATTCTATGCTCTCAAAGCTCGACTGCTCGCTCTTCCGTATTTGGAATATTCTGACAGGGCAGTCGGCATAGGCAAAAATGTAAAACAAATAAAATTTGACGAGGCTGTCAAAATTCTCAAAAATGTTTTTGGTTCTCTCGATCCGCAGTATCTCTCTATTCTCGAGAGTTTTTTGGAGAAAGGCCAAATAGATGTCTATCCAAAAGTGGGCAAAACTGGCGGGGCGTACTGTTCAGGCAACATAAACGCTCCGACTTTTGTTTTGCTAAATTATACGAACACTATGGATCAAGTCATGACTTTTGCCCATGAAATGGGCCACGCTATTCATACAGAGCTTTCTAAATCCCAGACACCTCTGTATGAAAACTATTCAACATCAACTGCTGAAGTGGCGAGTACCCTCTTTGAAACTTTTGTTTTTGATGCTATTTTTGAAAAACTTTCAAAAGAAGAAAAAATCATCGCTTTGCACAAGAGAATAAACGATGATATTCATACCATTTTCCGTCAGATAGCCTGCTTTAATTTTGAGAATGAACTCCATAATACGATTCGCGAAAAAGGAGGTATGTCCAAAACAGAGATTCGCGCACTTCTCAATAAACACATGTCTGCGTACCTCGGACCTGTTGTTCATATGAGGGAAATTGACGGCAATCTCTTTGTCAGTTGGAGTCATATCAGACGTTTTTTCTATGTTTATTCCTACGCTTTTGGCCAACTCATTTCCAGAGCGCTTTATATGCGGTATAAAGAGGACAAAACATATCTCGCCAAAATCAAAAAATTTCTCTCCGCAGGTGGCAGTGACACCCCTGAAAATATCTTCAAATCAATTGGCGTAGACGTGACTAGATCTGACTTCTGGGAGAAAGGACTTAAAAGCATAGAAAGAGATATTGAAAAGCTTGAGAAACTGACTCAAAACGTGTAAATTAGGCCTATGACATCATCTGAAGTACGCAAACGATTCCTTCAATTTTTTCGCGAGAGAGAGCATACGATCATTCCTTCCGCTAGTCTCGTGCCAGAAAACGATCCGACGGTGCTTTTCAATACGGCCGGCATGCAGCCTCTGGTGCCATACCTCCTCGGTGAAAAACATCCTGCCGGAAAACGCTTGGTCAATTTTCAAAAATGCGTTCGCACCAACGACATAGATGATGTCGGCGACAACACTCATCTCACTTTTTTTGAGATGATGGGCAACTGGTCTCTCGGTGATTATTTCAAAAAAGAAGCTATCGGATGGAGCTTTGAACTTTTGACTGATAAAAAAGAAGGCTTCAGTCTCGATCCAAGACGTCTCTATGTTACTTGCTTTGAAGGCGACAAAAATGCCCCGCGCGATCTCGAGTCGGCTGATATATGGAGAAAAATTTTCAAAAAGAACGGTGTCGCTGGCGAGCGTGTATATTTCATGCCTGCGGAGAAAAATTGGTGGCAGCCAGGTCCAGACGGTCCGTGTGGTCCTGATACAGAGATGTTTTATGATCTCACTGGTTCACTCGACAAAAGTATGACAAAAGAACAATTTTTAAAAGCCGAAAAAGATCAGAAAATCGTCGAAATCTGGAACGATGTCTTTATGGAATTCATAAAAAAAGACGACAAAGTAATAAGCAAACTGAAAAAGAAGAATGTAGACACTGGTTCAGGCTTTGAGCGTGTTTGCACGGTACTTCAAGGAAAATCAAATGTGTTCGATACTGATATTTTTGCGCCTATCATGGCTGTTTCTAAAACACTTGCGAGCGATCTCAAGCGTCAGAGAATTATTTCTGACCATATTCGTACAACGGTCTTTCTGATTTCTGATGGCGTTTCACCGGCCAATACTGATCGAGGTTACGTTCTACGCCGCATCATTCGTCGTATGGTTTTTGCCACCGATACAAAAAAACTCGATCGAAAAACTATTGAAAATTTTGTTGATCTCTTTGTGAGAGATTATGGTTTAACTTACAATAACATTCTTGAACAAAAAATTCGTATTATTGACGAAATATCGAAAGAAGCCGACAAATTTGCCAATGCTCTAGATCATGGCATGAAAGAATTTGAAAAAATAGCAAAAAAAGATATTTCTGGCTCGGAGGCTTTCACTTTGTTTTCAAGCTATGGCTTTCCGATTGATCTCACAGTCGAGCTAGCTCTAGCCAAAGGCTTGAAAGTTGACAAGAAAGACTTTGATTCGGAATTTAAAAAGCACCAAGACTTATCGCGAGCTGGAGCAGAACAGAAATTCAAGGGTGGTTTAGGTGATACATCTGAAATCTCTGTAAAATATCATACAGCGACACATCTCTTGCACCAGGCTCTGCGCAAAGTGCTAGGTAATCATGTTTCCCAAAAAGGTTCAAATATCACGTCTGAACGCTTGCGTTTCGATTTCACTCATATGGCAAAAATGACAGATGAAGAAAAAAAGATGGTAGAGGATATCATCAATGCAAAAATCAAAGCGAAGTTACCAGTCCACAGAGTCGAGCTTTCAAAAGCAGAGGCCGAAAAAATTGGCGCTCTCCACTTCTTTGGCGACAAATACGGTGATATCGTTTCTATCTACTATATCGGGAACTCTCTCGATAAAGCATTTTCCAAAGAATTTTGTGGTGGGCCACATGTGGAAAATATAGGCACTTTGGGCACTTTCAAAATCCAAAAAGAAGAGGCTGTTTCAGCGGGGGTGAGACGTATAAAAGCGATATTGACAAATTTGTCATAGTTCTTTGTTTTTGTATAATACATCTATGTCCTTCTTTTCTCCAAAATCGGAGTTGGCGTTGATTTTTGATATAGCTTCGTCATCAGTTGGGGCTGGTCTGGTGAGGCTCGCTCGAAATGAACCTGCACGCGTAATTCACTCTATCCGAGAAGTAATTCCATACCAAACGACAATTGATCCAGATAGGCTTTTTCGGGATATGATAGAAGTTTTGAAGAAAGTGTATGGGGATATTATAAAACAAGGCGTCACGCATCTCACAGGCAGTGAATTTCGGCATGTGAAAATAGGCCGGATTTTTTATTCTTTTGCTTCACCGTGGTCGGCCACTCAAACTAAAACTCTGTCTATAAAAAGAAATGAGCCTTTTGTTTTTACGCATGAACTTCTGAATAATCTCATGCTCGATGAAGAAGAGAAATTTAAAAAAGAAGCTATTGTGACACGGAGAGTTTCTCCGGCAGTTCTATCAGTTATCGAGCGTAGAATTATCCAAACACGTCTCAATGGATATGACGTGAGAGATCCTTTTGACAAAAGAGCCAGAGAAGCGGACATATCATATTTCAGTGGCATCGTGCCAAAGTTGGTTTTGGATAAAACTATGGAAGTATGTCACGTTAGCCATACTTCAAAAAATATAAAAGCCTATACCTTTTCTCTCATAGCATATAGTGCTATTCGTGATGCATTTCCAAAAGAAAACGACTTTATTCATATCCGAATCGGCGGGGAGATATCGGACGTTTCTGTCATAGAGGACGGGCTCATAATGGCATCCGCTAGTTTTCCTTCGGGACAAAATAATGTCATTCGTAAAATTGCCGAGAATTTGAATATGACAAAAGAAGAAACTTTTTCTTTTTTGAATTTATATATGAAAGATCATGCGAAAATTGTCTCTGGGGATAGATCAGAAATAGTTATTTCCCGCTTTATGAATGAATGGGTTGTTAGCTTGCGTGCGGTTTTGGAAAAATTGGAGAACAGTATGTTTTTGCCTCAAAAACTGTTTCTCATAATGGATGGAGAATTGACAGATCTTTTCGTAAAAGCCCTGGAGACTGATATGACAAATAATTCCAACATCACAGATACAGCATTTAATGTGACTCTACTAGATACCCCAATCGTTCTCATTTCTGCTTTTGCGGAACGTGTCTATGAATTGGAAAAAAAGTAGAGTATAATTCCATACAAATAATATGCCACGTAATTTCATGCAAGATATAGTGCCGAAGGGAGGTCGTTCAATCAGGAATGTTCCGATTTCTCCAACTAGAGTACGCCGAGACGAATCTATCACCGTACCCATAAAAAAAGTCTACGAAAAGGTAGAAAAATTAGAACGCAAACTCGAGAGAGAAGAGTCTCATCTCGAAAAAGAGCAATCTCATATTGAAGCCTTGCGTAAAGCCCGTGCCGAATTCGAGATACATCATACATTGGGTAGGAAGGGAGGCAAAAAAAGAAAGAGATTATGGATAGGTCTCTCTATCCTGAGTGTCATCGGCTTGGCGGTAGTAGTTTCTACGGTTTTTCACGGCGCTTCTGTTTTGGTTTCGCCGAAAATTATAGCGGCAAACATCAGTGGTGATTATGTGGCCAAAAAATCAGCCAGCAAAGGCGAACTGGCTTTTGAGACTATGACAGTAAAACAAATATTGACTGAAACGGTAAAAGCGTCAAGCGAAGAAATAGTCAACAAAAAAGCGACCGGTACAGTGATGATTTACAACAATTATAATTCCACTTCCCAAAGGTTGATTAAAAATACCAGATTCGAAACACCAGAAGGCCTCATATATCGCATAAATGATTCTGTCACCGTACCGGGCAAATCCGGCTCTACACCGGGCAGTATCGAAGCCATAGTTACTGCTGATGAATCTGGTGATAAGTACAATGTCGGTCTCAAAGATTTTACTATTCCGGGATTCAAAGGAGACCCGCGGTATACCGCTTTCTATGCCAGATCCAAAAATGCGCTTGACGGTGGATTTTCTGGAAAGAAAAAGGTGGTAGTTCTCGCTGATTATAAGAAGGCCGAAGAGAGCATTCGATCAAAATTGCGTATTGCCCTCCTCGAAGAAGTGAAAAAGAGTACAACGGACGACCAACTCTTTTTTGACAAGAGTTTTACCATAGACTTTATATCTCTGCCAGAAGAACCAGTGTCGGGTTCTCTCGTACTGGTCAAAATAGAAGGCACGCTCTCGGCGACAGTCTTTGACAAAAAAACATTCAGTTCATATCTTGCCGCCAAAGTTATAAAAGGATACCAAGGCGATGCGGTTACAATAAAAGACCCTCAAAGTATTTTCTTTATTCCTAAATCGGATTTCCGCCCAGCCACAAATCAAAGCATCGTTTTTTCTCTCTCTGGCACACCGGCGTTTGAATGGATATATGACGAAATGTTGCTCAAAGAGGCTTTACGAGATGCCAATCGCAATCTAGTGATTTCCATTCTCCAAAAATTTCCTATGATAGAAAAGGCGGACATCTCCATTCGTCCCTTCTGGCGTGGCTCTTTTCCAAATAAGGTAGAAAATATTACCATAAAGAAAACAGAGTAAAGTAAAAAATATCTTTCTCTACTTTACTTTTTTATTTATTTAGCTTATTCTATAGAACGTCACTACATGAAGGAACCAAAACCCAGCGTAAATGGCACAGTGACGGAAGCTCTGCCAAACACTTTTTTTCGGGTAAAACTCGAAGACGGTAATGAAATACTGACGTATCTCGCCGGAAAAATGAGAATGAACCGCATTCGTGTGTTGGTTGGCGATAAGGTAAAGATCGAACTTGAACCATATGGCGGTAAGGGCAGAATTATTCAGAGAATGTAGCTGTCAATTATTTGGCAAAATAAAATCATGAGAGTCAAATCGTCTGTAAAAAAGAAGTGTGCGAAATGCTTGGTAGTCCGCAGAAAAGGCTATGTATATATAATTTGCAAATCTAATGCTCGTCACAAGCAGAGGCAGGGATAACCCCCAATAGGCTCATTTAAGCTCATTTTGACTTACCTGTTTACAGATAAAACTTTGTGTGCTAGGATAGAAACTCATCTCTCGGGAGATTCTTTTTTTGTTGTTACGATACAATTGTATAATATTATTATTTCGGTTTTTTAATCTGAAAATCACATATTCCAATGAGAATTCTCGGTATAACTCTGCCCGATGAAAAACGCATAGAAATCGCCCTGACTTATCTCTATGGTGTTGGGCGTTCGCGCGCCAAAACAATTCTCACCGAGGCTAAAGTAAGTCTCGACAGAAAATCCAAGGAAATAACAGCTGACGAAGAAAACGCCATAAAGAAAGCGATGGAAACATTTAAATTCGAAGGAGACTTGAAGCGCGAAGTGGCAGGAAATATAAAACGTCTCAAAGACATAAAAGCCTATCGCGGTGTACGTCACGTGAGGAGTTTGCCCGTCAACGGTCAGAGAACCAAAACTAATTCCAGAACTCGCCGTGGAAACACTCGAAAGACCATGGGTACAGGACGCAAAGTGGCTGAAAAGAAATAAAATAATATGACAAAAAATAAAACCGTAGAACAAAAAAAGGCTAATAAGAAAATAGATACTGGTATTCTCTATGTACAATCAACTTATAACAACACCATGTGCCTGCTCACTGATACCAAAGGTAATGCTCTAGCGGCTTCTTCGGCCGGAGCTCTCGGTTTCAAGGGTGCCAAAAAAGGCACTCCTTTTGCTGCAGCCAAAGCCGGTGAAGTTTTGGCTACCAAAGGATTGGCCTTGGGACTGAAAGAAATCTCAGTTGTCATCAAGGGTGTGGGTAGTGGCCGTGAATCAGTCGTCAGGAGTTTTATTACCAAAGGCGTCGGTATTACTTCTGTCAAAGATGTTACTCCGATACCGCATAATGGTCCTCGCCCTAAAAAACCTAGACGCGTTTAAAATTTATGATCAACGGACCAAAATACAAAATAGCTCGTCGTCTCGGAGCAAATATATTTGAAAAAACCCAAACACCAAAATTCGCTTTGCGTGCTGAACGCAAGGGTGGCAAGGGTCCATATCGACCAAAAGGCGAATACGCTACTGCTATGCTTGAAAAACAGAAAGTGCGTTACACCTACGGCATCCTCGAGCGTCAGTTTAAAAAGTACGTCAAAGAATCAGCGATCAAAAGAGGGATGAATACCGTTCAAACTCTCTATGAGCGCTTGGAAACGAGACTAGACAATGTAGTTTATCGCTCGGGCATGGCTCCTACCCGTCTCTCTGCCCGCCAGATGGTTTCTCACGGTCATGTCACGGTAAATGGTCACCGGACAAATGTGCCTTCTTTCACTGTTTCTGTGGGAGACAAAATTGCTATACGGTTGGCCAGTTTTAAAAAGCCTATTTTTAAAGATTACGAAGAAAAAATGAAAAAAATAAATTTGCCTGTATGGCTTTTATATGATGCAGACAAGAGGGTGGCCATTGTTTCCAGTTTGCCGAAGTGGAATCCGACAGAACACCTCTTCAACTTGGGGCAAGTGATTGAGTTTTATAGCAGATAATTTATAAAAATATGTCTAACACAAAAATTGTAGTGCCGTCAAAGCCAAAAATCGTTCTGGAGAAGGATTTTTTAGGCGTTTATGAAATTGATGGTCTCTATCCAGGTTACGGTCATACTCTTGGTAACAGCCTCCGTAGGATTATTCTCTCTTCTCTGCCTGGTACTGCTATAACTCATGTAAAAATTAATGGCATAAGTCACGAATTTTCAACTCTGCCTGGCATCAAAGAAGACGTCATCACTCTCATGCTCAATTTGAAGCGCTTGCGCATCAAAATGACCACAGACGAGCCTCAAATCCTTTCCATCAAAATAAAAGGTGTAAAGAATGTGACGGCAGGTGACATAAAATTTCCCGGTCAAGTTGAAATTCTCAATCCCGAATTGCCTATAGCGAGCATCACGGACAAAAGCACAGAACTAGACATTGAAATGACTGTCGCTCGCGGACTTGGTTATGTGTCAAAGGATGTTTTGCAAAAGGAACGTGTTGATATCGGCATAATCGCTCTCGATGCCACATTTACTCCGATACGCCGTGTCAATTATGAGGTAGAAAATATGCGCATAGGCGACAGAACCGACTTTAATCGTCTAAAAATTACCATCGAAACTGATGGCACCATCACTCCTCACCAAGCTCTGGAACAGTCCATTATGACTATGATTAACCAGCTCAAAGCCGTAGTCGGTTTCAAAGAAGAAGAGTCTGTGGAAGTAAAAACAGAAGAAAAAACCGAAGTGGCTGGTAGTACTCCAAAAAAAGAATTAGATACGGAATTTTTGAAGACTCGTATCGAAACTCTAGGCCTGTCACAGAGGACGTCGAACGCTCTTTCTGGTGCCAATATACGCACAGTGGGCGGTCTCGTCCGAAAGAAAGAAATAGACATAGAAAATGTCGAAGGCCTAGGGCCAAAAGGTATCCAAGAGATCAAAAAAGCTCTCTCAGAATTTGGTATAACTCTCAAATAGTCTATGAGACATCACGATAAATATAAAACATTGGGTAGAGAAAAAGGACAGAGGAGAGCTCTGGTCAAATCTCTCATACGCTCATTTGTCATACATGATGGTATTACCACAACCGAAACCAGGGCCAAAGAATTACGCAAATATATCGAACCGCTCATAACAAAAGGCAAGAACAATACACTCGCCAATCGCCGTCTGATTACTTCAAAAATCGGCGATGAAACGGTGGCAAAAAAGTTGGTAGAGGTTATTTCAAAAGACCACAAGAATCGTCAGGGTGGATATACACGAATTATAAAGCTTCCTCTACGCAAATCAGATGGAGCAAAAATGGCGCGCATAGAACTGGTATGAAAACAATCCACACAATAGATGCAGAAGGCAAGAAGATCGGTCGAGTGGCCAGTGGTGCCGCCAAGATTTTGGCCGGCAAAACTTCCGTTTCTTATGCTCCGAACGTGGTGGCTGATGTCCTGGTGCATATCATAAATGCCAGCAAGGCCGATGTGACCACTAAAAAAAAGCAGGAAAAAATCTATCGTCGATACACAGGTTTTCCGGGCGGTCTCATAGACACAAAACTTGAACATTTGATAGGGAAGTCGGGCATGAGTGAAGTTTTTTGCATAGCGGTCAAGGGTATGTTGCCGAAAAACAAGCTTCAGGCAAAAATGATAAAAAATCTGATTGTTACAGAATAACATATGACTACAGCAGAAACAAAAATAAAATATTTCGAAGCAGTCGGTCGTCGCAAGACTGCCATCGCTCGCGTGCGCATCACACCTGCGCCAAAGCAATCTATTGTGATCAACGATAAAGACGTTGTCGATTACTTTGCCACGGCTGAGATGCGCATGATAGCCGAGGCGGCTTTTGTTCGATCAGAAATCACCCAGAAATTCAAAGTGACAGCATTACTCTCGGGTGGAGGTATACATTCCCAAGCAGAAGCTCTGCGCCACGCTATTTCCCGCGCTCTCCTAGAATACGATATAGAATTGCGCAAAAAATTAAAGAAGCTCGGTTTTCTCAAACGTGATCCTCGTGCCAAAGAGCGCCGAAAATTCGGCCTGAAAAAAGCCCGCAAGAGTCCGCAATGGAGTAAGCGATAAAAAAGTCTCGTTTCCAAAAGAGCGTGGTTTTGCTAAAATATGATATTCATGAAAGAAAAGGACAATAAAAACGAGGAAAATCAGCCTAAAATACCTGAAATAGCCGAAATTAAAGTCCTCCAAAAGACTCTCCAAACAGAGCTTGAAAAAGTAACGGAAGAGCGCGATGAATATCTGGCCGGCTGGCAGAGAGCCAAAGCTGATTTTGCGAATACCAAAAAGAGAATGGAGGAGACGATGAAAGAATACCGTGTTATGGCAAACGAAGGATTGATCGAAGAACTTTTGTCCGTGCTTCAGAGTTTTGAAATAGCATTTGCAAATAGAGAGGCTTGGGAGAAAGCAGACAAGAATTGGCGATCGGGCGTGGAGCATATTTATAGCCAGTTAAGGTCAATCCTCGAACAGAATGGATTAAAGGAAATTTCACCGTTTGGACAAAAATTTGACCCTCTAGTTCATGAAGCTGTGAAATTTGAGACGACGGACAACACCGAAAAAATTGGAATAGTGCTCAATGTACTGGAGAAAGGCTATATGCTCGGTAATAAATTAGTGAAGCCAGCCAAGGTTGTGGTTGCAGAAAGTCAATAATTCCTTTATGATTCTGATAACTTGGTTTTTTATCTCTTTTAAAACATCATAATTATGAAAAAATCCAATAAAAATGCAGTCACATTAGAAAGTATTGATCTCAAGATTGATGCCAAGTTTGGTGTACTCGATGAAAAAATCGACAGGAGCTTTAGTTTACTTGACTCAAAAATTGATAAAAACTTCAATTTACTTGACTCAAAGATTGATAAAAACTTCAATTTACTTGACTCAAAGATTGATAAAAACTTCAATTTAC
>JBBTTY010000029.1:0-3972 GCA_038063975.1 Patescibacteria group bacterium | reverse complement strand
TTGACTCAAAGATTGAGAGTGCGTTTGAAGTGCTTGATAATAAAGTTGATGATGTTAAGATGTTTCTATCAAACAAGATAGATGGTGTCGACAACCGCTTGGATAATTTTGCCACAAACAAGGTGAATTTCAGCGAACATCGGAAACTCGAGTCTCGTGTTATTCGTATAGAAAAGAAGATAACCGTAAAATAACATGCTTATACCAAAACCAGACATCAGAATAATTTCCAGAAAAATAACGCTTGCAAATGGCGCAGAAGCTCTGGCCTATTTTGCTGTCCTAGATATGCAGGGTGTTTTTGAGATTAAATTTCTAGGTACAAAACTGATTCATGCCGATGCGGTTTTCAATACAACCTTCTCTACAGTTCCCAAAGAGACAGTTCTGCTTTTGGAAAATGCCAAAACTCAATTTTTTGGTGAAACGCCTATTCGTAGCATATATAAAGTATTTTCTCCTTTTTATACTCTCGATTTTTTGACTAGCCAATTGGCCCGCGCCCCGAGCTTTAAATAAAATTTCCGTCTCACAAATTACGTCTTTTTGGCGTTCTTTATTTATTCAACTTTATTTAATTCTCAAAACTCATGTCAAAAATCATAGGTATCGATCTCGGTACCACAAATTCGGCCGTTGCTGTCATGGAAGGCGGTGAGCCGAAAATTCTAGAAAATGCCGAAGGTATGCGCACCACGCCCTCTATCATCGCTCAAACTAAAACAGGCGAGCGTGTGGCGGGTATCGTAGCTAAACGTCAGTCAGTGACAAATCCAAAAAATACCATATATCAAATCAAGCGTTTCATCGGCCACAACTTTGGCGAGCCTGCGGTAGAAAAAGACACCAAATCAGTGCCTTTTGAAACCAGGAAATCCGCAAACGGCGGTGTGGAAGTAAAAATGGGTGACAAATGGTACAGGCCTGAAGAGATTTCCGCTATGATTCTCGGCAAATTGAAAACCGATGCCGAAGCGCGTCTCGGCGAGCCTGTGACAGAAGCGGTCATAACCGTGCCTGCGTATTTCAACGACTCTCAACGTCAAGCGACAAAAGACGCAGGCAAGATCGCAGGTCTCGACGTAAAACGCATTATAAACGAACCGACAGCCGCCGCTCTGGCATACGGCTTCAATAAAAAGAAAGAAGAAAAAATCGCTGTCTTTGATTTTGGCGGAGGAACATTCGATATTTCTGTTCTCGAAGTAGGCGATGATGTCATAGAAGTAAAATCAACTGACGGTGATGCGCATCTCGGTGGTAAAGACATTGACCAGAAAATCATGGCTTGGCTGGCACAGGAATTCCAAAAGGAAAACGGCGTAGATTTACGCAAAGATACCTTGGCTCGCCAGCGCCTCGACGATGCCGCTGAAAAGGCCAAAATTGAGCTCTCTACGGCCATGGAAACGGAAGTGAACATTCCCTTTGTTTCTGTCGGTTCAGACGGTCCTCTCCATTTGGTCAAGAAGATGACCAGGGCAAAATTGGAAGAATTGACTAGCGAGTTTCTCGATAGGGCTATGGTTATTACTCGGCGTGCCATGGAAGCTTCGCCTTTCAAGCTCGGAGAAATCAATGAAGTAATTCTCGTTGGTGGTCAAACTCGCATGCCGGCCATGATCAAAGCGGTAGAGGATTATTTCAAAAAGAAAGCTCATGTCGGGGTCAACCCAGATGAAGTGGTGGCCATAGGCGCAGCTATTCAAGGTGGTGTTTTAAAGGGCGATGTCAAAGATGTGCTTCTCCTCGATGTCATTCCTCTGTCATTCGGTATTGAAACTATGGGTGGCGTGGGCACAAAACTGATAGAAAAAAACACAACCATTCCGGCTTCCAAATCGCAAATTTTCTCAACAGCGGCAGATAATCAGACTTCTGTAGAGATTCATGTTGTTCAAGGAGACAGAGCTATGGCACGTGACAACAAATCAATTGGCCGGTTTATTCTCGACGGCATTCCGCCAGCTCCTAGAGGTATTCCTCAAGTTGAAGTGACATTCGATATAGATGCGAACGGCATTCTCAATGTCAAAGCAAAAGAGAAGTCTACGGGCAAAGAGCAATCTATAAAAATCCAAGGCTCGTCAGGTCTCACAAAGGAAGATATAGAACGCATGAAAAAAGACGCTGAAGTGAATGTGGCAGAAGATGAAAAGAAAAAGACGGAAGTGGAGACTCGCAACATCGCCGAGCAGATGATATATACAGCAGAGAAATCCATCAAAGAAGCGGGCGACAAAGTGCCTGCGGATATTAAATCTGATGTAGAAGCAAAAGTAGTGGATCTAAAGAAGGTTAGGGAAGGGACGGATGTTGAAGCTATAAAGAAGGCGACGGAAGCTTTGTCTCTCGCTATGCAGAAAATTGGTGAAGCTATGATGAAGGCACAACAGACGCAACAGTCGGCTCCAAAAGAAGAGCCAAAGAAAGGTCCTGAAGGTGGCGAAGGTAACGTCAAAGACGCGCAGTACGAGGAGAAGAAATAGCCTCACGGTATGAGTTCGCTCAGCACGACGTTCTGGCCTACTGGCCAGCCGTCTCGTTCTCGGACGTCTTCACGTCCTCCGAAAGTCTTCACTCACTCATACCGCTCGGCTTTAGTACATCGAAATTAAAAAACAAAAAGCAGACAGCCCGTGCTCCGTGACTTGTGTCGCGGGGCAAAGGGTGTCTGCTTCGGATGAGATCGAATCAATATTTGGTTATGTTGATATCCTCGATGGCCGTAAAAGGGATCACTGCTTTAATGATTCGATTCTGCTCATTCGGAAGGATAGCGTCGACGACGATGTAGTCCGATCCTATTTCTTTCAGTTTACCACTTCTTTCTCGAAGGCCAGGAAAGGAGACGGTCACTTTCTTTCCTTTAAGTCTACGGAGTCTTTGAGCTAGGTTCATGTATTTATTAGGGATGTAGTTGTTTAGGGACCCCACGGCTTCCTTTGGAGCCAACCCTTGTAAAAGAACGCTTTTATTGATAACATATAGATATAAATAAGTCAAGCAAGAATGTCAAAAGATTATTACAAAATTCTCGGTGTGGATAAAAACGCGTCAGGGGACGAGATAAAAAAGGCGTTTCGAAAAATGGCGCATGAGCATCATCCGGACAAACAGGGTGGCAATTCGGAAAAATTCAAGGAAGCAAACGAGGCGTATTCAGTGCTTTCTGATGACAAAAAGCGCAAACAGTATGATATGTTCGGCACTGCCGGGCCTGGCATGGGCGGGGGTTATGGTGGCTATGGCCAGGGCGCAGGCTTCAATGCCAACGACTTTGGCTTTGATTTTTCCGGTTTCAATCAGAGTGGATTCCAGCAGGGCGAATTCGAAGATTTCGATCTCGGCGATATCCTCGGTGGTATGTTTGGAGGCGGTAATCGTCGCGCCAGGACGAAGCGCGGCGCCGACATATCTGTGGATGTAGATCTGCCTTTCTCTGAAGCAATTTTTGGTGGAGAACGTACTTTCAGAATCCACAAAACTTCTGTTTGTTCTGAATGTGCGGGCAATGGCGCAAAAAAAGGTAGCAAAATGAAAACATGTCACACTTGCGGTGGCAAAGGCAAAGTGACGGAGGTCAAGAGATCCATCATCGGATCTTTTCAAACTAGTCACACATGCGAAACGTGTCATGGTGCTGGCAAGGAACCAGAAGAAAAGTGTCCGATCTGTCGTGGCGCTGGTATTTTGAATCGCGATCAGGAAATAAAAGTAAAAATTCCGGCTGGATTGGAGAATGACGAAACAATTAGATTGCCAAATGGCGGGGAAGCAGTTTCTGGTGGTGCTTCCGGAGATCTCTATATCAAAGTTCATGTCAAATCCCACCCAGTATGGCGCAAAGAGGGGCATAATTTAGTCACTGAAATAGATGTCAAGCTCTCTGATGCTTTGCTCGGTGCCACTCACGCTCTCAAAACTCTGGATGGCGATATCACCCTGAAAATTCCAGAAGGCACCACATTC
>JBBTTY010000028.1:0-33476 GCA_038063975.1 Patescibacteria group bacterium | reverse complement strand
TTGTCCGCCCTGTAGGGATCGAACCTACGACCTTATCCTTAAGAGGGATCTGCTCTACCAACTGAGCTAAGGGCGGAATGAAAAAAATGTAACAGAAATTCTACTTTTCCGCAATTAATTTTTTATAACAATTTTTGCATAGATGGAATTTTTTTACAGCACTCGCTTTGTTTGGTGGACTGAAAAGCAAAGCGCCGAAGCTCTTTAATTCTTTTTTACAAAAATCACAAATCGGTTTTATTGTCATGTGCCCGGGGCGGGCATCGAACCCACATCCCTTTCGAGACACGATTTTAAGTCGTGCGCGTATACCAGTTCCGCCACCCGGGCATTAACCGAGAGACCCAGGCCGGGATCGAACCGGCGCATAACGGTTTTGCAGACCGTCGCGTTGACCAACTTCGCCACTGGGTCTTTTTTTCATTGAAAGATACTCTTTGAATATATCATATTTTCTTTTTAAAAACTCGTTTTTGTGTGATTTTTTATACATAAATTGGAATAAAGTTTCACTATCTATTGTCGAATATCTGAGTTGATAAGCAGTCCATGTTTTTAGTACTTTTTGTGTTTTTATACCAATCGCAAACGAAATTTGTTCTGATAAATCTTGGAGAAATAGAGGACTTCCGGAAGTAAAAATGGCACCCAATTTTTTAGTTCGAATCTTGCCAGATTTTCTCTTAATTTTTTCTAAAGCGATACATCCATCTCCATCGAAATAGCCTAAGATAAAATATCGAAGCATATGTGAAGGAACTTTTGGAAATCTGATGGTAAGCGATTTGTTTGGGTATAATCCTCTTTTTTCTAAAGATTTATATAGATTGGCGTTACCAATCCGAAGTAAATATTTCATTTTTCCATTTGGATGAGTAGATTTTCGTGGAACAATAGTGTGTTCAGAATCCATCCAATTTTTTAATCTCCGGATGGTTTCTTTATCTGTGCTTATGACACTGATATATTTTCCTCTGAGTTTCGGTAAATCTTGAAGACATCCATCGGCAAAAATATACCCGAGGGTATAAGCCATTTTCGGATTCCACTTGTTGAAAAAAACTTTCATTTACTGCGTATCGTATTCCCATACACTAAAGTATAGGTGGTAAACTTGTGCACTGCAAATTATAAAGCGATAGCGTCAATTTTCTGGCGAGCCTTTTCGCCACGATCGATTTCAAATTCAAAAAAGGGAATGATGGAGAGACGTGAATTATCTCTGACGAAATTGCGGAAATCACTCCGTTTTCTCCGGGCGAAATCCAGAGCCGCTTCTTCTCGGTTTTCCGGATAGACGGTGAAGTAGACAGTTACTCTGTCGCCTTTGTCGGTCGAAGTAATTTTGGTAATTGTAATCATAGATGTGCGATTTGATTCCATAGAAAAAAATCGCGCGGCGTGGTCGCGTATCACTTCATCAAATCTGTCTTTTTTATATGACATTTTTTGTAATTATTCTTCTAGCTATTTTTCTACGATTACAAAATCTTCTACGACATCGCCCGGAGCAATTTCTATTTTGGCTTCTATCATGGTGCCGAATTCAAAGCCCTCGTTTACGTTCGCTACTTTTACTTTTGCTTGTTGGAGTTCACGGATGACACCTTCACCTATAATAGTCTCACGACGAATTATTTTGACTTTGTCTCCTATATGAATCTCGCCATTAGTCACTTTGCCACCGACGATTTGTTTGTCGCGCGTACGGCTGAAAAATCTCATGATTTTGGCCTTGCCTCGTATTTCTTCTGTGGCTATTTTCGGTGTGCGCTCTAGTACTTTCGCAGATAGCCATTCTATGAGTTTGTATATAATGTCAAAATCGACATGTTCAAAACCGAGTCTTTCGATCATGGCCATCGCCTGACTGTCTGTTTTTACATTGAAACCAAGAACTACCGTTTCTTTGTCACTACCAGCAACCTTTACATCTGATTCGGTTATATCACCGATCGAAGCAAAGAGAATTTTTATAGCCACACGATCGCTCTTGATTTTTTTGATTTCATGCTCTATGACTTCAACTGATCCCAAGACATCGGCTTTTATAATGACTGGCAGAATTTTTTTATCATTTACTTCTGCTCTAAATCGCGGAAGCGCAACAGTATTTTTCTTTTTCTCTTTGACTGATTCGATATGATTTTCGAGCTCTCTCTTTGTAGTCAGTGTCACAAAGAGACTGCCAACTTTCGGCGCCATATTCCAACCTATGATTCTAATTGGACTGGAAAATCTTGCAGAGGTGATTTTCTTGCCTAAACTGTCTTCTATTATGCGAGTAGGGGAAAAGCTTTCTCCTGATGCTACAAACATGCCTGCCGAGAGAGAGCCGTCTTTTATAACTAGCGTCGCCGATATGCCTTTTTTCGGATCGCGATGGGCTTCTATGATTGTGCCTTCTGCCGGTTTAGACAAATCACCAGTGAGCTCTGATACATCTGCCGTAAGGATAATAAGGTCTAGGAGTTCTTCTATACCTGTTCCTGTTTTGGCAGAAATGGGAACATAAGAAATCGAACCTCCGTATCCTTCCAAATAGATTTCATTTTCGGTTAGAGACATTTTGGTGCGCTCCAAATCAGCTGAAGGTTTGTCAATTTTGTTTATAGCCACGATCATAGGGATCTTTGCCTCACTTATCTGTCTGTATGCTTCGAGAGTCTGTTTTTTCACGCCGTCTTCGGCTGATACTACTAGTATGGCTATATCCGCCGTAACCGCACCACGTTCTCTCATGCCAGAGAAGGCCTCGTGTCCTGGGGTGTCTATGAATGTAATGCGTTCGGCCGCCGTTTTGTCGCTCGGCGAGTCTTTTTTTTCTCGCACCACTTCATAAGCGCTGATGCATTGGGTGATACCGCCGACTTCGCTTTCTACAATATTGGTTTTTCTGATGTAATCTAAGAGAGTTGATTTGCCATGGTCAATATGACCCATGACAGCGACCACAGGCGGACGTTTTATGCGATTCGCTGGAACAATTGGTTTGAGCGTATTTTGTTGTGAGGATTTTTTGGCCATGTTTTTGTGGGGTGCCTTGCGTAATGAAATTTTATCTCGTGAGAGGGGGTGAATCGACTCTTGGAGAGGATCCCCCCGAACGTAGAAAAATTTCATTACGCAAGGCACCTAAACTTATTATCCGGAAAGCTTTGTTTTTGCCCCCAATACAGCGCGCCGTTCTTCTGGCGAAAGTTCTATGTCGGAATCAAATTTTGAAAGCTGTTTGGAAAAGACAGAGAGACGTTCACGAGAATAGAGGCTCGAAAAGACGACACCCTCGCCATTCTCATTGACGATGGCCGTGGCAAAACTCTGATTGCCTCCGACGCCGGCATCGCGAAAAGCGTTGAAGCGGATAGTAGCCGTTGCCTGTGTGCTACGGCGCACTCTCTTTTCCAGATTTATCAAATAGGATTCCATTTCTTTGCGAAAAGCTCCGAGATCTTTTATATCTTTGTCGAGGGAAATAACTGATTCTCCGAAGTTCACATTTTTGTCGTTTTGGAGCATTTTCCGGATTTTATAGCGCAAACTAGCAGTATCAATCGTGAGGATGAGAATGAGTAATGCCAGAACACCCAAGAGAATGTTTGAGTCGAGAATCATGGCTTACATACTAGCTTAAAAACGTTTTTTTGCATAGTATAACGGCATGAGTAATTGGATAAAATTTTCTTTCGGCAATTTCGGCAATTTTTGGAAAAAGCCCATATATGCAGACTGGGCGGCAACGACACCTCTCCACAGAGAGGTAAAAAGAGCTATGAAAAAAGTGCAGAAAATATGGGCCAATCCGAGCGCAATTTATAGAGAGGGTGTGGAAGCAAAAAAAGCGCTTGAAAATATGAGGATAAAAAGTGCGCGAGTGCTCGGTGTAAAACCGGAAGAAATTTATTTTACGAGCGGTGGCACGGAAGCCAATGCGACTATAATTCAGGGAGTTTTGCGGACAAAATTAGAAAACGGCGTAAAACCGCAAGATGTCCATATCGTTTCTACTCCCATAGAGCATTCCTCTGTTTTGGAAACTTTGAAATTGTTTGAAAAACACGGAGTGAAAGTGACTTATGTTTCGCCGGGTCCTGATGGTGTCGTGAGAGCTGATGAAATACTTGAAGCAATCACACCTGCGACGGTTCTCGTCACATGTATGTATGCCAATAATGAAATTGGTACGATACAACCAGTTTCAAAGATTGGTGCGGGAATTAGAAAAATCAGGTCAGAAAAACTTGGCCAAAGTGGCGAAACGACTTTTCCGATATTTCATGTGGATGCTTCGCAGGCACCACTTTGGCTTTCTTGCGAACTCGAAGGCTTGCGCGCCGACGCCATGACACTTGATGCGCATAAAATGCAAGGACCAAAGGGAGTTGGAGTTTTGGTTGTGCGAAGAAATGTTGCCTTTGAACCTTTGATGGTCGGTGGCGGACAAGAAAGGGGCAAGAGACCGACAACCGAAAGTCTGGAACTTATCACAGGATTCACTACTGCCCTCGAACTCGCCCAAAAAGAAAGGGAAGGTAAATCAAAAAATGCCACAGCCGTTCAAAAATATTTTTTTGATCAACTCGCCAAAGAAATTCCACAAGCGGTCATAAACGGCTCTATGGAAAAACGTTTGCCAAACAACGTAAATATTTCTCTGCCAAATATTTCTGATCCCGAAATGGCAGTTTTACAGCTCGATAAAGCCGGCATAGCCTGTTCCACAAAAAGCTCGTGTCTCAAAGGTGAGGAAAATTCTTACGTTGTCGAAACTCTCGGCGGCCAAACGCTTGTTTCGGTGGGCAAAGATGGAGCGTCCGATGATGCCGAAAAATGGCGCTCCAGAAACACTTTGCGGTTCACATTTTCGGCAGAAATGGGGAGGGGAGAGGTGGATGAGATAATTAAAGCGTTAAGAGATATTTAATATGAGGTATAATAGGTTTTGATTATGGAAAAATTAAGTATTTCAAAACAACTTTTTATCAATTAGCAGAGCAACTTAAGACAAGCATTGTTAGCTTATCTGTTTCTGAAACTGATAAGTGGTGTGGCTTTTACCAAAAAGGTGGAAAAAGATTCGCTTATATTTTATTAACAAAAACAAAACCTAAAATAGATATATGGTGTTTAGGAAATACTGATTACATAAAACATAAATATGCTGGAAAAATAAAATTTTTAACAAGGCAAGAAACTTCAGGTGGTTTTGGTAAAAATTTCCAAATTAGCTTTGTAATTGAAAATTCGGAAGACATTAAAAATGCAGTTTTACTGTTGACCGAAATTTCAGATAGTTGGTCGCGAGAAGAATTAATATCAGCATATAATTTATATTGCAAAATACCAATTAAAGAAATAAAACCAGAGAATGTTGGCATTATCCAATTTGCGAATTTATTGAGTAGGACACCAAAAGAAGTTGCAAAACGATTTAAAAATTTTGCAAAATTAGATACAAATATAGACACACCAGAGGAAATTAAAGAAGAGGATAAAAGTATTTGGACATTTTTTAATAATGATTGGGAAAAATCGGTATATGAAAGTGAAAATAAAATTATTGACTTTGAAAATAAACTTAAAAACATCACTGAATTTCCGAAAGGAAAGGAGCGTGATAGTATTGTAAAATCAAGAGTCAACCAAAACTTTTTTAGAAGTGCTGTATTAACATCGTATCAAAATAAGTGCTGCATTACAGGATTACCTCTTGTAGAGTTATTAAATGCAAGTCATATTATGCCTTGGTCTGCGGATACTAATAATCGTTTAAATCCACACAATGGTTTGTGTTTAAATGCTCTACACGACAGAGCTTTTGATAGAGGTTTGATTACCGTAAAGCCAGATTACACTATAGATATTTCGCCCAAGATAAATAATTTTTTAGATAATCAGTCGGTCAAGGATTATTTTTTATGTTTTCAAAATCAAAAAATTATTTTGCCACAACGTTTTCTGCCAGAGAAGTCATTTCTAGAGTTTCATAATAAAAATATATTTAAAAAATAACAATATAAAAAATAATACAATCATCAATGCTTTAGAAGTTGAAAAATTATTCAAAGAATTTTGCGAAGAAAACAAAATAGAATTTTCAGAAAATAAATTTGAGGAATTTCTAAAATTTTTAGAAATTGATTTTTACGATTAGGTAAAAGGAAATTTGAGCCAGTTTAATAAATAATAAATATAATGGCGTAACGCCAGCCTTTGTTTTTTGGAATTTACTACAAGGATTTTAAAACCAGGTAAAGTAATGGGCTGGGTTATTGCCGATCAATGGATCAAAAAGAAATTTACCCCTGTTGGATTTTTAATGTGGCAAAGATTAGAAAAATACTTTGAAACAGTTGATATGATTTGTCTTACTCGTCATAATCAAACATCAAATACAGGAATTTGGCACGAACGGGCAAGACAGTATAATTTTTATCTCCGAGGATTTAAATATCTTTTTATAATGAGAAAAAGGAAATAAGTTTATGGAAATTTAAAAAATACAACCAATGACGAAGTAGAAAAACTTCTCCACATCTCTGATGCAACTGCGACTCGGTACCTTTCAATTTTAGAAAAAGAGGGGAAAATACGACAGGTTGGAAAAACAGGGAAGGGAGTTTCGTATTCTAGGGTTTGAAACGAAAGGGATGTTCGAGTGGAGACGCCTGAGGAGCGACGGCGACGAAGCCGAGGAAGTTTTCTAGCAAGAAAACTTCCGTGCTCCACGAGAACATCCCTTTCGTTTCTTCCATCTTTCAAAATCTCCAAAATGCGATAAAATAGAGTCATGGAACACCTGACCAAACAGCAGATTATTCTCCTAGCCCTTCTGGTCTCCTTTGTTTCGTCTATCGCCACAGGTATTGTCACTGTATCTCTCCTAGACCAGAGCTCTCCAGCCGTCACCCAAACTATAAATCGAGTGGTGGAGAAAACTATTCAAACCGTCTCTCCAGGCGCAACGACCACAAAAGAGATAATTGTTGTGAAGGAAGATGAAGCCATAACAAATGCCATAAGCAGAGCTGAAAAATCAATCGTTCGAATAAAAAGTGGTGGCAATTTCCTCGGTCTCGGCATCATTCTCTCTAATTCCGGAAAAATTGTAGCCGAGACCGATACTGTTTATGTGAATAATCTCTCGGCTGATCTCCTAGGCGGCAACACTGTCACCCTGTCCTTTGTATCACGCGATCCTCTGACAGGTATTTCTCTCTTTCAAGCCGAGCAGGCATTCGATAAAAAAAATGCTAGAGTTTATACGGGAGCAACACTGGCCGATTCTGGTACACTCAAACTCGGCCAATCAGTTGTATTAATTGCAGGCAGGGAAGAACTCTCTATTGCCACAGGCATTATTTCTTCAAAAAATAAAGAGAGAATCAAAGTAAATACCACGAGAGAAAGCTTTGACAGTCACGCAATTCTTGTTAATCTTTTAGGTGAGGTCATTGCTGTAAATGACGGAAGTAATCAAAACAGCTTTATACCATCGAATATTATAAAAACATATGCCACCCCTTAATCATTTTACAACCAAAGCCAAAGAAGCCATCAGACGAGCGCACGAGCTGGCCATTGAGCGCGCTCAAAATCACGTAAATCCACTCCATCTCCTCTCCTCTCTCATACTTCAAGAAGAGAGTATGGTTACAGCTATTTTGGAAAAATTAGAAGTAGACATAATTCTCCTATCTGATTCTCTGGCCGAATCGCTCGAAGGCGCGCAGGCGGGAACCACCCTGTCCCAGTCTTATCAGATATATCTCACGCCGGAATTGGCACAAGCTCTGGAAAATTCCGGCAAAGTAGCGACAAGTTTAAAAGACGAATTTATTTCCACCGAACACCTACTCGTCGCTCTCCTCGAAGTGTCTAGTCCGGCTCTGGATATTCTCTCTCGCTTTCGTATAACCAAAGCGTCAGTTCTGCGTGTTCTCGAAGAATTGCGTGCAACCAAGAACATAGAGCATATCGCTCCGAAACGGCCTCGCACTTTGGCCAAATACACAAAAAGTCTCACTAAACTGGCTTTTGAAAACAAACTTGATCCTGTCATCGGTCGTGATCAGGAAATCAAACGCATCATCCAAATTCTCTCCCGCCGAACGAAAAATAATCCTATTCTCATAGGTGAAGCTGGTGTGGGAAAAACTGCTATCGTCGAAGGATTGGCTCTGCGCATGATGACTGGTGATGTTCCGGAATCACTCAAAGACAAAGAACTCGTTTTGCTAGATCTTGGCCTCTTGGTTGCTGGCACGAAATATCGTGGCGAATTCGAAGAGCGTCTAAAAAACATCATGAAAGAAATCGAACGTTCCGAAGGCAAGATTATTCTCTTTATAGATGAAATCCACACTATTGTCGGTGCGGGTGCGGCTGAAGGATCTATGGACGCTTCAAATATGTTGAAACCTGCTCTGGCTCGTGGCGATCTGCGCGCTATCGGTGCTACCACGCTCAAGGAATATCAAAAATACATAGAAAAAGACCCGGCCTTGACGCGTCGTTTTCAGCCCGTGTATGTAGCGGAGCCTTCTATAGAAGATGCCATCGCTATCTTGCGCGGTCTCAAAGAAAAGTATGAGCTCTATCATGGCGTGCGTATTACGGATGACGCTATCATTGCGGCTGTCAACCTCTCTTCTCGCTATATTTCGGAGAGATTTTTGCCAGACAAAACCGTTGACTTGGTAGATGAAGCGGCATCGGCTCTCAAAATTTCTCTCGAATCAAAGCCACCTCTACTAGAAGACGCTCACAGGAAAATCATGCGCCTGGAAATTGAACGCGAAGCTCTGCGTAGAGAAATCGAATTAGCCAAAGAAAATAAAGATGAAGCAAAAGCTCCAAAGGCACGTATCAAAGCCATAGAAAAGGCAATTGCTGATCTCCAAGAAGAAACGAGAGAGCTCGAACTAAAATGGAAAAGTGAAAAAGAGCTACTGACGAATATTAAATCTCTCAAAAAAGAGCTGGAGAAAATGCGTTTAGAAGAAGAAGCCGCAGAACTAAAGGCCGAACTTTCAAAAGCCGCTGAAATCAGATATGGAAAAATTCCTGTACTTGAAAAAGATTTAGATATGAAGCAGAAAAAATTCAAAAAACTGCAATCATCTCGCCGAATCCTCAAAGAGGAAATCAATGAACAAGACATAGCTGATATAGTTTCCAAATGGACAGGTATTCCAGTCTCACGCATGCTCGAAGAAGAAGCCAACAAACTGATGAGAATGGAAGCTGGATTAGCCAAACGCGTCGTGGGACAGACAGAAGCTGTCAAAAAAATCGCCGATACCGTGAGACGCGCTCGGGCCGGCATCGCCGATCCCCAGAGACCTATCGGTTCTTTTCTCTTTCTCGGGCCGACTGGTGTCGGCAAAACCGAGCTTACAAAAGCTCTAGCCGAATTCATGTTCAATGACGAGAGAGCCCTCATTCGCGTGGACATGTCAGAGTTTATGGAAAAACATTCAACGTCGAAACTGATCGGTGCTCCACCGGGCTATGTCGGATATGAAGAAGGCGGGTCTCTCACCGAAATGGTTCGTCACCGTCCGTATTCCGTCATTCTCTTTGACGAAATTGAAAAAGCTCACCCGGAAGTTTTCAATATTTTGCTTCAGGTTCTAGATAACGGTCGTCTGACTGATACAAAGAACCGTGTGGTGAACTTCAAAAATACTATCATTATTCTCACCTCAAACATCGGCGCCCAGTTTATAGATAAAATGGAAAAAATCGGTTTTGCTTCCGGCGCTGGAGATAAAGCGAAATACGAAGACGTCAAAGACAAAGTAATGCAGAGTCTAAAAGATTATTTTAGGCCGGAGTTTCTCAATCGTTTGGATTCGATTCTTCTCTTTGACGTACTTTCTATTGAAGCTATAAAAGAAATTGTAAAAATCCAGATTGAACAGGTCATAAAACGCTTGGCTGAAAAGGAAATCAGATTAGAAATCCAGCCTACGGTTTTGGAATATCTCGCAAAAGAAGGCTATAATCCTCAATATGGTGCCAGACCTCTCCGTCGTCTCATACAAGAAAAAATTCTCACACCTATAGCCGGATTTATGATTTCCCAAGAAGTAAACAAAGGTGGCGCTATTTCTGTAGGCCAAAAAAACAGCGAATTCACCTTCGATATAAAAAAGGGCAGAAAGCCAGTGCTTGTGAAAATGTTTGGTGATGAAATAGAATTAGTGAAAGCAGAAAAATCCGAAAAAGTGGCTAGCTAGATAATCGGTTCGTCCGAAGCTTTAGATATGAGACTCTGCATCACGCAAGCTTGTGATAGAGCAAAAATCTGATAAAGTAGGGAAGTTCCTCATGCGCCGATCGTATAGTGGCAATTACACGACGCTGTAAACGTCGCGGCCTTTGGCCTCCGGGGGTTCGAGTCCCTCTCGGCGCACATCAACATTATGAAGCAGTTTATAAATATTGCCGAATCTTTCCGGACATGGCTTGAAATTGATCCGAAAGCTATAGAAAAAAACACTCGAACACTCAAATCTCTGCTTTCAAATAAAGTAGTCATGATGGCTGTGGTCAAATCAAATGCTTATGGACACGGCATGATTTTGTCGGCAAAAGCTGTTCTCTCAGGTGGCGCAGATTGGTTGGCTGTAGATGAGATTACAGAGGCTCTGGAGCTTCGCAGAGCTGGCTTTAAAGTACCGATTTTGGTTTTTGGTTATACTTTGCCAAAATACTTTAAAATTGCCTCTCAAAAGAAAATTTCCCTGACAATTTCGTCTCTCGATTCTCTTTCAATCCTCTCAAAAACAAAACTTCCCAAAAAACTTTCCATACACTTGAAGTTTGATACAGGTCTCCATAGGCAGGGAATAACAGAAACTCATGTCCAGCAAATAATTCGAATTATTTCTGCCAAAAATTTTCCAGCAAAAATTGAAGGAGCCTATACACATTTTGCCGTCATGGAAGATCCGATGCGCGAAGATTATTCGAAAATGCAGGCAAATAATTTCAGAAATATCGTCGAAAAACTAAATCAGAGAGGTTTTACGCCTATCACTCATGCTTCGGCGAGTTCAGGTATTTTATTTTCAAAAAATTTCCATTTTGATATGTCTAGGGCCGGCATCGCCCTCTACGGTCTGTGGCCTTCGCGAGAAATAAAACTCTGGTCAAAAGGCGTGGAAATTTTTCCAGCTCTCACATGGAAAACAATTATCACGGAAATAAAACTTGCAGGAAAAGGATCAAAAATAGGTTATGACCTCACACATGAACTCACAAAAAACTCTAGATTAGCCATTATTCCTGTCGGTTATTGGCATGGTCTGCCACGCTCCCTTTCTAATAATGGTCAAGTTCTAGTGTGCGGCAAGAGAGCGGACATTGTCGGCAGAATTTCTATGGATATGACCATTATCAATGTCACGGATATTCCTTCTGTAAAACAGGGAGATGAAGTGGTGATCATTGGCAAGCAAGGCAAGGAAATTATTTCTGCCGAAGAAATGGCCGAGGCGGCCGATACGATCAATTATGAAATCGTGGCCCGTATAAACCCCAAAATACCGCGAATATTGCCTCTTTAAAGGCTTTATGATAACCTTTCGGAACATATGTCCCAAGACCAACTCATCATTCTAAAAAATAAACAGACCGGCGAAGTCTATTTTACCCGCAAAAATAAGCGCAAAGTAGAACGCAAAATTGAGCTGAAAAAATACTCCAAAAAGCTCCGCAAACGCGTGGTGTTCAAGGAGAGCAAGAAATAAAGTTCGGCAGAGAACATAATCGAGAAGTGTACGCCGTCCCGGCCTGCTGGCCGGGCGTCTCGTTCTCGGCCCGTCGGCTTCCGAAAGCCACTTCTCGATTATGTTCTCTGGCTCAATTTTTTCAAATTCTCGATATCTTTTAAGTCTGACTCTCTTTGCCAAAACAGCATTTCTTTGTTTTTTATAATAAGTTCTTTTGACAATAGGGGAAGGTTTAGACTTTTCCATCCAATAACTTTTGAATCAGGAAATCCTATTTGGTAGAAGGGTGTGTACTTTGAAGTTTTCTTGTCATATATACACATTTCTTTCATGGGACATATGTCTATCACAATACCGTCCAAAGTAATTTCGAAGTTGTAGTTATCATAATTTTGGTCGACAAAGTGCTCCAGAGGTTGGGTAGTATATTTTTTGAGGTCTCTGATTAGATTTTTAAAGTCCGGTGAATCTTTGCTTGTATCGATGTCTATATCGATATCTGTTATTGGACGATTTACACCGTAAACATGCGAAGCGAAACCACCTGTGATCACCCATTTGAAATCATACTTTTCTAGAGCGGGAATGATTAATTTTAGGGCTTTGAGAACTTTTTGTTCTGTGTCTGTCATATGCGGGCCCGCCCCGACTCGAACGGGGAACCTCTCGTTTGGAGTGAGATGTTTTACCATTGAAACTACAGGCCCAACAAAAAAAGCATAACATACTACATACTTCATTGAAAATAGATAGTATAATGTATACTAATGTAACTATACTTATATGTTCAGTAATGAAGTTAAAAACAAGGCGATCAGTTTACGAAAAACGGGACAATCTATAAATGAGATTTCACATTCAGTTAAAATCTCTAAGAGTACACTTTCCATTTGGTTGAGGGGAATTATTCTAAGTCTGCACGCAAAAAATAGAATAGAGAGACTTAAAATTGAAGGTAATAAAAGAGCTGGTTTAACTTTGTCTAAAAAAAGAATAATTCGTGAAGTAGAGGCGAGCGAAAAAGCTAAGGAAACTCTGAGAGCAATACCAACGGCAACCAAACAGCAAAAAAAGCTAATGTGCGCTCTTATTTACTATTGTGAGGGAGAGAAATCTATAAAACATGGAATGACGTTTACAAATTCTAGTTCTGAACTTATGCGAATATTTTTATCTTTACTGAGAGATGGTTTCAATCTAGACGAATCGAGGTTTAGGGTATGTGTTCATTTGCATAGTTATCATGACGAAAAGACCCAAAAGACTTTTTGGTCCAATATAACCGATATACCACAGGTTAATTTTATTAAAAGTTATATAAAAAAAGAGGGCGGAATTAACAAAAGAGTGGGATATCAGGGTTGTGCTACTGTTAGATATCATGATGCTGCGATTGGTCGAGAACTTCTTGAAATCGCTAGACAGTATTTTCGAATAATTAAGTAATTTATGTACATAAAAGTGTATGTCACGGCCGGCGCAAAAAAAGAGTCGGTAAAGGAAGAAAAGAAAGATGAATATCTGGTTATGGTTAGGGTGCCAGCCGAGAGGGGATTGGCAAACGCTAGGGCTCTCGAATTACTGCGCGCGCATTTTGGTGATTCAAAGAGAGTTATAAGAATAGTCAGCGGACATCATTCGCCACATAAAATTGTTTTAATAGAAGAAAATGGAACCACTAGCAAATAAAATTAGACCGCAAAGTTTGAAAGATTTCGTGGGCCAAGAAGAATTGGTTGGCCTCGGAAAACCTCTGCGTAAAGCTATAGAAGACAAGCACCTTTTTTCTTTCATTCTCTGGGGACCACCAGGTGTCGGCAAGACTACCATTGCGCGCATATATGCAAAGGCTCTCAATGCCAAATTTTATGAGCTTTCGGCTGTCTCTGCGGGCAAGGATGATATAAAAAGGATTCTCGACGAATCGACGATGCTCGACCCTCGGCCGAAGGTTCTTTTCTTAGATGAAATTCATAGATTTAATAAAGCCCAACAGGATTTTCTATTACCATCTGTGGAATCCGGCAGGCTGACTCTCATAGGTGCGACGACAGAAAATCCAAGTTTTGAAATCATATCGGCTCTACTTTCCCGTTCACGGGTTTTTGTTTTGAAAAGTCTGACAGAAGAGGAAATAAAAAAGATTTTAAAGCGCACAAAAATAAAGATACCGAAAAACGCCCTCGATTGGCTTTCTAGTTTGGCAAATGGAGATGCGCGTATTGCTCTATCCGCTTTGGAAAATGCAAAAAATCTATACGGAACAATAACGCTTGAAAATCTGAAATTAGCGTTTGAGCAAGTTTTTATCCGTTTTGATAAAAAAGGTGATGAACACTATGACACCATTTCTGCCTATATAAAGAGTATGCGCGCTGGGGATGCCGACGCCGCTCTCTATTACCTCGCGCGCATGATAGAGGGCGGCGAAGATCCTAAATTTATCGCTCGAAGAATGGTCATATTTGCTTCAGAAGATATTGGTTTGGCTCAGCCGACAGCTCTAGTTGTTGCAAATGCTGTATTCGCTGCCATTGATGTCATAGGTTTGCCAGAAGCTCAAATCAATCTAGCTCATGGCACAGCTTATTTAGCTCTGGCGGCAAAAGATCGTTCGGCTCATGACGGATATTTTGAAGCCTTGAATGATGTGAAAAAAACGGGGAACTTACCCGTGCCTCTAAAAATTCGTAACGCACCGACAAAACTGATGAAAGAACTCAATTACGGCAAAGGTTATGAAAAATATGATACTGAAAGTTACTTGCCTGATAAACTAAAAGGGAAGAAGTATTTGAAGAGAAAAAAGATTGACAATAAAAGTTCACAGAACTAAACTTCTCTTAGTAGATGTGCCGGTGCCGGGTATCGTAGCAGGCACAAAATTGATCAATGCATTGATTGATTTTAGAGATGATGCCGGAGCCTAGTTTGGTACGCCAACTAGCTTTGTGAACTCCTTCATCAAACGATTCTAGTAATAATAGCGTCGGTCTCCTAGGCTGGTCGGAAACAGCTCCGTCTACTATTGCCCTCCGTGTTTGCGTTGGAGGGCTTTTTATTTGAGAAATTTCTTTACAATTTTTTCAACCGCAATATATGCAAAAGGCGCGAACCATTTTATGTTTTTATTTCTTTTAAACCATTGCATCTGTCGCTTGGAAAATTGGCAGATTTCTTGCTCGAGTTTGGTGAGCATTTCTTCTTTTGATAGTTTCTTTTGTAGATAAAGCGAAACGTAGCGGTATTCTAGACCGAAATCATAGAGGCGTTTCCAAGACACACCATTTTTGTGAAGATTTGAAATTTCTCGAATCATGCCGGCTTTCATACGCTTCTCGAGGCGTGCATGAATTCTTTCTCGTAATTTACTGCGATCCAATGTAAGGCCAATAAAAAGTGCTTCATATTGTTTTGTACGTTTTACTTTTGGTACTTTGCCCAAAACTCTAGCGATTTCTATGGCGCGGATGATGCGGACTTTGTTATATGGATCCAGAGCTTTCGCGCGGACAGGATCAAGCTTCCTTATTTCTTTCATCAAGCTCTCAACAGATTTCTTTTCAAGTTCTTTTCTAAGCTTTTTATTAGGTGGCACGTCGGGAAATTGTTCATCAAAAACTAGAGCATCAATATAAAATCCTGTACCGCCACATATGATAGGCAGTTTTTTATGATCCAAAATGTCTTGTATCGCTTTTGTCCCATCTCTCTTGAACTGCTCGGCGTTATAGACTTTCTTTGGATCAATTATGTCGAGGAGGTGGTGGGGAATGTTTTCCATCTCCTTTTTCGTAATTTTTCCAGATCCGATATCCATACCTTCGTAAACCTGTCTCGAATCAGCCGAAATCACTTCGCCTTTGAATTTTTTTGCGATATAGACAGCGAGATCACTTTTGCCCGTGGCCGTAGGCCCGAGAATCACAACAATTTTCGGAAACTTATTTTTGCTCATTTTTTTGGTGCCGAGGGAGGGACTCGAACCCTCAAGTCTTGCGACGATCGATTTTGAGTCGATTGCGGTTGCCATTTCGCCACCTCGGCATGTTTACGCCTGCATGAGCAATTTACACCAAAACTCCGCTTTTCTCAATTTTCTGTTTGATTTCTTTTTGATGTGTTAAAATTATCTCATACAAATCTATGGCATCTCAATTTTTTGGAGATTCAATTTTTTGGATTGAAACGTATAAAATACGGCCGAATCCGTATCAACCTCGTCGCGAGTTTGACCCAGCTTCTCTGCGCGATTTGGCGGAATCTATTCGCATGTACGGCCTTCTCCAGCCTCTGACGGTGACACGCACTGAAATCTCAAAAGAAGACGGTGGATTGGCTGTGGAATACGAACTGATTTCTGGTGAGCGTCGTTTACGTGCTTCAAAACTGCTCGGACTTCAGCATGTGCCGGCTATTATCCGTGCAAACAGCGATGATGCCAGAGTAAAGCTCGAACTAGCTATCATAGAGAATCTCCAAAGAGAGGATCTTAATCCTGTGGAGCGAGCTCGGTCTTTCAATCAACTGGTAGAAGAATTCGGTTTGAAGCATATTCAGATTGCCCAGAAAATCGGCAAGTCGCGCGAATATGTTTCAAACTGTATTCGCCTGCTCATGCTCTCTTCCGACATTCTCGATTCTCTGTCAGCGGGCAAAATTTCAGAAGGCCATGCTCGGCCTCTGATGATGCTCGCCGATCGACCAGAGGAACAATTGACCCTTTTCAAGGAAATTACTTTCAGGCATCTCACCGTCCGCGAGACGGAAATGATTGCTCGCAAAATCGCCGTGGAGAGAGCGCGCAAAAAAGAGCGCAGTTTTGATCCGAGCATAATTGAAATGGAGCAGAAACTCTCCGAGACATTCGGCACACGCGTTTCAATAGAGCAAAAGCAAAAGGGAGGCAAAATCACTATTGATTTCTTCTCGCCCGAAGACTTGAGGACTATTCTCAATATAATTCAAACGAATAAACAAATAGAGCCAGCATCACAAGAGACCACCGCTCCCACGGACGATCGTTCAAAAGAAGAAAAGAAAGAAGATGAAAATACCGAGGATTTGTATTCCATAAAAAACTTCTCTATTTGACAGTTTATTTAACAGTTGTTGATAGTTGTCCCTTGTAGTCTATTCTTTTTTCTTTGCTCGGAAGCTTCTTTTTTTCTTTGGTTCTTTGAAAATTTCGAGGGCGCGGGGAAGTTCAATGGAATAGACATCATCAGGTTTTTTTAGAGAACGAAAATCGGCATCATGGACGATGTAGGGGCCGAAACGGCCGATATTTGCAGTAACCGCTTTATTTGTTTCAGGATGTTGGCCTAGTTCTCGGGGGAGAGACAAGAAATGAATTGCTTGATCGAGGGTGATTTCTTCAGGTTTTATTTCTTTTGGCACGCTGGCGCGTCGCAGTTTTGGTTTTTTCTTTACGATTTCGTTTGTCGACATTTCCACATACGGACCATATTTGCCGTTTTTCAAAGTGATTTCTTTGTCTGTATCGGGATGAATGCCTATGATTTTGTCTTTCGGCATTTCTGTTCCGTCTATGAGAAGTGCTCCGTCGCAGTCGGGATAATGCGAGCAAGAGAGAAATTTTCCAGATCGGCCGAGTTTTATCACCATAGACGAACCGCATTTTGGACAGACGTGTTTTGCCTCAGCTTCACCAAGGGTGGTGGCTTTATCCAGTTTTTCTTTTGCCTTTACGTCTTTGGCGAAAGGTTTATAGAAATCAGATAGAGTTTTTTCATAGCCAATTTTGCCTTCTGCTATGAGGTCGAGCTTGTCTTCCATTTCGGCTGTAAATGTGTCGCTTATATACTCTGTGAAATTATCTTCCAGAAATGTGCTCACCACTTCGCCTGTGTCAGTAGGGCGCAGATTCCTGTTTTCTTTTGTGACATATTCGCGATCCTCGAGGGTTTTTATGATGGAAGCGTATGTCGAAGGACGGCCTATGCCACGCTTTTCGAGTTCTTTAACCAAGCCTGCTTCCGAATATCGGGACGGCGGTTCTGTGAATTTTTCTAGAGCAGAAATATTGACTAGTTCAAGTTTGTCGCCCTGCATTACTTTTGGCAGTTCGATATCTTCACCATGCGCACCATGGTCTGCTTCTAGCCAACCCATAAAAATAGTACGTGAACCATTGGCTTGAAAATCCGGAATAGTTTTGGATGTTGTATTTGCCAGTATTTTTGTCCGCATCATACGAGCGTCTCTCATCTGACTGGCGACAGTGCGCGCCCATATGAGTGAATAGAGATTTTTTTCTTCTGGTGTATGGCCTGCGGTGCGCAGAGAGGCGTTTGTGGGTCGTACTGCTTCGTGAGCTTCTTGAGCGTTTTTGGATTTGCTTGTAAAGACACGGACTTCCAACATTTCTTTACCCCATAATTTTTCTATAGTTCCTGCAATTTGGCCTATAGCTTGTTTTGAAAGTGTCGTGGAATCTGTGCGCATATATGTGATGAAACCGGCTTCGTAGAGTTTTTGGGCTGTGCGCATAGTACGGGAAGGGGAGAAGCCGAAACGTGTCGAAGCGGTTTGCTGAAGAGTAGATGTGGTGAAAGGCGCTCGCGGAGAACGTTTTGCTTCGCTTTCCTCTATTGACACGACACTCCAAGATTCTTTTTTACCTATGGTAACAATTCTCTCGGCCTCTTTTTGTTCTCTCGGTTCTACGGAACAAGTGAGAGAAAGTTCGGCTTTCTTTGGCGTTTTTGTATTGGCGGTGATTGTGAAATATTGTTCGGGCTTAAAAGCTTTTATTTCCCTCTCGCGCTCTACTATGATGCGCAGAGCGGGGGATTGGACACGACCAGCCGAGAGGCCGTAACGCACTTTTTTCCATATGATGCCGGAGAGGTCATAGCCGACAAGGCGGTCGAGTATGCGCCGCGCCTCCTGGGCGCGGCGCAGATTCTCATCTATATCCCGCGGATGCTTTAGAGCTTCCACAATAGCTTCTTTTGTAATTTCATGGAAAACCACTCTCTTTACAGGTTTTTTAGCGAAATCCACAGCTTCCGCAATATGCCACGCTATAGCCTCGCCCTCGCGATCGGGGTCTGTAGCGAGTAATATCTCATCAGATTTTTTGGCCAATTTTTCTATTTCATGCAAAATTTTTTCCTTGCCCGCAGAAACTTCATAATGAGGCGTGAAATGATCCATATCAATTGCTTTTTTATTGGATTTTGGCAAATCGCGCACATGTCCCACAGACGCTACCACCTGATACTCGCTTCCGAGATATTTGCCTATAGTTTTGGCTTTGGCCGGAGATTCTACTATGATAAGTTTCGTCATATGTCTTTTGTGATATGTCTGTTGTTGTGCTGGCAAGTATTACACGAATATAAAATATTTGGCAATTTTTATTCAATCAAACCCTCCGTAATTCTCCCATAGTTTCTTCTATCATGCCTTTGATTTCGAGGAGAGAAATGAGCGCATTCACTTTGCCTGTCTCCATTCCTAACTTTTCCAAAAGCAGGTCGCGGGAAAGCGGACTCGCCAGCGCTTCCATAATTTTTATTTCATCTTCTCCTAAATCCGAGTAGTTTATTTCCTCTCGCTTTATATCGCTTTTAAAACCCAGAGCCTCTATCAATTCACTCACGCTTGTTATAGGTGTGGCACCGAGACGAATGAGCATATGTGGCCCTTCCGTCAGATTTGAAAAAATTGAACCGGGAACAGTCAAAACATTTCTATTGAAATCAGTCGCATGTTTTGCCGTTATGAGTGTACCAGACTTTCTCACTGCTTCTATGACCAGAGTGGCATGGGAAATGCCAGCCATGATTTCGTTTCTCACAGGGAATGTCCAATTTGCACCAGGTGTCTCCGGTGGAAAAGGTGACAATAATGCGCCTCCCGCCTCTAAAATGCGTTTTGCGATATTTATATGGGTCGCAGGAGTGATGACATCATCACGTAATCCCGAACCAGGTATAGCTATGGTCTTTATGTTATTTTTAAGAGCCGCTTTGTGGGCGATTATGTCTATGCCGAAGGCCAAGCCAGAAACGATAACCACAGGCAAACCACGCAAACCCTCTATCAGCTTTTCACACACTTGTTTTCCGTAGTCGCTATAACGCCTGGCGCCAACGACAGTCAGATATATATAATTCGCCGGCGGTAATTCGCCCACTATATATAAATCTTCCGGCGGTTTAGGCAATTCTCGAATGAGGGCAGGGTACTCTTCCAATGTCAGTTTTCTAATGGAATTCATAGCCTCATTAGTGTACAATTCCGAGATAAAGAAAATATGAAGAAAAGATAAAGAAAAGATAAAATGCTAGACATCAAATTCATCAGGGATAACAAAGAGCTGGTTAAAATGGGCGCCAAAAAGAAACACGTGGATGTGGATATCGATGCCCTACTCGTCCTAGACGAGGAGAGGCGAGTGCTCCAGACGTCCATAGAAGGCAAGAAAGCAGAACAAAACGCTGTTTCTCTAAAACTTCCATCCGCTCCCGCTGATTCGAGAGCATCTCTGCTCGAGTCCATGAAAAAATTAAAAGTTGAACGTGAAGCGGAAGAAGAAAGTCTCAAAAAAGTAATGAAAGATTGGCATGCGCTCATGCTCTGCGTACCCAATATTCCTGATATATCAGTGCCAGAAGGAGAGAATGATGCAGACAACAAAGAAGTAAGAACATGGGGACAAAAATCAGCCTTTACATTTGAACCGAGAGACCATCTCGAACTAATGACTTCCCTCCGTATGGTTGATTTTGAGCGTGGGGTAAAAGTTCACGGCTTTCGAGGATACTTTCTCACGGGAGACGGCGCTCGACTGACTTTTGCCATTTGGAATTACGCTATGGATTTTTTCAGCAAGCGCGGATTTTCGCCTATCATTCCGCCAGTTATCGTCCGCAAAGAAAATCTCTATGGTACCGCTCATCTGCCAGGCAATGTCGAAGATTATTATATAACCCAGGACGGTGATGTTTTGGCTGGTACGGCCGAAGTGCCTCTCATGGCTTATCATTCCGGCGAAGTTCTGGATGCAAAAAATTTTCCCTTGAAATATCTCGGTTTTTCTTCGTGCTTTAGGCGCGAAGCAGGCAGTCATTCAAAAGATGTCAAAGGCCTCATTCGCGTCCACGAATTCTACAAAATGGAACAAGTTGTATTATGCGAAGCCAGTCACGAGACTTCTGTAAATCTCCACGAGGAAATCAATCGAAATACAGAAGAATTTATAGAGTCCCTCGGTATTCCTTATCAGACTGTTATAAATTGCGGTGCAGATCTTGGCTTGGGCCAAGTAAAGAAATACGATATCAATCTATGGGTGCCAAAAGAAGACAGGTATCGCGAAATATCTTCAGCTTCATACTTTCACGATTTCCAGTGCAGACGATTCAATATCCGCTATCGAGATATGGAAGGGAAATTAAAATATGCTCACTCTCTCAACTGCACCGCTATTCCTACTCCTCGCATACTCGTTTCCATGGTTGAAAACTTTCAGCAAGCGGACGGTTCTGTACATGTTCCCGAAGTTTTGAAATCGTACTTCGGCTCGGATTCTATTAAAAAATAAATATGCAAAGGCCTAGGGTGATGGTCTATCAAAAGAAGCTAGTCGCCCGCCGGCGCAGACGAGCGTTTTTTATGAGTCTCTACACTCTGCTCGTTCTCGGTATCATTTTTTCAGGTTTATCTATGCTCTCTCAGGCACAATCCATGTCTGTTGAGAAGATAATAATAAAGGGCAATGAGCGTGTCAAGATTGAAACGATAGAAGCGACAGTTCTCCGAGAAATAGCCGGCAATTATTTCTACTTCTTTTCAAAGAATAATGCTTTTCTCTATCCAGTCGATAATATAAAAGAAAAAATTCTCGCTTTGCCTCTGATTCAATCGGTTTCAATAAATAGAAATGGATTAAAAGAAATTGAGATAACTCTGGAAGAAAGAAAAGAAGAGGCTAGATGGTGCACCGGGGGTATTCGGGAAATCAGCTCATGTTTTTCTATGGACGAAAATGGTCTCATATTTGATACCATAGCTACTTCATCAGCTTTTATATACAGAGGTTTAATTTCTGGTCAGCCGATTGGCCAGAGCTTTCTTCCATCAGAAGAATTTAAAAGAATTCAATTTTTTGTCCGTGAACTGGGCTCTTTTGGTATCGCTCCCGCTCTGGCAATTTTTGACGAGCCTCATTATATGACGATCATTCTCTTTACCGGTGGTTCGCTCATAGTGAACATAAATGACGATTTAGCCACTGTGCTCTCAAATATTTCTTCTGTCATAAACGATAAAACTATCGCTCCGTCGCTCTCGCGCTTTCTCCAAAAGCTCGATTATATGAAGCTCGATTCGGGAAATAAAGTTGTATATAAGCTGAAATAATATAAAGTAGGGGGTATAAAACATGCATTGCTGGAGCACGACGTTCTCGCCTACTGGCGAGCCGTCTCATTCTCGAAGGCCTTCGCCTTCTCCGAAAGTCTCCATCAATGCATGTTTTATACCCCCCCCATTTTTTACGTATTATGAATCATGGATTCTGGAAAAAACTGAAGAAGCCTTTTTTTGTTCTCGCTCCTATGGCGGATGTGACAGATGCGGCTTTTCGGCGGATTATTGCTCGACATGGCAAACCTGATGTCATGTGGACTGAATTTGTTTCGGCAGATGGACTATGTTCACCTGGCCGAAAAGTGCTTCTCCATGATCTAGAATTTACAGAAGCAGAGAGACCAATTATTGCCCAGTTATTTACTGCCAATTCAGAAAAAATGTGCGAAGCAGCAGCTCTATGTCAAAAGCTTGGTTTTGACGGTATAGATATAAATATGGGTTGTCCCGATAGATCAATAGAAAAACAGGAAGCGGGGGCAGCCATGATAAAAGATCCAAAAAGAGCGAGAGCGGTTATTCGTGCCGCAAAAGAGGGTGCACCAAAACTGCCGATCTCTGTGAAAACTCGTATTGGTTATAATAAAAACGAAATAGCGACGTGGATACCAGAATTACTCGCCGAAAATCTGTCTGCTCTCACTATTCATTTACGAACCAGGAAAGAAATGTCTCTCGTTTCTGCACATTGGGAGCATATGCGTGAGATTGTCGTTCTACGAGACAAAATTTCTCCAGAAACTTTGATTATAGGAAATGGAGATATAAAGGATTTGGAAGACGCAAAACAAAGAACTCATGAGTTTGGAGTCGATGGTATAATGTTCGGCCGTGGCATATTCGGCAATCCATGGCTTTTCTCTGCACTTCATACAAAAGACGGAAAATCTGTCTCACCGAGTCTTGAGCAAAGACTGGAAGCTCTTGTCGAGCACACCAAACTCTATGAAGAATTGCTAGGCTCGGTGAAAAGCTTTGCTCTCATGAAAAAACATTTCAAAGCCTATGTGCATGGATTTGATAATGCCAAAGAATTGCGTACAGAGCTCATGGAAGCTAAAAATAGTGGGGAAGTTGAAGGTATCGTAAAGCGATTTCTAAAAAACGGCTCAAAATAAAGATAAAATAAGTGCATAACTTACTTGCAAAAATTGCTAGCGGGTGTAAATTGAAACTACGATGCGTCGGCAAAGCGCATCCAATTGGGAGGGGGTGGTTTTTCTGACGAAGTGTAGTTGGCCCCACCCCCTCTCTCCGATTTTGTTCTTTTGCAGTTTTGAATGGGAGCTCATGATCCCTATTTTCTCATGACAGTAGTTGTAACTATTTTCATGTTGGTTACGCCTGACATGAATATAAGCGGGCGAGATTGCAAATCTCGCCCGTCTTTTTTATAAACTCCTGCTATTCTGATATACTCTCAATATGTCACACGAAGTTTTATACAGAAAATATCGTCCGCAAAATTTTCGAGAAGTCGTAGACCAAGATATTGTGGTCAAATCCTTGCGAGGCGCCATAGAAAATAAAACTGTTGCTCACGCATATTTATTTGCCGGTTCTCGTGGTATAGGTAAAACTTCCATAGCCAGAATTTTCGCTCGTGAAATTGGTACGAGTGCAAATGATATATATGAAATAGATGCCGCTTCAAATCGTGGCATAGATGACGTTCGAGCTTTACGTGATGCTGTCGCAGTATTGCCATTCGAATCGAAATTCAAAGTTTATATCATAGACGAAGTGCACATGCTCACAAAGGAGGCTTTTAATGCTCTTTTGAAAACCCTAGAGGAACCACCAAAACATGTCGTATTTCTTCTGGCTACGACCGAAATCCACAAATTGCCCGAAACCATCATTTCACGCTGTCAGGTTTTTGAATTCAAACGACCGACAGCGGAAATTTTGAAAGATACGATTACAAAAATCGCCAAAAAAGAAGGATTCAGTCTCGAACCAGCCGCTGCTGAATTGATTGCTCTGGTTGGTGACGGATCTTTTCGAGACACACATGGCATTTTGGAGCGGGTCATAGCGGGAATAAAAGGCAAAAAGATCACCCGTGAGGATGTAGAAGAAGCCACGGGCTCGCCGAAGTCAGAATTGGTCAGGAATTTTGTTGCGGCTTTGGTAGAAAAAAACGCCGCAAAAGCTTTTGAAGTTATTGCCGAAATTCGCTCAAAAAATTTTGATCCAAAACTTTTTCTCGAACTCACTCTCTCTCTCGTCCGTCTCACTCTCCTCGAAAAAATGTCTGTTCTTGGAGCTACGGTGGGTACATCAGATGAAGACAAAAAATTCATAGCCGACAAAAAAACAGCCGTAGACTCAAAACTCCTGCACACCCTCCTCGGTGCGTTCGACTACATTGCTCTCTCTCCTATACGCGAGTTGCCCTTAGAACTCTTGGTACTTGATGTTGTGGAAGAGGGAAAATAGTTTACTTGATTTGTCCAAGGTCCGATTTTGTTGTAAGTTATGCTTGCAAGTCATATGAGCATACAGTCAGTTATATACGGTTATATATTGCCGGATCGTCTAATGGTAGGACGGGAGCCTTTGAAGCTCTAAATTTTGGTTCGATTCCAAGTCCGGCAACAAAAATAGATGATAGTGATATAATAATGGGATAAGATTATAAATTAGTTTTATTATTTATATGGTCAACAGACATAAACTCGGTTTGGTTTTGGGTGGATTTGCTGGTTTCATGCATGTCATTTGGGTGTTTTTTGTCGGTGTCGGCTGGGCTGGTTCGATTCTTTCCTTTATATATCGGATCCATTTTATTGATTTTTCTTTTGTTATAACGGATTTCAGTTTTGGTAAAGCGATTGTTCTCATAGTGATTACGTCTTTTGTGGGCTATATCGTAGGCAATATAGTCGGAACCATCTGGAATTTCGTATATAAATCAAAGTAGAAGCATAATAATTTTAAACGTCGAACCCCTGCCTGTCGTACTGTCTATTTTTATTTTGCATTTAAAATCGTTTTCTACGATGTTTTTTACTATTGAAAGTCCGAGTCCCGCCGTCCCTTCGTGTTTCTGTTTGGTTGTATAAAAAGGCTCAAATATTGCTTTATGGAGGTGTTTTGGAATACCACAACCGAAATCGCGTATGGATATGATGAGATTTTTTTTGTCATTTTTCACTCGTATAATTATTAATTTGTTTTGCTGACCGGGAAATAAAACGTATGAATCTATGGCGTTTGAAACAATATTTGAAACGATTCTAAAGAATTTGATTTCATCGCCGAAAATAAATACCGCTTTGTGGGAGCGGTATTTAATTTTTATATCTGATTTTTTTGATATCGGACGTAGGAGCTTTATGACGCTCTGAATTTCCTCTATGACATCAAATCGTGTTCGTATTTCTTTTTCTGCTAATTGCTGTTTTGCCGTCGACAAAAACAATTTCATTTTTCTGCTTGCCCGTAGAGCAGTTTCTATATGTTTTTGAGCATCTCTCCCTCGGATGCGGACGTCGTTTTTGAGCTGTTCCATCGATAGACTTATGACAGTGAGTGGATTTGAGAGATCATGGATAACACCACTCGCTCCTCTGCCAAATTCTGCAAAGCGTGAAATGTAGGGCGGAGTATCTTTTACGCCAAAAAGGCGACGAAGCGACGACCTGAATTCTCGAGTGCGCCGTCCTAATTTTTCTAAATAGATCATATTGTAAGTTAATAATTGGGGTTACGGCAATTGATCTGATATCCTCGGCCCGGCATGGTGTATATGAGCTTTTTCTTTGGCCGTTCATCTACCTTTTTTCGGATATTTAATATATGAGCCTCGATTGTATTTGAAAAAACACTGATCTCAGCATCCCAGACGTGCTCTAGGATACTGGCGCGAGAAACGATCATTCCTTCATTTCTCATGAGATGTTCGAGTAGGGAAAATTCTTTGCGGGTGAGATATATTTTCTTTTTGCCACGTTTGACGAATTGCCGCGAACTGTCTAAGACGAGATCGTCTACTTGTAGTATAGACGGTACTGTTTTACGTGGCCTGCGCAGGAGGGCACGAATTCTCGAACGCAGTTCTTTGTATAAGAAAGGTTTGGTCAAATAATCATCTGCGCCAGTATCGAGCAATTCGGCTTTATGCTCACTGTCAGAATCTACAGAGAGCATGATGATAGGCGTTGTGTTTCCGGCGCTTCGCAAATCGGCACAAACACGAATGCCGCTCTTTCGCGGCATATTGTTATCGAGAACTATAGCGTCGTAACTTTTGTTTTTTCCGAGGTATGAACCCTCTTCGCCGTCCCCGGCTGTATCGACCGCAAAACATTCGGCTTCTAGATTGGCCTTTAAATAACCGCGTATGTCTTTGTCATCATCTACAACGAGAATACGCATATGGGTTTTTTAATGTCCCCACCCTCCCACACCGTGTCAAAATTTGCAAGAATTACTCATTTTAAACTTTATCTTTTCTTTATCTCTCAAAATTCGCCTATATTTTTAGCCCTTTTATGAAAAGTTGGTCTAGCGTATAATACAGTAGTATTAAAAGTACTAAAAATAAACACTTATTAAATAACACATAGATTATGTTTTTTCAAAATATAAATTATTGGGTCATTATTGTCGCTACCATAGCTGGGATGATCGTCGGTTTTGTATGGTATGCGCCATGGGCCTTTGGCAAACTTTGGCTGAGGTTAAAGAGTAAGACGGAAGAAAACTCGCACGATAAAAAACAAGACAAACCCAAAGCGTCAGTCTGGATCGGTATGACAATCTCTACTCTGGTCACTGCTTTTATTTTGGCTGTTCTCTTCAACTCCCTCGTCATTGTCAGTTTCTGGAGCATCATACTCTCCGCATTTCTCCTCTGGATTGGTTTTGCTGTGCCAATGAAATTGGGTGACTACTGTTTCGGCGACGATAGTTTCATCCTTTTTCTGATTTCAGTCGGGCATGAATTGGCTGTTTTGGCTGCAATGTCAATTATTATAGGTATATTTGGATAAATAAAATAAGAGTATACTTAAATCTATGGACACTAAAAAACTTCAACTTTATTTTTTCATGGCATTGCTCATTGCGGTTTTTCTCATCACTCTGGCATTGTTCAAACCTTTTATCGCTCCCGTCGCTCTAGCCTTTATGACGGCTATTGTAGTGCGTCCGATTGATAGATGGATTCTGGCCAAAACAAAAGGCCGAAGAACGCTTACGGCCACGCTGACGGTTCTTTTTGTTCTGATTGTCATTCTCGTTCCGCTCTCTATTCTCATAGAACAGATTGCCGTCGAATCTTTTAACTTTTATACAGCGGTGCGTGATCGAGGACTCGGCGATGCTAATCTACTCGTGGCTTATGTGATAAAGCCCATTCAAAGTATATATCCAACATGGAATCCCGATATCGGCGGTTATGTGAAATCGGCGGCGGATTCGCTCGTAAATAATTTCGGCAGGATATTTTCCAGTACAGCGTCAATCGCTCTGGGATTGTTCATCGTTCTTATCACTTTGTTTTATATACTGCGCGATGGCAAGCGTATGAAGAAAACAATTATGGATATTTCACCTCTAGCCGATACTTATGATCAACAAATAATTGATAAAATTGAGAGGGCGGTCAACTCGGTCGTGCGCGGCTCGCTCCTCACATCTCTCATAAAAGGAATTTTGGCCACTCTCGGTTTCTATGTTTTTGGTGTCGAGCACGCTCTCTTGTGGGGTATGCTCACGTCGGTCGTATCTCTCCTACCTGGTATTGGCGCAGGACTGACTATTATTCCAGCAGTGTTATATCTCTTCCTCATAGATAAACTCGGAGCGGCTATAGGGCTCGGTATCTGGGGAATAATTGTAGTCGGTCTAGTCGACAATATCCTCATGCCTATAGTTGTGGGCAGGGGTTTTACTGTCCATCCTCTCTTTGTCATGCTTTCCGTTATCGGTGGCATTATATTTTTCGGACCGATCGGACTCTTCCTCGGACCATTAGTCATCGCCTTGTTTTCCGCCCTTATCGAAATTTACAAACTGATAATTCTGGATGATCAAAACAAGGAGGTTACGTCATTGTGATGTGGTATTCGTGTTAAAATTACGAGAGTCTTGACTAAATCAATCTAATATATATACTTTAGATATTATTATTTTATTACATTGTCATGCAAACTATGTTGAGTATCAAAATCGACAAATCTCTCAAAGGAAAGGCCCAGGAAACAGCCCATACTCTGGGTGTGTCTTTGAACGCAATTGTAAATAGTTATATAAAGGAATTTATTTCCGAGCGTAGAGTAACGTTTACTGATCATCCGATGCCCAATAAAAGAACACAAAAAATTCTTAATAAGCTGTTGACTGATTCTCGCGCTAACAAGAATATTATAGGACCTTTTTACACAGCGGAAGATATGATCAAGAGTTTGAGATCATAACATAAAGCCATCATGCTTGTTGATTTGCATAAAAACTTTAAGAAGCAGTACAAAAAATTGCCAACCAAGCTTCAATATAAATTCAATGAGAAATTAAAGCTATTTATAGCCGATTCATTTTCTCCGGAATTAAATAATCATAATCTTCACGGAAAGTACTTTGGATGCAGGAGTATCAATATAACGGGAGATTTGAGAGCGATATATGAGGTGAGAGAGAATGGAATTCGTTTTTTGAATATCGATAATCACAGCAATTTATATTAAAATACATGATCATCACAAAATCCGATTATGTATTATGGCGAGAATGTCCGCATAACGCCTGGATGAAGAAATGGAAACCGGAGATATACTTTGCATTACCTCTTTCTGATTTTGAAAAACATCTAGTTGAAGCGGGAAATTCAGTTGAAAAGAAAGCACGTGAGCGATTTCCTGGTGGTGTACTTGTTGAGAGTCGTGGTGATGAATCCCTCAAACAAACTAAAGAGCTTTTAAAAGATCATACAGAGACGCTTTTTCAGGCATCATTTTCTGATGGCATATTATTTGCGGCAGTGGACATATTAAAACGAGGTAAAAATGGTGAGTTATCCTTATATGAGGTTAAAGCATCCAGTAGTTCTAAACTGGAACAAGAAACTGAAGATGAATCGGATGATGGTGATCGGATAGTTGATTTCAAGGATCCAAAAGCACTTGAAAAGTATAAAAATAAATTACTCAAAGACCACCATCTCTATGATCTTGCATTTCAAGTTTATCTAGCCCGCAAAGTCGGATATAAAGTTGTTAAGGCTTATCTCATTCGTCTGAACAAAAACTACACTCTTGCAGGGGAAGTTGATCTTCAGAAACTTTTTGTCTTTGAAGACGTAACTATTTATGTAGAAGAAATATCGTTGCATGTTAAAGAGGGAATAGAAATTATGATCAATTTGCTTAGTTCTCCTAAAGAGCCGTCTGGTCCGTGTCGTTGTATTTATGAAGGCAGGTCAAAACATTGCACGACCTTTGCCGAACATAATAGAAAAATTTTAAAAGACGATGAGCTTCTAAAATACAGCGTTCATGATCTGATTCGTATTAGAAGTAATAAATTGCATGAATTGATAAATTTGGGGGTATATGATATCAAGAATATTCCAGATGACTTTGAACTTAGTCCAAAAATGCAAAAACAGGCAGACGTGCACAACTGCTCATTGAGGTTAAAACCCGGTGACGAGAAAGCTGATATAAATCATAAATTAATACGTCAAGAATTTGCAAAATTACAGTTTCCTTTGTATTTTCTTGATTATGAGTCTTTTAATCCGGCAATACCAAGATTTAACGGATATAAACCATATCAACATATCCCATTTCAATACTCTCTTCATGTGTTGACAAAAGAATCTGCCGAGAAAGGTGCCGAACCTGAACATATGGAACCTTTTTTCTATATTGAAAAGAATGACCCTTCGCCACTATTTGTGACTGATCTCAAAAAGAAAATAGGAAAATCCGGAAGTATTATTGTGTGGAATAGAACCTTTGAAGAATCGCATATCAATAAACATCTAGCCATACGATTACCAGAATATGCAGACTTTATTCAAGGTGTAAATTCTAGAATTTTTGATTTGATGAAAATATTTTCTAAACAATTACATGTACATCCAGATTTTCACGGAAGGGCTTCAATTAAAAAAATACTCAATGTTTTATGTCCAAAACTCTCTTATAAAGAGCTTGATATTAGTAACGGCTCAGAGGCTATGAATACCTGGAATAAATTAGTTACAGAAGATATGGTAGAAGCCAAAAAGGAAGAATTAAAACAATCAATGCTTGAATATTGCGAGCTTGATACATACGCAATGTATGCTATTTGGAAACATCTTTCTGATATAGTCAAATAGTATGATGCCAGATAAATACAAATCCACCTCTTTTAATTCTTCAATATAGTATCAATAATAGTTTTCATATCATTGTAGGGGAGGGCGCCTTGATTGAGGGGAATCCTGTCGCCTTTGGTGAATATGACGCTATAAGGAGTGCCTTGGGCGCCAGCTGCCGTGACATCGGCCCTGTCTTTCTCGATTTTTGATTTGTATTTCTCGCTCGACAGGCAGGCGTTGAAACGCACAACATCAAGTCCGATTTCTTCCGCTATGACGGGAAGCTCTGCCAAGTCCAGCCCATTATTTGAAGTGGTGATTTCGAATATCTTGTCAGTGTATTTCCAGAATGCATCATTGCCGCCGATTTCAGCCGCACATTCTACTGCTTCGCCTTCCTTTATTGAATTCGTGTGAACAGGAAAATGACGATATACCCACGCTAATTTACCCTGGGTGCCGTATTCGTTCATCAGTTGGTGAAGAGTAGCATGAAATTGCTTGCAGAAAGGACATTCGATGTCTGAGTATTCTATGATGACGATATCGGCTTTCGGATTGCCCAAAACGTGGTCAGCAGTGCTTATAGGCTTTATGTTATTGGCGTTGAATACGGTCGCAGTATTCGCATTATTTACTACTGCTGCCTGATTTCCTCTACCGCTAAAATAAATACCCCCCGCTATGAGAGCGCCGGCGACCATGATGGCGACCGGTATGGAAATAGACTGCAAAGAAGATTGATTGGGTTCATTCATAAAGATTAATCTAGTATAATGATCTGGTAATTCTACTTTTTAAGACAGAAGAAATTATATCATGAAATCGCTTATTCAAATGTCTATGCTCGGAAATCCGGCGCCGGAGTTCACTCTGCGTGATGAGGACGGAAAAATGAGGTCTCTTTCGGATTACAGAGGTAGTTTTGTCATTCTATATTTTTATCCGAAAGACATGACAGCCGGATGTACTCTGGAAGCTCAAGAGTTTCGCGATCATCAGTATGAACTAGATGACCTAGGAATAGTGGTGCTTGGTGTCTCTGCCGATGATGTCAAATCCCACAAAAAATTCTGCCAGGCCGAGAGCCTCAATTTCACTTTGCTTTCAGATTCTCAGGGTGGAGTCTCTCGTCTCTATGACGTCTGGCGAGAAAAAAGTATGTTCGGTGCGAAAATAGAAGGCATAGAGCGGACGACTTTTTTGATTGACAGAGAGGGCAAGGTCAGGCAGATATATTCGCACGTAAAATCTCTGGGGCACGCAGAAAAAGTCATATCGGATTTGCGGAAACTAGTAATATAAAACGGAGGAAAATAGCATCTCGCTCGGCACGATGTTCCAGCCTACTGGCTGGCCATCTCATTCTCGCACCGTCGTGCTCCGAAAGTCCTCGCTCAATACTATTTTCCTCCGTTTTATATTAAAACCCCAAGCTGAAAGTCATAGAACTGTCATTTTTCTTTTCCCAATTTTTTGTATCTAGTTTTATATCTTTTACATTCGAACCGTCTTTATATTTGAGCTGATTGTTTTTCAGAGCGTAATCGTAAATTTCTTTTGTTACCTTGACGTCGTCTTTACAATATTTAATGATTTTTTCTATTTCACCGTTTTTCCACCAGGTGACAGCTTCCAATCCGTGACCTGACTTGTTATAACCCAGAGTTGCAGAAGCAATCGAATCGAGTTTCAAACGAAAGCCGAGAGTTTTTTTCACTTCTTTTAGGAGATCGAGACTTTTTATTTTTGCCAGATCGCCAGGATAGTATTTGCCGAGCAGAGGTATGTCAAAATGGTCGCCATTGTATGTGATGAGTATATCTGCTCTCTCTAGTATCGGCCAGAGCTTGCCGAAATCTTCTTGGAGGAAGCTCTGATACGAATCGGTTTCATAGTCGTATAGGCAGACGACTGATATATCGAGCTCTCGCGGATCATTCGAACTCACGTCTTGAAAAATATTTCTGGTCTCTACATCGAGGACGATTTTTTTCATTTTATTTACCAAAGCTTTCGAAAAGCATGGAAGCATTGTAGCATAGAGTTATGGCCAGAGAACTCGCAGGCAAATTTGATCAGGTGCTCAATCTCTATAAAAAAAAGAGCGAGACACCTCTGCAGACCATAGAGCGTTATGTGGCTATACGTCCAGAATACAAAGGTGTAAAAATGACTTATGCTGGCAGATTAGATCCTATGGCCGAAGGTGTTTTGATAGTGCTTGCCGGTGAGAAAAACAAAGAACGCGAAGCCTACACAAGACTCGATAAAGATTATGAATTTGAATTTGTTTTAGGAATAGAAACAGACACTTATGATATTTTGGGAAAAATTACGAAGACAAAAGAAATAGGGGGCTTAAAGATATTTGGTGAAAAAGAAATAAAAAAAGCTCTCAAAAAATACGAGGGAAAATTCATGCAAAAATATCCAGCATATTCTTCGAAAGTCGTCGGAGGTGTACCTCTATTTGATCTAGCACGTAAAGATAAGTTGGATACTGTGGTCATGCCAGAACATGAAGTTGAAGTGAAAAATATAGAATTTGTGAGTTCTCGAGAGATATCATCAGTAGATTTTAAAAAATACATAGAAGAAGGAATAAATGCGGTTGTAGGAGATTTCAGACAAAAAGAAATTTTGAAACTTTGGGATAGACATTTTGAAAGTAATGCACCAGAAAAATTTCTTATTTATAAAGTCAAAGTCACTTCTGGTAGTGGTTTTTATGTCAGACAATTGGTTTCAGATTTAGGTGTAAATTTGAAAACTGGCGCAATCACCATTTCGATTCTACGCACCAGAGTGGGGGAATATGGTATAAAGTAAAAATATTTGACTATATACAACCTATAATGTTACACTTGACAAGTCGTTAGTTCTCGGAGGTAAAGGAGCAATTCTTGGCCAAAGAGGGGTCGGACGATAGTTATAAGTATCAAAATACACAATGGCTAAGAAACTATACGTAGGAAATCTTTCTTACGGAACAACTTCGGAGTCTCTCAAGG